>NZ_CP117881.1:622500-931250 GCF_028736195.1 Novosphingobium sp. KACC 22771 | reverse complement strand
GTCGATCTTGCCGCCATTGTTGTCGATGGTCGAGACGAAATCCTGCTGCTGGGTAATGGCCAGCCAGACGCCCGAGACCTGAACGTCAACAACCTTCCAGCCCGAACCGTCATTGAGCACGCGCCAGACCAGATTGGTGGGCGCGCTCGACCGGCCCCCGGCCAGCTGCGTCGTGACCAGCACGTCGCCCGGCTTGCGCACCAGCGAGCCGAGCACCACGACCTTCTCGCCGTGATAATCATCGATCCGGCTCATATAGACGCCCTCGGCATAGGTGCGGAAGGCGGCGGCAAAGCGGTTATATTGATCGGGCGTCGCGCTGCGGGCATATTTGCCCAGCACAAAACGCGTCACCTTGGGCACATCGATCAGCCGGTTGATAAGGACGCGAAACGCCTCCTTCTTGCCCGCATCGCTCTTGCTCCGGTCGTTCAGCACGGCCAGCACTTCACGTGCGCCCTGCTGGACAAAGGCCTCGGCATTGGCATCGCGGGCGGATTGGGCAAGCGCCACAGGCGCGGCAACCGGCATCGCGGCGGCAACCACACCTGCCACGCCCAGCGCGAAAGACAGCTTAAGATCAGCGCGAAACATTGACAGCTCCATGACCAGCATCGGGGGGAAATACATTGGCTTGCCCGTCGCAGAACCCCTTGGCCGCGACGTCGGGTTTGGTCAATGGCCAAGCCCTGCGCCAATGCATGCGGAAAACACGCCGAATCAGAAATTCGACATTTTTGAAAGAACCGCCGGAGGAGATCCGGCGCCGTGAAAGATCAGCCGAATCAGAAATCCGGCAGTGCAGCTGCCTTACCCGTGGCGTCCTGAACAACGGCTGCACGCTGCTGGCTGTAGGCCGAGCGCGTGAAGGCATAGGGATCGGACGCCCCGTAAATGGCCGCCATCGTCCCGTCATTCTTTTCGCGCCAGTTGATCCCGGCCATCGCATAGCGCGCCGCGCCGCCCGGCGAGGTAAAGACGCCCCCGATCACAAAGCCCACCGGATCGGTGAACGTATCGACCAGCCGCCCAAACCCATCGCGCAGATTCGACGGGCCCAGAAAGGGCAGCATCACATAAGGCCCCGGCTTGGCGCCGTAACGGCCCAAGGTCTGGCCAAAATCGGCCGGACGCCGCCGCAATCCGCCCGCCGAGGCGACATCGAACAGGCCCGCGATGCCGATGGTGGAATTGATGGCAAAGCGCACCGTGGTCTTCAGCGCCCGCCCGATCTTGAGCTGGACCACCTGATTGATCGCGGTGCTCGGTTCATCCAGATTGAGGATCGCATTGTTGATCCCGGCGCGGAAAAACTGCGGCGTCACCGCGCGATAGCCATGGGCGACAGGGGCCAGCATCTTGCTTTCAAAGAAAAGATCGAAGGCGAAAAGGCTGCGGTTGCGCTTTTGCCAGGGATCGCGCAGCACGAAGGATTCGCTGGCAGGCGCAGTATCAACAGGGGCAGTATCAACAGGGGCAGTATCGGCAGGCGCCATCGCGGGCGTGGCGGCATCGGCGGGCGCAGGGTCGGCAGGCGCCGGATTGGCAGGCGCCGGATTCGCATTGGCCGGGGCGTTCTGCGCCTCGGCTGCGGCCGCTTCGGGGGCGCTGGGCGCGGCCTGCTGCGGCTCGCCCTCCAGCGGCAAGGCGGCAATATGGGGCGCATCATTGGCCCGCGCCAGCAACGACGCGCCCAACGACGCTGGCGCCGCCGCCGGAACAGAGGAAACGCTGGCCAGCAGCAGGGTAGACAGGGGCATCACGATCATATCCAAGCTTCCATCATTATGTCCGCCCGCAAGGCCGCCACCCCATGGCGCCCCCGCGTTTGAGCATCACCCGAATCCCCTTCCCTGCGCCAGAGCATTTTTCTGGCCGCAAAGCAATTCCTGCCAAAGATCATCCCTTGCCTTTGCTTGCGTCAAACTGCCCCCTTTTCCGCTTTGCGGCCCATGCTAATCATAACCCGCGCAGGCGCAGATGGGGGGCAAGGATGCGGTGGATTACAGGCGTACTGGCATGGACGGCCCTGGCCATGGCGTCCCCCGCTCTGGCCGCGCCGCACAAGATCACGATTACCCGCGACACCTGGGGCATTGCCCATATCCGCGGCGAAACCGATGCCGATGCGGTCTATGGCATGGTCTATGCTCAGGCGCAGGATGACTTCAACCGCATCGAGGTCAATTACCTGACCAACCTTGGCCGCATGGCCGAGGCGGAAGGCGAAAAGGCGATCTGGCAGGATCTGCGGCAAAGATTGTTCATCGACCCAGCGCGGCTCAAGGCCGATTATGCGCGCAGCCCTGCCTGGCTCAAGGCCATCATGGACGCATGGGCGGGCGGGCTCAACGCCTATCTGGCCGATCACCCACAGGTCAAACCCCGCGTGCTGACCCATTTCGAACCGTGGATGGCCTTGTCCTTTACCGAGGGCAGCATTGGCGGCGACATCGAAGGCATTCCCCTCACCCAACTTGAAGGCTTCTACACCCATCACAAGCTGGCCATGACGGGCGAGGAACGCGGCATCATATTTCGCGAACCACAGGGGTCGAACGGCTTTGCCATCGCCCCGTCCCACAGCGCCAGCGGCCATGCGCTGCTCTATATCAACCCGCACACCACCTTCTATTTCCGTTCCGAACTCCAGATGACCAGCGCACAGGGCCTCAATGCCTATGGCGCGGTCACATGGGGTCAGCCCTTTATCTATCAGGGCTTTAATCAACATGCCGGATGGATGCACACCTCCAGCGGGGTGGACAATGTGGACGAATATGCCGAAACCATCGTCGAAACGGCCAAGGGCAAGGCATATCAATACGGCGCGCAGACCCGCCCGTTGATTGTCCGCCCCGTCACCCTTTCCTATTGCCGCGCGGACGGCACGATGGCCCGGCGCACCTTTGAAACCTATGCCACCCACCATGGCCCGATCACCCGCGAGGAAGGCGGCAAATGGATCGCCACCGCCCTGATGAACCGGCCCGTGGCCGCGCTGGAGCAAAGTTTCCTGCGCACCAAGGCGCATGATCTGGCCGGTTTCCTGAAAATCGCTCGGCTCAAGGCCAACAGTTCGAATGATACGCTGTTTGCCGACAGCAAAGGCCATATCGCCTATCTCCACCCGCAATTCGTGCCGATCCGCGATCAGCGGTTCGACTGGCGCGCGCCGGTCGATGGCGCTGATCCGCGCACCGACTGGATGGGGCTGCACCCGCTATCGGAATTGCCGCAGGTGATCGATCCGAAGAACGGCTGGGCCTATAACACCAACAATGCGCCATGGAGCGCGGCGGGGGCGGATTCGCCGCGCAAGGGCGCCTATCCGGCTTATATGGACGAGGTGGGCGCCAACCCGCGCGGGCCTCATGCCGAGCGCGTTCTGGCCGCCACGCCGCGCTTCACGCTTGATGGGCTGATTGCGGCGGGGCATGACACGTGGTTGCCCGCCTTTGATCGCCTGCTGCCGCGCCTGTTTGCCGCCGACGCCGCCGCGCCATCCCCGGCGCGGGCCGAGGCCATCGCCCTGCTCAAAGGCTGGGACCATCGCACATCGACCGCCTCGACCGCCGAAACGCTGGCGATTGTCTGGGGCGAAAACCTGTGGACCAAGGGGGCCGAGAGCGCCAAGGCGCAGCGCATGACCCTGTGGGACTGGATGGACGAACAGGCCACCAATGAGCAGCGCCTTGCCGCGCTGGACGAGGCGATGGCGCGTTTGACCAAGGACTTTGGCGACTGGCGCGTGCCATGGGGCGAACTCAACCGCTATCAACGGCTGACCGGGGCGATCACCCAGCCTTATGACGATGCGCAGCCCAGCCTGCCCGTGGCCTTCACCTCATCCCAGTGGGGCGCGCTGGCCGTGTCGAGCGGGCCGCGTGTGCCGGGGATGAAGCGCTATTACGGCAACCGGGGCAACAGCTTTGTCGCGGCGGTCGAATTCGGCCCGCGCGTCACCGCCCGCGCGATCAGCACCGGCGGCGCCAGCGGCGACCCGACATCCCCCCATTTCACCGATCAGGCGCAGCGCTATCTCTCCGGCGATCTGCGCCCGGTCTGGTTCTATCCCGCCGACATCAAGGCCCATGCCGAAAGCGTGAAAGTGCTGATTCGGCGCTAAACCGAAAGCGTTCCCAAGATGCCCCCATCCGCCGCCCAGCTCTGCGCGGTGACATGGCTGGCATCGTCAGACAGCAGGAACGCGGCGACCGCCGCCGCCTCATCGGCGGTGCCGATCCGGCCCTGGGGCACGCGGGCAGCCATGGCGGGGCGCTGCGCCTCGGGCACATCGGCCAGCATCGGCGTTTCGATGAAACCGGGCAGCAGGCAATTGCACCGCACGCCAAAGGGCGCGGCCTCCATTGCCACGGCGCGGGCGATGCCTTGGGCGGCATGTTTGCTGGCCACATAGGCGACATTGCCCGCCATGCCCCGCGCCGAGGCCAGCGACCCGGTGATCAGGATCGCGCCTCGCCGCCGCTCGATCATGCCGGGCAACACATGGGCAATCGCCCAGAACAGCGATGTGGTGTTCACCCGCATCACCTCGTCAAACATCGCATCGCCATAGGCCGAAACCGGCGCAAAGGCCCCGCCGGTGCCCGCATTCAAAAACAGCCCGTCGATCGGGCCGTTCTGCGCCGCCAGCGCATCAAGCGCGCCGATCAACTGCGCCTTGTCGCCCACATCGGCGGCGGCCCAGCCCGTATTCAGCGCCGCGCCCAGTTCGCGCAGCATCCCTTCGCGTCGCGCGATCAGGCCTGGCTTGCCGCCGCCCGCCGCGATGCGCTCGGCACTGGCGCGACCGATGCCGGTGCTAGCCCCGGTGATGACGATATGACGGCCTGCGAAATTCATGCGCTTCTCCCCTGATTTGGCTTTGCGCGGACTTTGTATCCATTCCTGACATAAATCCAGCTTTTCCAGCGGGACATGACTTGTGGGCATGACTTGGGCGAGACAAAAGGCTAACGTCGGCGCATAATAATGCAAACCATTGCAAGAGAGGCCTGATGACCCCCGCTGAGCTTTCCCCGCTGTTCTTTCTGGCCATGGCCTGCATTCTGGCTGCCTCACGCGTGGTGGGCTGGGCGGCCCGGCGCTTTCTGGGCCAGCCCCAGGTGGTTGGCGAAATGATCGCGGGCGTGCTGCTGGGGCCTTCGCTGCTGGGCTGGCTGGCGCCGGGGGTGGAGGCGATGCTGTTTCCCGCCGACCTCAAAAAACTGCTCTATGTCGGCGCGCAGCTTGGCGTGGGCCTCTACATGTTCCTGATCGGCCTGACCTTCAGCCGCGAGGAATTTCGCCATAATGCCGGACGGGCGGCGGCGGTCTCCATCGCCGGCATGGCGGCGCCCTTTCTGGCGGGGGCGGCAATGATCCCCTGGCTGATGCGCCAACCGGGGCTGTTCATGCCCCAGGTCGGCCCGGCCCAGGCCAGCCTGTTTCTGGGTGCCGCAATTGCCATCACGGCCTTTCCCATGCTGGCGCGGATCATCCATGAACAGGGTCTGGCCGGTACGCGGATGGGCACGCTCAGCCTGTCGGCCGGGGCGATCGGGGATGCGGGCGCATGGATCGTGGTGGCCCTCGTGCTGGCCAGCCTTGGCGCGGGATCGACCGTGGCGATCAAGGCGGCGGGCGGCGGGCTTACCTTTGCGCTGGTCATGGTGCTGATCGCGCCGCGCGTGCTGGCGCCGCTGGGCCGCCGGGCCGATATCCATGGCGTGGGCGAAGGCCTGCTGGCGCTGGTGCTGGGGCTTTTCCTGCTTTGCGCATGGGCGATGGATGCTTGCGGGATGCATGCGGTGTTCGGCGGATTTCTGCTGGGCACGGCCATGCCGCGCGGCAATCTGGTCGAAGGACTGCGCACGCGGCTCGAACCTTTTGCCACGACCTTTCTCCTGCCGATGTTCTTCACCTATTCCGGGTTGAACACCCGCATGCAGGTGCTGGGCAATCTCGATCTGGTGCTGGTGACTGTGGCCATTCTGGCGGCGGCCGTGCTGGCCAAAGGCGGGGCTTGCTACCTTGCCGCGCGCCTTTCGGGCGAGGACAACCGCAGCGCGCTGGGCATCGGCGCGCTGATGAATGCACGCGGCTTGATGGAGCTGATCATCATCAACATCGGGCTTCAGGCCGGGATCATCGGGCCGGGCCTGTTTGCAATTCTGGTGCTGATGGCGATCGTGACCACGCTGATGGCCTCGCCGTTGCTGGCGCTTTCGCGCCGGTTTGGTTGAGGCCATCGCGCATTTGGCAGGCGCCATCACGGCGGGTTGCAAAGATCGTGATCTTTGTCGTTTTTTGCCTTGCCAAGGCGCCAACCTGAAGCTAAACGCCCGCCTCACCGCTGGAGTGCCGCTTTAGCTCAGCCGGTAGAGCACATCATTCGTAATGATGGGGTCAGGTGTTCGAATCACCTAAGCGGCACCACTTTCGCTCCTATGACATCGCCCCATGCGCCAGACGCAGAAAAAAGGGGCGATCCCAAGGACCGCCCCCTTTCCATGGCCCGTATCAGACTCAGCGGGTTGCGCCGCTGAGCTGACCCTGCGCGGCGCTCTCGATCTGCTGGCCGTTCATGGTTGAGACAAGGCTCTTGCCATTGCCGCTGGCGGCAAAATTGCCGGCGGGCAGCGTGACATCGCTGTTGCGGGCGCGCATCACAACGCTCTGCACCCGACCGTTGCTGTCGGCCACCACCTGACGCACCTTGCCCAGACGCGAGCCGTCGGGGGCAGTGATCATCATGCCGGGCTTGACGGCGGCGCTGCCTGCAACCTGCGAGGCGGCGCTGCCCGCCAGCGCCAGATTGCTGCTGCCCAGCGAACCGGCGGTCGAGAGCGAGTTTTGTGCGCTGCCCTGCGCGGCGGCGCTCAGGCTATTGGCGCGCCCTGCCGCATTGGCGGCCACATTGCCGACGGTTTCCCGGCCACGCGCGGCGGCGTTGGTGGCCGTCATATTGGCCCGCGAAACCGCGCCCGAGGCCGCAGAGTGCGCATCGCCCACCGCCCCATTGGCCCGCGAGGCGGCGGCGCGGGCGCCGTTGGCCACCTGATCGGTGCCGATCAGTTGCGCATTCGCGCTGCCGCTGCCCGTGGCCGAACCGCTGGCAGAAAGAGCGCCATCAACGCTGCGGGCACCGGTGGCCGGGGTGTTGGCCGTGGCCGCAGAGGTCAGGTTGGCCGCGCCATTGCCGGTCACGCTGCGGTTGGCCGCAACCTGGCCGTTGCGGGCGTTGACATGCTGGCTGCCGGTGGTGTTGCCGCTGGCCGAGGCCGCGGTGCGGGTGGTGGTTTCAACCTGCGATGTGGCCGAACCGATGGTGCCCATCGATCCCATACCGCCCATCGATCCGGCGCCGCCGATCGCGCCGCCCAGACCGCCCCCGACCGCGCCCCCCAGGCCGCCGCCACCGCCCAGCAACTGGGCATGAGCAGGCACCGAGGCAAGGCTGAGAACCAGAGCAGCGAAGGTAAGGCTGGAAATGCGGGTCATGTCGTGTCTCCTTCAAAATGTTGTTGGGAACCACGTCCTGGGGTTCTGATGGGTTAACGTCTGGCCGCGTCACTTTCTTCCATGGAAAAATGCGTGATGATAAAAAAATCCCCGCAGAAAGGGATGAACCTTCCTGCGGGGACCCTGCCGCCTGCCGTTGGTAGCCGTTAATCAGGCGGCATAGGGGGTAAGGACAATTTCGACGCGGCGATTGGCGGCGCGCCCACTGATGGTGGCGTTCGAGGCAATCGGCTCGGTCTTGCCAAAGCCCTGCACCCGCATCCTTGCGCCATTGACGCTGCGCCCGGCCAGATAATCGGCCACCGCATCGGCGCGCTGCTCCGAAAGGCGCTGGTTATAGGCATAGGAGCCGATCGCATCGGTATGGCCGTTCACATCGACATAGGTCGCCGGATACTGGCCCAGCGTGCGCGACACAGCATTGAGAACACCGTAAAAGCGCGGCTGGATGTCATGCTTGTCAAAGGCAAAGGTCACGTCGGCGGGCATTTCCAGCACGATCTGATTGTTGCGCTTGATCACCTCGACCCCGGTGCCGCGCAGGTCGTTTTGCAGCACAACATATTGGCGGTCGATATAGGCGGGCGCCTGCGCATAGGGAATGGGCACGATACCGGCATTGACGATGGCCACGCGGCGCACCGCCACATCGGGAATAGCCGGAACGGCAACCACTGTGCTGACCCGGCTGACCACCGGCACGACAGGCAGGGGCGCGCGCACCGCCGGGGCCTCCACACTTTGGACCACCGATCCGCCCGCCCCCAACGAGCCGCCCAGCGCGCCGCCAAGCAACTGGGCATGAACCGGGGCGGCCAGAGCCAGCGTCATGGTGGCAATAGCGGCGATGTTGAAAGTCTTGCTCATGATCTGTCTCCTTCATCTGTGCCAGCCCGTGGAAAGAAAGCGTTGCGACTGGCTATGATGAGGAAACGATGGGGCGCGGGGTTTTCTTCCCCGGCCCGCGCCGTTTTATTTCAGATTCCCTTGCGGCAGGCGTTGCACACAATGCCTCGCCCGGTGCGTGCGCCCGCGCCCACCGCCTCGCGGTCCAGCGCCGCCAGAGCGGCCGCCGGATAAGCCGCCAGACGCGCGGCCACCAGCGGCGCGGCAAACGAGGTGCCCCGCAAGGCCACCCGCCCGGACAGGCCCACGGCGGTCATATCGGCGCCGGGCGCGGCATAATCGAGATGGCTGGCCCGCCCCGCCTCGAACAGGACGCGCCCCTTGCCATCCACCCCGGTCACGGCCACCACGCCGCGATAAGAGGCCGGATAGGACAGAGGCGAGGCCGCCCCGTCATTGCCAACGGCGGCCACCACGAACATGCCCCGCGCCTGCGCCGCGGCCACGGCGCGCTCCAGCAAGGGGTTGGCCGGGCCGACCAGGCTGATCGAGACGACCGGCACGCGCTGGGCCGCCATCCAGCCCAGCGCCTTGGCGATGGCCAGCGCATTGCCGCCCGCCGGGTCTGCGCCGTAAACATCGGCGGCAAACACATGCGCCACCCCCGCCCCGCCCAGCAGCGAGAGGATGGACTGGGCATGCTGATTGGGGCGCGGGGCGCCGGTGGCGAAACCGGCCTGCGCCGACAGGCGGGCATCGGGCCGCACGCCCCCGTCGATGAGGCCAACCGTGCCGCCGCGCGGCGAGGGCATGGCGGAGGAGCCAGCCGTAGGCCCCGTCTGGCCGCCGGGGAAATGGATCTGATCGGCCGTCACCGTCTTGGCGGGCAGCAGCTTTTGCAAGGCGCGCGTGGCATCGGGCAAGGACAGACCAGCGGGCGTTTCCAGCCGGGCAAAGCCCACGCCCAGCCCGTCGAGATCACCCCGCTCCATCACGCGATAGCCCGATTTTTCCGCCAGCATAAGCGCGGCCGGATCGGGATCGAGCAGCAGCAGCTCATGCGCACGGGCGGGCGCCCCATTGGCGTCCATCGCCACCGTATTGCGATTGCGGCGCACGAAATCATCGAGCCGCTGCAACCGCAGATCGGCCAGCGCGGCGACATCCTGAAGCGGGCGCGCCACCATTGCGGCGGCCCCTTCCCCCGCCGCATCCAGCGTGCCGCGCAGCCGGTCCATCGCCCCGCCGACCGAGGGCAGTCCAAGCTGGGCCAGCGCAGGTCCCGCCGCCCCCGTCAGCAGCGCGGCAAGGATCCCCAGACTGATAAGCCGCTGTCGCACTCTCTTGCCCTTTGTTCAAAAAAATCGCACCAACGCGGAAGAAACGAGCGTGGTCGTCCGTTTCATCCATGACAAGGTGCAAATCATTGCCAACGGCTCAATTCAGTGAAGGACTGGTCAGGCTTTTGCCGCAGATGCGGCGGTTTGCCCGCGGTCTGACGCGCAATGGGGCCGATGGCGACGATCTGTGCCAGATGACCATCGAACGCGCGCTCAAGTCCTCGCATCTGTGGGCCGAGGGCACGCGGCTGGATTCATGGGTGTATCGGATCATGCGCAACATCTGGATCGACGAGGCCCGCGCCCGCAACCGCGCCGGCCAGACCTTCGCCCCCGAAGAGGACGGCGAGCATGTGGGCATGGCGGGCGATGGGGCAATCGAGGCCCATGTCGAACTGGGCAATGTGGAGCGCGCGATGGCGCAATTGCCCGATGAACAGCGCGAGGCGGTGATGCTCGTGCTGGTCGAGGGCTTTGCCTATAAGGAGGCCGCCGAGATCATCGGTTGTCCGATGGGAACGCTTACCTCGCGTCTGGCGCGGGGCCGCGAGGCGCTCATGCGCGCGTTAGGAGAACAATCATGAGCATCAGCCGCGAAGAGATCATGGCCTATGTCGATGGCGAGTTGGACGAGGCGGCCCGCGCCAAGGTGACGCTGGCGGCGCTGAGCGATCTTGATCTGGCCGAGGCGATCGAGCGGGAACGGGCGCTGCGCGAGCGGTTGCAGGGCCATTTTGCCGCCGTGACGCAGGAGCCGTTGCCGCCCGCGTGGGAGGCGATGATCCGCGAGGCCGCCGCCCCGGTTTCCGCACCCGCCCCCGTCATCGACCTTGCGCAGGTGCGCCGCAAAAAGGCCGAGGAAGCCAGGGCCGCCCAGCCCCGCGTGCCGCTTTCACAGCGCAAATGGTTTGGCGGGGCGATTGCCGCCGCGCTGGTCATGGGCCTGTTCCTTGGCGGGCAGATGATGCGCAGCGAAGGGCCGATCACGGCCAAAGGCGGCGCGCTGCTGGCCTCGGGCGATCTGGCCCATGCGCTGGACCGCGAACTGGCCGCCAATGACGGCCCCACCCGGATGATCGCCACCTTTCGCCGGGGCGACGGGGCGGTGTGCCGCGCCTTTTCCGGCGCTGCGGCCTCGGGGGTGGCCTGCCATGGCAAGGATGGCTGGCGGCTTGAACATGTGATGCCCGGATCGGCGGCACAGGACGCGCCATATCGTCAGGCCGGGTCGGCCGACGGCGCCGTCATGGCCATTGCGCAGGATATGGCCGTGGGCGAACCGATGGACGCGGCACAGGAAAAGGCCGCGCGCGACAAGGGCTGGCGCTGAATTGTCCACCGCTGGTATTTTTGAGCGGAAAAACAGGTTGTCATCCGGCGCGCGGGTTCTAGTCTGGTCATGAGAGCGGTAACATAAAGAGCGCCATGAGCGGGGGCACCCATCGCTCATCCGGCGCGGGCAGAGGATAATCGTGACCACCATCAAGGATGTGGCCGAGCGCGCGGGCGTTTCGATCAAGACCGTTTCGCGCGTTTTGAACAACGAACCGCATGTGCGGGCGCAGGTCAAGGAACGCGTCCATGCTGCCGCCCGCGACCTGGATTACAAGCCCAATCGCGCCGCCAGCCGCCTTGCGGGCGGGCGCTCCTTCCTGATCGCCCATCTCTACGACAATCCCAACCCCAGCTATATTGCCGCGCTGCATGATGGCGCGGCGCGGCGATGCCGGGAATTGGGCTATCATCTGGTGGTCGAACCGGTGAACAGTCAGGACAAGGATCTGGTCGCTCTGGTCGAGCGGCTGTTTGCCACGATTGCTCCCGATGGCATTTTGCTCAGCCCGCCGCTGTCCGAAAACACCGAATTTGTGGCCGCTGTGCGCAAACTGGGCGGGCGCCTCGCGCTGATCTCGGCGGCGCAGGGCGAGGAATTGGCCCATATTTCGACCGACGAACGCGGGGCCAGCAGGGCGATCATGGCGCATCTGCTGGGCCTGGGCCATCGCCGCATCGGCTTTGTGCGCGGCCACCCGCAACATCTGGGCGCGACTCTGCGCTATGAAGGCTATTGTCAGGCGCTGGCCGAAGCCGGGCTGGCGCTGGACCCGGCGCTGGTTGCTCAGGGCTTTTTCGACCTGCAATCGGGGCTGGAGGCCACCCGCACCCTGCTCGCCCTGCCCCGGCGACCCACGGCAATCTTTGCCTCCAATGACGAAATGGCGGTGGGCGCGCTGATGGCCGCGCGCGAGGCGGGGCTGAAGGTGCCGGACGATCTTTCGGTCATCGGCTTTGACGATACGCCGATGAGCCGCCTGATTTCGCCCGCGCTGACCACGGTGCGCCAGCCGCTGGAGGCGATGGGCGCGGCGGGGGTGGAATGCATCGTTGCGCCCGACAAGGCGCCGCGCGGATTGCTGGATTTCGAGATCATTCTGCGCGACTCCTGCGCGCCGCCAAGGGGGTAGGGAGAGTTGCCTCCGGCGGGCAAAGGGCGGGGGCCCTTTGCAATCCCGTTATTTGGGGTTGGGTTCGACGGTGGGGGCATTTTGTGATGATGGATAGCCGCTGCGCGGCGGGGGGTGGACTTACTGGCTCCCTTGCGTTTGACCGTGCGTGGCGTCATCGTCAGGCGAGTTTGGCTAAGAAAGGATACCGGAATGAGGGCTGGATTGGCGGCGCTGTTGGCCGGATTGCTGATCGCCCCGCCTGCCGTCGCGCAACCTGTGGCGGGCGGATGGAGCGCGGGTCAGAGCGACAATCCCGAGGTGCGCGAGGCTGCGCAATTTGCGGCGCGCCAATTGGGCCATCACGCCCGCCTCGCCCATATTGATGCCGTCCGCCAGCAGGTGGTGGCGGGAATGAATTACCGGCTGACGCTGCGCCTGACCAATCGCCAGCGGTGGGATGTGACGGTGTGGCGGCGGTTGGACGGCACGATGGAGTTGAGCCGAAAGCAGCGTCTTTGAGCGCCGCGCCGCCGCTGCTTGGCGCGATCATGGCCGAAGGCTCGGCCCGCGCGCAGGCGCTTTTGGCCGATGTCGTCGCGCGTTGGGGCGGGTCGCTGCGCATCATGGGCCTGATCGAGGAGCCACCGGCAAGCGGCGAGGAATGCACCCCCGGCACATTGGTCAGCATCCAGGATGGCGCGCGCTTCCCGCTGGGCCAGGATCTGGGCTGTGAGGCGCAGGGCTGCACGCTGGATACGGGCGCGCTGGTCAACGCGGGCGCATGGGTCGAGGCGCGCCTCAACGATGCATGCGACCTCCTCATCCTGAGCAAATTCGGCAAGATGGAGGCCGATGCGGGCGGCGGCCTGCTGCCCTGCCTGCTGGCCGCGCTTGATGCGGGCGTGCCGGTGCTGCTCACGATCTCGCCCCGCTTTTCGGCCGCATGGGGCGAATTTGCCGGGCCCTATGCCAACGCTCTCCCGCCCGAACTTGCGGCGGTCGAGCGCTGGCTGGAACAGATTACAGCGCCCGCATCGCCGCCGCCGCAATAGAAAAGCTGCGTCGCCGCGCTTCCTGATCGAACATCTGGCCCGCAACGATGATTTCATCGGCCCCGGTCCGCGCGATCAGGCGGCGCAGCATCGCCTCAATCTCGCCCTGCGTGCCGATCGCGGTGCAGGACATCACCTGATCCAGCATGGCGCGATGGGGCGGGGGCAGATTCTCGTAATAATTCTCGACCGGCGGCTTGACCCCGCCCCGGCTCTGCCCGGTGCGCAGCGCGACAAAGCCCTGCTGCATCGTGGTGGCGAGGAAACGCGCCTCGTCCATCGTATCGGCGGCAAATACATTACAGGCCACCATCACATGCGGCCGGTCCAGCACCGCCGAGGGGCGGAACAGGCGGCGATAGACATCAATCGCCTCGTCCAGCATGGCGGGCGCAAAATGCGAGGCAAAGCCGTAGGGCAGGCCAAAGGCGGCGGCCAATTGCGCGCCATAGGTGCTCGATCCCAAGACCCACATCTCCGGCCGCGCCCCCAGGCCCGGCACGGCGGGAAAGCCCAGCCGGTCATCGCCCGCAAAATAGGCCTGCAATTCCATCACCTGTTGCGGAAAGGCATCGGGATCGCCATGGCGCAGCGCCATCGCCACGCGTCCGTCCGACCCCGGCGCGCGGCCCAGCGCCAGATCGATCCGCCCCGGATAGAGCGCATCGAGCGTGCCGAATTGCTCGGCAATCTGCAAAGGGGCATGGTTGGGCAGCATGATCCCGCCCGAGCCCAGCCGGATACGCGAAGTATGCCCACCCACATGCGCCAGCACGACCGAAGTGGCCGCCCCGCCAATGCCGGGCATGCCGTGATGTTCGGCCACCCAGTAACGCGCGAAACCCTCGGCCTCGGCATGGGCGGCAAGGGCGGCGGCATGGGCATAGGCTTGCGTCAGCGTGCCGCCTTCGAGGACGGGCACAAGATCGAGGACGGACAGGGGGATGGATTGGCTCATGCCCCCTTATTTGGGCATGGCCCCCGTCCGCCGCAAGGAGGGCCCTGATTTATGCGCAGGCCGGGCAACTCTCGCCCGCGACATAGAGCGGCGATGCCTGCTCCTCCTCGCCCACCGGCGCGCCGCACGCCGCGCAGGACACATGATGGCCCAGCGCAAGCCCATGGCCCAGCGTCACGCGTTCATCGAACACGAAACATTCGCCTTCCCAAAGACTTTGTTCCGCAGGCACTTTTTCGAGGTAATTGAGGATGCCGCCTTTCAGGTGATAAACCTCCTCCACCCCTTCGCTTTTCAGGAAAGCGGTGGATTTTTCGCAGCGTATGCCGCCGGTGCAGAACATCGCGACCTTGGGCTGCTTGCCCCTGGTAGAACCTTTGGCGCCCAGCAAAGCCTCGCGCTGGCTGCGGAACCAATCGGGAAATTCGCGGAAAGAGCGCGTGTTGGGATCGATGGCGCGATGAAAGGTTCCGGCAACCACCTCGTAATGGTTGCGCGTGTCGATCACGATAGTGTCCGGGTCGGCAATCAGCGCGTTCCAGTCCTGCGGCTCGACATAGGTGCCGACAATCGCGAGCGGATCGACGCCGGGCACGCCCATGGTGACGATCTCGCGCTTCATGCGCACCTTCATCCGGCCAAAGGGCATGGCGGCGGCGTGGGAATATTTGACCTCCAGCCCGGCGCAGCCCGGCAGCGCGCGGATGTGATCGACCACGGCGGCGATTCCCTGCGCGCTGCCCGCGATGGTCCCGTTGATCCCCTCGCCCGCCAGCAGGAGCGTGCCCTTGATCCCCTGCTCTGCGCACAGCGCCAGCAAGGGCTCGCGCAGGGCCGCAGGATCGGCAAAGGGCGTGAAGTGGTAAAGCGCGGCAACGGTGATCATGGGCGTATTCATGGGAGTGGTCATGGGGGCGGCCCATAGCGCGATTTGGCGCATCAGGCAAAACTGCTCTGGGGCTGGCCCTTGGCGCGCTTGCCTGCTAGGCGGCGCGGATGCTGAACATTTCCGATGTCACCGTGCGCCTTGGTGGCCGCACCATTATTGACCGCGCCAGCGCCGCCCTGCCCACGGGCGCGCGGGTGGGCCTTGTCGGGCGCAATGGCGCGGGCAAATCGACGCTGGTCAAGGCCATCATCGGCGAGCTGGAACCCGACGACGGCAGCATCGACATGCCCCGCCGCTCGCGTCTGGGCTATATCGCGCAGGAAGCCCCCACCGGCACGGCCACCCCGTTTGAAACCGTGCTGGCCGCCGACACCGAACGCGCCGCGCTGCTGGAGGAGGCCGAGACATCGACCGATCCCAACCGGCTTGGCGATGTCCATGACCGGCTGATCGCGATTGACGCCTATACCGGCCCTGCGCGCGCGGCGCGCATCCTGCTGGGTCTGGGCTTTACCGAGGAAATGCAGGCGCAGCCCCTCGATTCCTATTCGGGCGGGTGGAAGATGCGCGTGGCGCTGGCCTCGCTGCTGTTTTCCCAGCCCGACGTACTGCTGCTTGACGAACCCTCGAACCACCTTGATCTCGAAGCGACGCTGTGGCTGGAAAATTTCCTGCGCGCCTATCCCGGCACGCTGCTGATCATCAGCCATGAACGCGATCTGCTCAACAATGTGGTCGATACGATCCTGCATCTTCAGGGCGGCAAGCTGACGCTTTACGCGGGCGGATATGATTCGTTCGAACGCCAGCGCGCCGAACGCGCCGCCCAAGCCGCCGCCGCCAAGGCCGCGCAGGACGCCCAGCGCGCCAAGCTGGAAGATTACGTCCGCCGCAATTCGGCCCGCGCCAGCACCGCCAAACAAGCACAGTCGCGCGCCAAGATGCTGGCCAAGATGCAGCCGGTTCTGGGGATGATCGAGGATCCCTCGCTCTCGTTCAACTTCCCCGATCCGGCCGAATTGCGTCCGCCGCTGATCACGCTGGACCGCGCGGCGGTGGGCTATGGCGACACGCCGATCCTGCGGCGGTTGAACCTGCGCATCGACCCGGATGACCGCATCGCCCTGCTGGGCCGCAACGGCAACGGCAAGACCACGCTGGCGCGCCTCCTGGCCGGGCAATTGCCCGCGATGGAGGGCGAGATGGTCACGGCGGGCAAGCTCAACATCGGCTATTTCACCCAGTATCAGGTGGAAGAACTGGCAGGCGGCGACACGCCGCTGGTGCACATGGCCCGCGCGATGCAGGGCAAGCCCGAAAGCGCGGTGCGCGCCCAGCTTGGCCGCTTCGGCTTTTCCGGCCCCAAGGCGACCACCTCCGTCAGCCAGCTTTCGGGCGGCGAGCGCGCGCGTCTGGCCCTCGCGCTGGTGACGCGCGATGCGCCGCATCTGCTGATCCTCGACGAACCGACCAACCACCTTGATGTCGATGCGCGCGAGGCCCTGGTGCAGGCTTTGAACGATTACCAAGGCGCGGTGATCCTGATCAGCCACGACCGCCACATGGTCGAAATGACCGCCGACCGCCTCGTGCTGGTCGATGGCGGGGCGGCCGAGCCCTATGACGGCAGCATCGAGGATTACATCGACTTCATCCTTGGCCGCAACCAGCCCAAGGCGGCAACCGCCGAGGGCAACGCAAAGCCTGCGCCCTCCGCCGCCGTCAAGGCCAACAACCTGGCCTGGGCCGAGGTGAAGGAATTGCAGAAAAAGGTCGCCAAGGCCGAAAAGGACATGGCCAAATTGCAGGCCAAAATCGCCGAGGTCGATGTCGCCCTGTCCGACCCCGCCAAGGCGGCGCCTGCGCTCAAGGGCATGAACATCGGCAAGCTGGGCCAAATGCGGGAGGCGCTGGAGGCCGAAACGGCGGCGGCCGAGGCGCATTGGATGACGTTGGTGGAAAAGCTGGAGGGATAAGAGGTTTTATGCCTCCGGCGGGCAAAGGGCGAAAGCCCTTTGCAATCCCGTTACTGTCATTATCGTCCCGGTGGATCTGCGTTACGCTTGAGCGCTGGTCGCTGGTTTAAAGGCCGCTGCGCGGCAGGAAAATAACGAAAACTCAGTGTGTTGCTCTTAACTGCGCGCTGTTGGCCACTGCCTCTGTCCGGAGTAAGAAACCTGCCCGATAACAAAATCCTGCCAACCAACAGCTTCTATCTCTGAACGAGTCGCATCCCTTCCGCCAATGACAGAAACGCCAAGACCTTCAACCAAAAAATCGGGCGAACTCCCCAAATATGAGTAAACACCTCTAAGCTTTTTATCTGGCGAGATATAAACCGTGTTGCATTCATCGCACAGCAGTATGATTGTTTCCCTATCATTGCAGAGATAAAAACCAAGCCAGCCCTCTTCGCCGCAGAAATGGCATCCCCCACAATGATACATGGTGCTACTCGATAGAATCATGGGTATTTAACTACACTTCTTTGCCCCTCTCCGCAAAGCTATATATCAGTCCTTCCAAACATTCCCCCCAACCACCACGCCGCCCCCAACACGCAACGCGGACAGTATCGGGATTGCAAAGGGCCCCCGCCCTTTGCCCGCCGGAGGCAAACCCTTAAACCCCAAACAAAACGAGGCGAGGAAAGCCGCAACCTCCCCCGCCCCACCTCGCACTTCATACCGGGGCGGAGCGCAACCCCCGCCCATCAACTCACCGCGTCGCCTTGGCGTCCGCAGCGGTTACCTTGTCCTTGTACTTGTTGCCGAAATTGGCGCGTACATAGTTGACCACATCGGCGGCCTGTTGGTCGCTCATCATCTTGCCGACGGCGGGCATGCCGTTCTTGCCGTGAAGCACGATGTAGAGCGGGTAGCCGGCCGAGGCGAGGTTCTTGTTGGCGGCCAGCGCGGGGTAGTGGCCCGCGGCCTGGGCGCCCTTGGCATCGGACATGTGGCAACCGGCGCAAACGCGCTTGTAGAGGGCCTCGCCGGTCGGTTCGTTGAACTTGAACAGGCTGGTAAAGGCGCCATCGGCATCGCCGGAGCCCTTTTCGCCGGGCTTGGCGATCAGCGTGGTGGGCTGCGCGTCGCCGCGCTGGGCATGGGCGGGAGCCGACAGGCCAAGACCGAGGGCGACGAGAGGAAAGAGGATCTTCTTCATGGATTTCACCCTGCCACAACACGTTGATGCAGACGCCCGATGGCGTCGAGCGAGGAGGTCAGCGCGCCTTCCTGCCATGCCGGGATGAACGAGGCATGCTCGCCCGCCAGCAGGATGCGGCCGTCGATCTGGCACAGGTTGTCGTAATGCTCCTTGCGCGCCTCGGGGCTCCAGTTGCCAAAGCACCCCTGCGTCCAGGGCACGCGGTGCCAGCCCACGGCCACGCCGTTGAGGAACTCGTCCTTGTACTGCGGGTGGATTTTCGAACCCCATTCCACCGCGCGGGCCACACGCTCGGCGGGCGGCAGCGAGGTGAATTCATAGGCATAGGCACCAAAGGTATAGCCGCCCAGCAGGGTGGCCGGACCACTCGAGCCATAGCGCGAGGATGGATAGGAGATCTGGGTGATCGGCAGGTCGGTATAGGAAATGCCGCCGAAAATGTGGTCGTCCTGCTCCCAGAAGCGGCGCTTGAATTCGAGGCCGACCTTGAAGCCCGCCTCATAAGGCACCGCGCGAATGGCGTCGGCCATCTTGTCGCCCACATTCATCTCGATCTGCGAAAGGATCGAGAGCGGGATCGTGCACAGACAATAGTCGGCGCTGGCCGTGCCGCGCTGGCCGGTCTTGGTGTCCTCGAAGGTGGCGGTGACGCCCTTGGCGTCCTGCTTGATCGAAACCACCTTGCTGTTGAAGCGGACGAACTGGCCGACATGCTTTTCAAAGCCCTTGGCCACATTGTCCATGCCGCCCACGGGCTGGAAGATCGAGCTTTGACGCTCGATGCCAAAGCCCGCCGACAGGCCCGTCCACAGATGCGATTGCAGGACGGTCGAAAACTTCATCGGTTCGGACGGGATGGGATAGGCCGAAAGACCGCCGCCCGGATTCTTGGCCCAGCCGCGCCGATCCGAACTTTCCGGCCCCTTCACATAGCGCAGGTCCTTGTCCAGCGAGCCCCAGTCGCGCAGGGCTTCGAGCAGGATTTCCGCGTCCTCCTTGGTCACATCCTCCGACAAGGCCTGCTTGTTCACCGCCTTGGCCAGCAATTCGCTGGTATGGCCCATGAAATCGGCCTGGATCTCGCGATAGGCGATCGGCTTGCCGCCAAAGGCCTGCGTGTTGTGCAGCAGGGCGTTGGTATTGACCTGCATGAAGGGTTCGAGCGCGACGCCCAGTTCGTTGCAGTAAGAGATCATGCCCTTGTGGTCATAGGGCAAACGCCACGGACCCGGATTGATATAGTTGCCCGGCGCGAAACCGACATTCTGCGTTGCCCCGCCCAGCTCGGTAAAGCTGTCGCCGCCGCGCAGCGTCCACGAACGGCCGCCCACGCGATTGTTATATTCCAGCACCTGCACCTTGTAGCCCGCGCGGCTCAGCTCCAGCGCCGCCACCAGCCCCGCCACGCCCGCGCCCAGAATCAGCACCGAGGCGCCCTTGACGTCGCCTTCCAGCTTGGGCTTGCCCTTGAACGTGGTGGCATGGGCCTGATTGAGGCTGGACATGGCCATATACATGGCCGATGCGCCCGCCGTCTTGCCAATCATGGCCAGCAGATCGCGCTTGGTCATCTTTGGAAGGAGCCCATTCGCGGCTGAATTGTCGGTCATTCTCAGGTTCCTGTTCGCATGTGCAACGAGGGGGGCAACATAAGGGGGCAACAAAGGCGGCTCTGCGACCTCTTCTGTCATACCATAGGGCCAGCTTTACCATAGGGATTGTCAGGGCCTCAGGACAATTGAGGATTCCTAACAAAGCTTGGGAGCTGGATTGGGAAATCGGCGCAAATTTCGCATTTGTTGATACGCCAATGTGCTTATTCCGTCCGACCTTGCCCAAAAGGGCCAGAGCCGTGATTTGCGCCGGATCGGAAGGAGCGGCGCATAATGCAACCGTTTACCCCACCCTTTACGGCATAATATTCCGCGCGGCGGTGCATGCATGACACAAAGCAATAAAAGCGACATAAAAGCCCGGTCTATACGCCGAACCCAGTATATGCCCCCCGCCTCCCTCAGGCGTAGCCATTCCTCATCGGGACTTCGCCCCCGGTTTCACAGCCCCCGTGAATCCGGTCGCGATCATGCCCCGACCCAGGGATCAAGGTATAACCATGAGGGAAATTTGCATGAAGAAACTGCTGTTCACCACCACGGCGCTTGCCCTCTTTGCGCCGATGGCGGCACAGGCGGCCGATCAGGCCGAACCGTCGAGCGAGATCATCGTTACCGGCACGCGCCAGACCGGCATGAAGGCCGCCGACAGCGCCGCCCCGATCCAGCTCATCGGTACGCAGGCGTTTCAAAGCGTGGGCCAGCAGGATCTGACGCAGGTTCTGGCCCAGACCCTTCCCTCGCTCAATTTCCAGGGCTTTGGCGGCGACACGGCCAACCTGACCCTTTCGGCCGCGCTGCGCGGGATCAACCCGAATGACACGCTGGTGCTGATCAACGGCAAGCGTCGCCACACCACCGCCAACCTCGCCGTGCTGGGCGGCAGCCCCTATTCGGGCAGCGCCACCACCGACCTGTCGTTTGTGCCCACCAACGCCATCGGCCGCATCGAAGTGCTGCAGGACGGCGCGGCCGCGCAATATGGTTCGGACGCGATCGCGGGCGTGGTCAACATCATGCTGAAAAGCGCCGACCACGGCGGCAGCTTTACCGCCACGGGCGGCAGCAACTATGAAAACGGCGGCAAGACGGCGGCCACCGCGCTCAACCTCGGCTTCAAGCTGGGCGAAAAGGGCTTCATCAACGTCACCGGCGAGTATAAATTCCACGACTACACCTCGCACGGCAATTACGACCGCCGCTTCTTCTATGCCGACGGCTCGCTCAAGCCCGGCCAGAGCGCGGTCGTTACCAACGGCCTCAAGAGCTTCCCCGGCTATCCCAACGTCAACAATATCAATGGCGACGCGCGCTATTCGATTTACAACCTGTCGTTCAACGCCGGCTATGACGTAGGCTCGGACGCGCAGGTCTATGCTTTCGGCACCTATGGCAACCGCAACGCCAAGGCTTTCGAAAACTACCGCTCGCCCAGCCGCGTTTCGGGCACCACCAGCACCGGCACGACGGTCTATCCGCTCCCCGCAGGCTTCCAGCCGCAGGAAAACATCCGCGAGGAAGATTTCTCGCTGACCGCCGGGATCAAGGGCAAGGCGGCCGAGTGGAACTATGACCTCTCGCTGACCTACGGCAAGGATGCGGTCTCGCTCTACACGATCAATTCGGCCAACCCTTCGCTCTTTGCCATGGAGCAATCGGCCAGCGCGACCCCGCTAACCGGCCTCCAGCGCAATTTCTATGACGGCCAGCTTTCGAACAGCGAATGGGTCGGCAATATCGACATCAGCCGCGATTTCGATCTGGGCATGTCCAAGCCTCTGACGCTGGCCTTTGGCGGCGAATATCGCCAGGGTAATTATTCGATTACCCAGGGCGAATATGGCTCCTATGCCTTTGGCGGCGGTCAGTCCTATCCCGGCTTTGCGCCCACCGATGCCGGTTCCTATGGCCGCACCTCCTATGCCGGTTACATTGATGTGGCCGCCGATCCGATCGAACATCTGCATGTGGATGTGGCGGGCCGTTATGAACACTACTCCGACTTCGGCTCGACCGTTGCGGGCAAGTTCAACGCCCGTTATGACTTCAGCGAGCAACTGGGCATTCGCGGCACGGTGTCGAACGGCTTCCGCGCTCCCA
Organism: Novosphingobium sp. KACC 22771; assembly: GCF_028736195.1. Classification (GTDB taxonomy): domain Bacteria; phylum Pseudomonadota; class Alphaproteobacteria; order Sphingomonadales; family Sphingomonadaceae; genus Novosphingobium. The sequence continues at coordinate 909,307 of NZ_CP117881.1, read as the reverse complement.
CGCTGGCCGAACAGTATTATTCGTCGGTCAACGTCGGCCCCGGCTCGACCTTTGGCCAGCTTCCCCCCAACTCGGCGGCGGCCCAGCTCCTTGGCTTCCCCAAGCTGAAGGCGGAAAAGTCGACCAACTTCTCGGTCGGTTTCGTGGCCCATCCGCTGCCCAAGCTGCAGATCACGGTTGACGCCTATCAGATCAAGATCCGCGACCGCATCGTTCCCTCGGGCGATATCTTCGGCTTCCTCGACGGCTTTGGCACCAACGGCATCGTTTCGCAGGCCGTGCTCAACGCGCTGATCTCGCGCGGCGTATCGCTGGCCGATGCCTCGTCCTATGCGGGCATCGACATCTTCAGCAACGGCGTTGACACCCGCACCCGCGGCGTGGAAGCCACCGCCAGCTACAGCAGCGACTTTGGCGAAATGGGCAAGGTCGACTGGTCGCTGGGCGCCAACTATAACAAGACCGAGATCACCAAGGTCAACCCGCTGCCCGCCGCGGTTTACAATGCCGCCGCCGGTCAGACCGACCTGCTGACCCAGACCGCCAAGGATGCGCTGACCACGGCAACGCCGCGCGTCAAGCTGATCGCGGGCGCGCTGTGGAACGTCGGCAAGTTCTCGATCAACCTGCGCGAAACGCTGTATGGCACCACCAGCCAGCACATCAGCACCGACGGCACCGGCAATTGCGCCGGGGGCGATACCGCCACCTGCCGCAACATGAAGATCGGCACGACCTTCATCACCGACCTCAACGTGGGCTACAAGGTAACGCCGAAGATCCGCTTCGACCTTGGCGCGAACAACCTGTTCGACAAGCAGGCGCCGACCATGCCCACCATCAATCGCGGCACAACCGGCGAGCGTCCGCTGGCCAACAATGTGTACAATGCCCCGCTTTCCTTCACGCCTTGGGGCATCAACGGGGGCTATTACTACGCCCGCGCGACGATCAACTTCTAAGCCTTTTACATAAACCTGCTGCCCGGTCCGCTGTCCCCCATGGGGCCTGCGGGCCGGGTTTTTCTTTGCCTGCCGCCGCACTTTGGCCCTATGCGGATGATGTGATGAGCGATCCTTTTGCCCAAGCCGCCGAGGCATTGGCCACGGCCCCTGCCCGCGCGGAAAAGCTGGCCCGCGCGCTGGCCGCCCGTGCGCCGCAAGACCCGCGCCCGCGCCTGATTTTGGCCTCTGCCCTGCGGCGACAGGGGCGCTGTGTCGAGGCGCTCGGTCTGCTGGCCCCGCTGGCGCAGGCCTTTCCCCGCGCGGCGCGCACGCGCTATGAATTGGGCCTGTGTTTGCGCGCGACGGGGCGCGCCGCCGATGGCCTTTCGCAGCTGGAGGCTGCGGTTCAACTCGACCCTGCATTGGGCGAGGCATGGCAGGCGCTGGCCGATGCGGGTTTTGCCATGGGCGACGCCGCGCGCGAAATGCGGGCCAAGGCGGCGCTGGCGCGGCTGTCGGCGGACCATCCCGATGTGGGGCGGGCGGCCGAAATGGTGGCGCTGGGTCGCCATGGCGATGCCGAACCGATCCTGCGCGCCTTCCTGATGGCCCAGCCCAACCATGCCGAGGCCTCGCGCCTGCTGGCGGCCTGCTATGTGGCGGTGCGGGCCTTTGACCATGCCGAGACTTTGCTGCGCCATGCCTTGACGCTCGATCCGGGCTTTACGATCGCCCGCTTCGATCTGGCCCGTGCGCTGTTCATCCGGCAGGAGGCCGAAGCGGCGATGGGGGAACTGGCGCCCCTGCTGGCTGCCGAACCGGCCAATCCGGCCTATCGCAACCTTCAGGCGGGCTGTCTCGCTCTGCTGGGTGACGAGGCGGGGGCGGAGGCGCTGCATGCCGGTTTGGCGCGGGAATTTCCCGGCAATCCGCGCGTGGCCATCAACCATGGCCATGCTTTGCGCACCAAGGGCGAGCGTGATGCGGCCATCGCCGCCTATCGCCGCGCCGCCGCGCTGGCGCCCCATGTCGGCGAGGCGTGGTGGTCGCTGGCCAATCTGAAGGTTGCGGCGCTCAGCGAGGGCGATCTGGCGGCGATGCGTGGGCTTTTGGCGCGGGGAGATCTGGCCGAGATCGACCGGCTGCATCTGGAATTTGCCGTGGGCCGCGCCGCCGAGGATGCGGGCCGCGCGGGCGATGCCTTTGCCCATTATGCGCGCGGCAATGCATTGGTGCGCCGCCATTTCGCCATGGTCGCCGAGGATTATCCGGCGCAGGCGGAGCGGGTTTCGGCGCTGTATACGCCCGAGTTTTTTACCACCCGCGAAGGATGGGGGGCTGACAGCGATGCGCCGATCTTCGTCGTCGGCTTGCCGCGCTCGGGCTCCACTTTGGTCGAGCAAATCCTGGCCAGCCACCCGGATATCGAGGGGACGATGGAACTGCCCTATATCGGCGCGCTGGCGGCGCGGATTGCGGCTCAGGGGGATGATGCGCTGGCCAAGGCCGATGCGGCGCAGGTGCGCGCATGGGGCGAGGAATATCTGGCGCGCGCGGCGGTGCATCGGCGGCTGGGTCGGGCGCGGTTTATCGACAAGATGCCCAACAATTTCCGCCATATCGGCCTGATCCGGCTGATTCTGCCCCATGCGCGGATCGTCGATGTGCGCCGCGCGCCGATGGCGGCGTGTTTCTCCGGCTTTAAACAGCTCTTTGCCGAGGGGCAGGAGTTTTCCTATGATCTGACCGAGTTGGGGCGCTATTATCGGCACTATCTCGCGCTGATCCGCCATTTTGCACGGGCCGCGCCGGGGGCTGTCCATACGCTGGTCTATGAGGATCTGGTCGAGGACACCGAGGGGCAGGTGCGCCGCCTGCTGGACGCGGTGGGGGTGGATTTCGACCCGGCCTGTCTGCGGTTTTTCGAAAATGACCGCGCGGTGCGCACCGTCTCCAGCGAGCAGGTCCGGCGGCCGATCTATCGCTCCGGGCTCGACCACTGGCGGGCGTTTGAAGCGGATTTGGGAGCTTTAAAGGAAGCCTTGGGGGATGCGTTGGAGGGGTGGCGGTAGAGTTTTAGGGTTTTGCCTCCGGCGGGCAAAGGGCGAGGGCCCTTTGCAAACCCGTTACTGGTGGCGTTCGGTTGGCAGCGTGAGCGCTATGGTCAAATATTGAAAGCCTGCGGCGCTTTTGATGGCGTCGCAGGCTTTCAAATTTCCACCTTGCGTCCGATACTTAAGATCGAACCAGCGCGCAACGCAAACAATTATGGGAGCGCGAGGGGCGAGCCCCTCGCATCTTAAAAATCGCGAAGCGAATAAGCGCCCAAACGCTTACTCCGCCGCGATCCCCGCTGCCTTGAACATATCCTCGGTCCCCTCGCCTTCGTTGAAGACCAGCGCGGCCGGATCATTGGCCTTGGCCTTGCGGCGCGAATCAAAGCTGCTCCACACGGTGTTCCAGTCGCCGCGCGTGGCGCCCTTGGAATATTCGGTGGCGCGGGTTTCGAAGAAGTTGGCATGCTCGACGCCGTTGAGCAGCGGCTGGAGCCAGGGCAGCGGATGGTCCTCGATCATATAGATCGGCTGAAAGCCAAGCTGGCCCAAACGCCAATCGGCGATGTAGCGGATGTAGCGCTTGATGTCCTTGGCGCTCATGCCGGGCACCGGGCCCTGTTCAAACGCGAGGTCGATGAAGGCGTCCTCAAGGCGCACCGTCTTTTGGCAGCAATCGATGATGTCTTCCTTGACCGCCTTGGTCAGGCAGCCGCGTTCGGCGACAAAGGCATGGAACAGCTTGGTGATGCCTTCGCAATGGAGCGATTCGTCGCGCACCGACCACGAGACGATCTGGCCCATACCCTTCATCTTGTTGAAGCGGGGGAAGTTCATCAGCATGGCGAAGGAGGCGAAGAGCTGGAGCCCTTCGGTAAAGCCGCCGAACATGGCCAGCGTGCGGGCGATATCCTCGTCCGAATCGACGCCGAACGTGGCCATGTAGTCGTGCTTGGCCTTCATTTCCTCATATTCGAGGAACATGCCATATTCCGTTTCGGGCATGCCGATCGTGTCGAGCAGATGCGAATAGGCCGCGATGTGGATCGTTTCCATGTTCGAAAACGCCGCCAGCATCATCTTGATTTCGGTGGGCTTGAACACGCGGCCATATTTTTCGTGATAGCAGTCCTGCACTTCCACGTCGGCCTGGGTGAAGAAGCGGAAGATTTGCGTGAGCAGGTTGCGCTCATGCTCGGAAATCTTCTGCGCCCAGTCGCGGCAATCCTCGCCCAGCGGCACTTCCTCGGGCAGCCAGTGGACCTGCTGCTGACGCTTCCAGAAGTCGTAAGCCCAGGGATATTCGAAGGGCTTGTAGGTCTTACTGGCTTCGAGAAGGGACATGCGACAACTCCAGAATCGGCGGTTTTCAAGGCCCGCGACAGGCGGGAGCGTCAAGCGATACGCGGCCCGGCCCATCAACAGATAGATGGTAATGCGTGCAGGCGACCACAAGGTCTTGTGGATATGCGCTGCATCGTCTGCCCTTGCTTGATAACAGTTTCGGCGCCGGGATGCATCGGGGAGAAATGCTTTCCCACAGATTCGGCGGAAGATTTTTTGTTGGGGGAAGAAGGCAGGAAAAAATGCGAGGGGTGGTTTTTAGAGAGCCGATTTTTCGAGACAAATCGGTTGGCCACTCGCGCTCCCGTTACTGTCTGCGATGCGCCACGGGTTCGGCCGATGGGTGTTGGGCGCAAGGCTGGAATGATAAAGCCTGCGGCGCCTTTAACCAGCGCCGCAGGCTTTCAAATCCAACCGACTGGCGCTCGGCTGCGAACCTCACGCCAACCCATTAAAGGGATTGCAAAGGGCCCCCGCCCTTTGCCCGCCGGAGGCAAACCTTTATTTCCAGAACCAACGCGGCGACAGCCCGCGCCCTTTGCGAAAACCCCACATCTGGACATAGAGCCAGATGCCCGAAATCGAGAAGAAGAGCAGCGCAAAGCCGGTGAGCGTCGAGATCAGCACGCCGACCGGGCCGAACTCCTCGCCCGAATGCAGGTGGTGGAGCAGGCCCACGATGCTCTGGCCGCCCTTTTGCTTGGGTCGGCACATGACGTCAGGCGGGCAGACGAAATCGGGCTGAAGCTTCGAGATCGAGGCCGGTGCCCCTTGCGCCTGCTGCGGCTTGCTTTGCGTCAGGGGCACGATCTGGCTGAGCACGCCGGTCACCGCCATCCACAACATGAAAACGCCGAAAAACAGACTGAGCCAGCGGTGCCACTTACGCATGAAATTCCCTTCCTAGATTCGGGCCTTGAACAAGCGCGGTCCCGTTGCGCGCCAAGGTTACGCGCCCATGAAAAGCAGGCAATGCGACATATTGGCAAGCCGCGAAGGGTGAGAAAATGTCGCAAGGGGTGTCAGCAGGGCAAGAAGGTAAGGGATAGATGCGAGGGACTCGTCCCTCGCGCTCCCGTTACTGTCTGCGTTGCGCCAAGGGTTCGGCCGATGGGTGCGGGACGCAAGGCTGGAATGATAAAGCCTGCGGCGCCGACAAAAAGCGCCGCAGGCTTTCAATTCATCGCCTCATCCGCATCACTGCCAACGAAGCGCCACCAGTAAAGGGATTGCAAAGGGCCCCCGCCCTTTGCCCGCCGGAGGCATCACCCCCGCAAAAAATCACTGACAGGCCAGACATTCCTCGTAGTCCGTCTCGCCCTTGGCCTCCAATTCGATTCTTGGGGCCGCCGAGGTGTTGTCAGCCTCGACCCCGCCGGCAAAGCCCGCACGCTGGACCGACTTGGAGCGCAGATAGTAGAGCGACTTGATGCCCTTTTCCCAAGCCTGATAATGCAGCATCATCAGGTCCCACTTGTCCACATCGGCCGGGATGTAGAGGTTCAGCGACTGGGCCTGGTCGATGTAGGGCGTGCGGTCGGCGGCGAATTCAAGCAGCCAGCGCTGGTCGATCTCAAAGCTGGTCTTATAGGTCGCCTTTTCCTCGGGGCTGAGGAAATCGAGGTGCTGGACCGAGCCGCCATGTTCGAGAATCGAATTCCACACATTGTTGGAATCCTTCGACTTTTCGGCCAGTAGCTTTTGCAGATAGGGGTTCTTGACGACAAACGAACCCGAGAGCGTCTTGTGCGTATAGATGTTGGCCGGGATCGGCTCGATGCAGGCGCTGGTGCCGCCGCAGATGATCGAGATCGAAGCGGTCGGCGCGATCGCCATCTTGCACGAGAAACGCTGCATCACGCCCATGTCGGCGGCATCGGGGCATGCGCCGCGCTCCTGCGCCAACAGGATGCTCGCCTCGTCCGCCTTGGCCGAGATGTGCTTGAACATTTTCAGGTTCCACGCCTTCGCCATCGCGCTTTCAAAGGCGATGCCCTTCTTCTGCAGGAAGGAGTGGTAGCCCATCACGCCCATGCCGACGCTGCGTTCGCGCATGGCCGAGTACTTGGCGCGGGCCATTTCGGACGGCGCGCGGTCGATATAGTCCTGCAGCACGTTGTCGAGGAAACGCAGCACGTCCTCGATAAAACGCTTGTCGCCGTTCCACTCGTCCCACGTCTCAAGGTTGAGCGAAGACAGGCAGCACACGGCGGTGCGGTCATTGCCCAGATGGTCCTTGCCGGTGGGCAGGGTGATTTCGCTGCACAGGTTCGAGGTGTAGACCTTGAGGCCCAGATCGCGGTGATGCTTGGGCATCATGCGGTTTACCGTGTCGGAGAACACGAGGTAAGGCTCGCCCGTGGCCAGACGCACTTCGACCAGCTTCTGGAACAGGCTGCGCGCATCGACCTTGCCGCGCACGCTGCCGTCCTTGGGCGATTTCAGTTCAAATTCGCGCCCGTCGCGCACCGCCTGCATGAAATCATCGGTCAGCAGCACGCCATGGTGCAGGTTCAAGGCCTTGCGGTTGAAGTCGCCGCTGGTCTTGCGGATTTCGAGGAATTCCTCGATTTCCGGGTGGCTGACATCGAGATAGGCCGCCGCCGAACCACGGCGCAGCGACCCTTGCGAAATCGCCAGCGTCAGACTGTCCATCACGCGCACAAAGGGGATGATGCCGCTGGTCTTGCCGTTGAGGCCGACCTGCTCGCCAATCCCGCGCACCTTGCCCCAATAGGTGCCGATGCCGCCCCCTCGCGAGGCCAGCCACACGTTCTCGGTCCAGGTCGACACGATGCCGTCGAGGCTGTCCTCAACTGTGTTGAGATAGCACGAGATCGGCAGGCCGCGCCCGGTGCCGCCGTTCGACAAAACCGGCGTTGCGGGCATGAACCAGAGCTTGGAAATATAGTCATAGATGCGCTGGGCATGGTCGGCATCGTCGGCATAGGCGTCGGCCACGCGGGCGAACAAGTCCTGATACTTTTCGCCGGGCAGCAGATAGCGGTCATCAAGCGTCTCGCGCCCGAAATCGGTCAGCAGCGCATCGCGCGCAGGGTCGATCACGATGTTGAACCGGCGCGCATCAACGCGCTTGGTATCCTCGGGCTGCTTGGGCGAGGAAGCGGCAGCGGCGGCCACACTGAGCAGATCGCCCATGCGTTCGGCGCTCAATAAGTCGGCCGTGGCCATATCAGTCTTGTCATTCATCGGCATAGCCGGGCCTGCGCCCGCCTCCTTCTTATCGGACAGAACGGCGGCGCCCTGGGCGCCTGTCTGCGGCTCGGTCAGCGGCAAAGTCGAATGATCGCTGTTGCGTTCGGCCCGCTCATCCCCGCTGCTGAAATCCACGTTCTGCCCCTCCATGGTGTTGAAACTGGTTGCTCCGGCGCATCACAGGGCTGCTCTTTTCCCAACAATCGCGCCGCGACGAGGCTTTGCGGCCTCCGGCGGGCAATCACTAGGGATAGAGGTCGGCACCCGTTACCGGCCACCACTGGTTGTGCCTCAAACCGAAGTTGATTGCTATACAGATAGTGCGTTTCCTGCATTGTGCCACCAGCGCGGCGACGCGGCGGAAATCGGGCATTGGCCTGTCACGCAAGAGTCAAATTGGGCAAAAGGCAAAAAAGTTCTCCACATCTGCATGCGCCCTGCGGATCGGCTTTGCGCTTGGCGACGGGCTGTACTAATCTGCTATGACACCCCAACCCACGGGAGAAAACCGATGTTCCGATTAATCGCTGCGCTGTTTTCCGGGCTTGTTGTCGGGCTGGTGGCCCGCTTTGTCTATTTGGGCACGGTGCCGATGGGGTGGTGGATGACGATTTTCCTGGGCATCGGGGGCTCGCTGCTGGCCGATCTGGTGGTCAATCGCGGCGATGTGGGGCGCCCGGCGCGTCCGGCCGGATTTATCGCCTCGGTGGTGGGGGCAATGGCGCTGATCTTTCTCGGGCGGCATCTGGGCTGGCATTGATGTAAATAGGCAACGCCTTGAAATCTTCATAAAATCGTCATCAAACCGCCTCTGTTCCGCCACTTGTCCGTAACAGGGCGGTCCTAGGCCGCGCCCCATCACTGCATCTGCACATGGGGGTCGTCATGTCCAAACTTTGCCATCTTCTGCTTGCCGCCAGCGCGCTTTGCCCGCTCAGCCTTGCCCATGCGGCCGAAGCGCCCGTTGCGGCCGCGCCGACCGCCGCCGATGCGGGCGAATCGGACGCCATCGTCGTTATCGGTCAGGGCGTTGTGCGTCAGGCCCAGACCCTGACCGCCAAGGATCTGGCCGTGCTGGTCCCCGGCACCAGCCCGTTCAAGGCGATCGAAAACCTGCCCAGCGTCAATTTCCAGAGCGCCGATCCGTTCGGTTCGTATGAATGGGCCACGCGCGTCTCGATTCGCGGCTTTAACCAGAATCAGCTCGGCTTCACCCTCGACGGCGTGCCGCTGGGCGATGCCACCTATGGCAACCTCAACGGGCTGCATGTCAGCCGCGCGATCATCACCGACAATATCGGCGCCACCCGCGTGACGCAGGGCGCGGGCGCGCTGGGCACGCAGGCGACCAACAATCTGGGCGGCACAATCGAGTTTTCCAGCCTCGATCCGCTCGACCATTTCGCGCTGGACGCCGCCGCCACCTATGGCAGCTTCAACAGTTGGCGCGCCTTTGGCCGGGTGAATGCGGCCAGCGAGAACGGCGACCTGCGCGGCTTCATCTCGGTCGATCACCACGAAACCGCCAAGTGGAAGGGCTATGGCCAGCAGCGCCAGACGCTGGTGAACGCCAAGATCGTGGGCGATCTGGGCGCGACGCAACTGTCCGCCTATGGCTCCTATTCCGACCGCGCCGAGGTCGACTATCAGGATCTCAGCCTCGATATGCTGAACCGCCTCGGCTATAAGTGGGACAATATTTCAAACAATTACGCGCTGGCGGTCAAGGTCGCCGATGTGGCGGCCAACAACGGCTATTCGGGCGCCGTGCCCACCAATCCTTCGGCGGGCACGGCATGGCCCGCGCCCTTTGCCAATGCCGATGATGCCTATTATTCGGGCGGCGGTCTGCGCAAGGACTTCCTCGGCTGGGTGGGCGCCAAGACCCAGTTGAGCGAGAAGTTCTCCGGCGAGATCAAGGCCTATTACCACGACAACAAGGGTCGCGGCCTCTGGTGGACGCCCTATGTCAACAGCCCGAACGGCATCCCGCTCTCGCTGCGCACCACCGAATATGCGATCAAGCGCGGCGGCATTTTCGGCCATATCGACGGCGAGATCGGCGCGCACAAGCTGACCATCGGCGGCTGGTGGGAACACAATGCCTTCAATCAAGCGCGCCGCTATTACGCCGTGCTCAGCCGCACCGATCCGGGCCAGGGCCTGCTTGATTGGCCGTCCAACCCGTTTGCCACGCAATGGGAGCTGAATTTCGCCACCGAGACGCTGCAATATCATGTGGCCGATACGGTGAAATATGGCGACCTGACCATCAATCTGGGCTGGAAGGGCTTTGCCGTCATCAACAAGGCCACGCCGGTGATTGCGGGCGGTCGCGCCTCGGGCCGGATCGCGGCCAAGGACTGGTTCCAGCCCACCGTGGGCGCGGCCTACAAGATCGGGGCCAACAGCGAAATCTATGCCGGTTTCGCCCAGGCCACCCGCGCCTATCAATCCGCCACCACCAGCGGCCCCTTCTCGGCCACGCAGGCCGGGTTCGACGCGGTAAAGGGCAGCCTGAAGCCGGAAAGCTCGGACACATATGAGGCGGGCTATCGCTATTCGGACGCGCGCATCAACGCCACGCTGGGCGCATACCTGACCAATTTCCACAACCGCCTGCTGGTGATCCCCACCGCCGCCGGGATCGTGGGTTCGGCCAATCTGCTCTCCAACGTGGGCGGCGTGCGCTCGGCGGGCATCGAGGCGCTGGTCAACGCGCGTCTGGGCCATGGCTTCTCCACCACCCTGTCCTATGCCTATAATGACAGCACCTATCGCGACGACATCGGCGCCTACAAGCTGGTGGGCAAAACCACTGTCGATGCGCCAAAGCACCTAGCCCGCGCCGAGCTGGCCTATGATAACAAGGTGATCTTCGGGCGGGTTGCGGTCAATTACATGTCGAAGCGCTATTTCACCTATACCAACGATCAATCGGTGGGCGGCCGCACGCTGGTCGATGCCAGCATCGGCTATCGCGTCAAGACGCCCTTCTCGGACCGCCCGATCGAGCTTCAGGTCAATGCGACCAACCTGTTCGATGAAAAATATGTCTCCACCATCGGCACCAACGGCTTCGGCTTTGCCGGCGACAACCAGACCTTGATGGTGGGCGCGCCGCGCGCGGTGTTCGGTACGATCAAGGCAGGGTTCTGATGAGCGTGAAATCGGCGTTTTTGGGTGTGTTGCTGGCGGCGGGGATCATCCCCGCCGCCTCGGCCAAACCGGCGGCCAAACCGGCGTATCATCCGGTGCTGATGATTTCGATCGACGGCTTGCGACCGGGCGATGTGATCGAGGCGGACAAGCGGGGGCTGAAAATTCCGGCCCTGCGCGCACTGCTGGCCGAGGGCGCCCATGCAGCGGGCGTGGTCGGCGTGTTGCCGACGCTCACCTTTCCCAGCCACACGACGCTGATAACCGGGGTCGATCCGGCGCATCACGGCGTGCTCAACAACGTCACCTTCGACCCGACCGCCATCAATCAGGATGGCTGGTACTGGTATGCCTCCGACATCAAGGTGCCCACCTTGTGGGACGCGGCGCGGACCAAGGGGCTGACCACCGGCAATGTCCATTGGCCCGTCAGCGTGGGGGCCAGGATCGGCTGGAACCTGCCCCAGATCTGGCGCACCGGCCATCCCGATGATGCCAAGCTGGTGGCGGCGCTCTCCACGCCGGGCCTGTTGCCCGAACTGGAGGCCAAGGAAGGCCCCTATGCGCCCGGCAAGGACGAGGACCTGCCCGCCGACCAGACACGAGGGCGCTTTGCCGCCCGCCTGATCGCCGCGCATCATCCCGATTTCCTGACCGTTTACCTGACCGCGCTGGACCATACCCAGCATGAGACGGGGCCGGACAGCGCGCAAAGCCATGCCGTGCTGGAAAGCATCGACGCCATTGTCGGCCATCTGGTCGCGGCCGAGCGCAAGGCGCATCCCGATGCGGTGATCGCGCTGGTTTCCGACCATGGTTTTGCCGCGGTGGACAATGCCTTCAACCTCAGCCGCGCATTGATCGATGCGGGGCTGATCCGTCTGTCCGCGCCCGACCCGCTGGGGCGGCAAAAGATCGAGAGCTGGGACGCGGTGGCATGGGCCTCGGGCGGATCGGTGGCGGTGGTGCTGGCGCGGCCGGACGATGCGGCGCTCAAGGCCAAGTTGCGCGAGTTGCTGGTCGGGCTGAAGGCCGATCCGGCCAACCACATCACCGACATGCTGGAGGGCGATGCCATCATCAAGGCGGGCGGCAATCCGCAGGCGAGCTTCTATCTCAACCTGGCCCCTCCGATGCTGGCCACAGGCTATATCGCGGCTGCGGCGCCTTTGCGCTTTGTGCCGCCCACCAAGGGTATGCACGGCTTCTTCCCCGCCGATCCGCGTATGCGCTCGACCTTCATCATCGCCGGTCCCGGCATTCCCAAGGGCCGCGATCTGGGCGAAATCGACATGCGCGCCATCGCGCCCACGCTGGCGCGGATCATGGGCGCGCGGCTGGATCAGGCCCAGGCCCCGGCCATCCCGTTCTGATGCCTGTGACGCGCAGGGCCACCCCTGCGCGTCACCACTCCTGCACAATACCGCTCCTGCCCTGCACCACGGGGCATTTATTGTATTTTTATTTGCCGCTCCGCCGGCTTTCCCATACCCCGCAATCCGACAGCGATAGAACATAACCATAGTCAGTCGTCCGTCGGGAGGGTTCAGGAAATACGGGATTAAGCCCTCGCGGAGTGCGATTACTGATGCGATTACACCATGTTCTGGTGCTTTTTCTGGCGACTGGCGGCAATGCCATGGCGCAGGAAAACTATACTCTCGATCATCTTGAGCAATTGGCGCAGGATACCAATCCTGCTCTTCAGGCGGCCCAGCGCGATGTCGCCATTGCCCGCAGCGAGGTGAGCACCGCACGCGCCCTGCCCAACCCCACGGTCGAATTCATGACCGGCCCGATGCGCTACAAGCCCGTGGCCAGCGGCCTGTCGGGCACGGCCACCAGCTACAGCCTGTCGCAGCCGCTCGACCTGCCTTTTTCGCGCACGCCCCGCATCGAGGCCGCCCGCGCCGGATTGGCCGCCAGCGAGGCGGGCTTTGCCGGACAGGTGACCAACTGGCTCGCCAATCTGCGCATGGCCTATTACGACCTGCTGCGCCGCAGCGCCGAACAGGTGGTGGCCGAGGAAGATGTCGGCATCGTGCGCTCGATGCAGCAAAAGGTGTCCTTCAGCGTCAAGCAGGGTGAAACGGCCAAATTCGAAGCGATCCGCGCCGAGGCCGAATTGCTCAACGTGCAAAAGACCGCCGCCGCCGCCGCCCTGCGGGTGCAGCAGGCGCGCAGCCAGTTGCGGATGCTGGTCGGCCCCGCCCTGCCGGAAAATTTCACCGTGACCGGGCGTTTGCAGGCTTTGCCCAAATTGCCGCCCTTTGACGAATTGGTCGAGCAGGTGGCGCGCACCAACCCCGATCTGGTTCAGGCCCGCGCGCAGCAGGATCAGGCGCGCTATCGCCTGCGCACCGAGGAAGCGCTGCGCCTGCCGCAGGTCGCGCTGCGCGCGGAGCGCAGCGGCGACGCCGAACAGGACCAGACCCGCTTTGGCGTCAGCGTGACCGTGCCCATCTGGGACCGGCGCAAGGGGCCGGTGGCCGCCGCCGAGGCGCAATTGTCGAAGTCCACGCTGGGGCTTGAGGCGCGCGAATATGCGGTGCGGCAGGAACTGGTGATCGCCTACAAGCAATATGAAATCGCCCAGAACACCGTGGCCGCGCTGGAAGGCGGCGTGGTGTCGCAGGCGCAATCGGCGCTCAAGGTGGCCGAGTCGGCCTATCGCTTTGGCGAGCGCGGGCTCATCGACGTTCTGGACGCCCAGCGCGTGTTCCGTGCGGCGCGCGCCGATCTTATCAACAGCCGTTTCGATCTGGCCGTGGCGCTGGTCGAAATCCAGCGCCTCAGCTCCAACCTTGCGCAGAGATAAAACCATGAAAAAATATCCTTTTGTGGCGCTGGTTCTGTCCCTTGCGCTGCCTTTGTCCCTGGCGGCATGCGGCGAGGAAAAGAAAGCCGACAAGCCCAGGATCGACCCCGAAACCGTGGTGGCGGGCGCCAATATGCAGGGCCGCGTCAAGGTCGCCCCGGTCGGCGTCGAGGCAGTGTCCGATACGCTGCGCGTGGCGGGCCAGATCACGTTTGACGAAAACCGCGTGGCGCGCATCGGCGCGACCGTGACGGGCCGCGTCACCGACATGGCCGCCAATATCGGCCAGAACGTGGCGCGAGGGACGGTGCTGGGCCGGATCAACAGTTCGGACCTTTCGACCCAACAGCTCGCCTATCTGCGCGCGCGCTCGCAATATGAACTGAACCGCCGCGCCGCTGAACGCGCCCAGCAACTCTATGCCGCCGACGTGATCGCCGCAGCCGAATTGCAGCGTCGCCAGAGCGAGGCCAGCATTTCCCACGCCGAAATGCGCGCCGCCGCCGACCAGTTGCGCCTGCTGGGCGTCTCGGCCTCGGCGCTGGGGCAATTGGGGGGGCAAGGGGTGATCTCCTCCTCGACCCCGATTCTGTCGACGATGAACGGCGTGGTGGTCGAACGCAATCTGGCGCTGGGGCAAGTGGTGCAGCCGACCGACGCGCTGTTTGTGGTGGCCGATCTGTCCAAGCTCTGGGCCGTGGCGCTGGTGCCTGAACAGCAGGTGCGCTTTGTCCAGCAGGGCCAGACCGTGGCGCTGGAAATTCCCGCGCTGGGCGGGGCCAAGCGCGAGGGCAAGCTGGTCTATGTCGGGCAAGTGGTTGACCCCAAGACCCGTACCGTCATTGTGCGCACCGAACTGGACAACCGCAATGGCGAGTTGAAGCCCCAGATGCTGGCCACGATGCTGGTGACGGCAACGCCCGAAAAGCAGCCCGTGGTGCCCAATGCGGCCATCGTGCGTGAAAACAACAAGGACTATGTCTTTGTCGAAACCGCGCCATCCAAATTCCGCCTGCGCGCGGTGTCGCTGGGCGAGGAGATTGCGGGCAAGCGGGTGGTGATCTCGGGCGTGAAACCGGGCGAACGCATTACCATCGAAGGCGCGTTCCATCTGAACAATGAGCGCAACCGGCAGGCATTGGAAGGCCAATGATCCAGTCCCTGATCCGCGCGGCGCTGCAACAGCGCCTGATCGTGATCGTGGTGGCGGCGGTGTTTTTGGGCTTTGGCCTGAATGCGGCGTCGAAACTGTCGGTCGATGCCTTTCCCGATGTGACCAATGTGCAGGTGCAAATCGCCACCGAAGCACCGGGCCGCAGCCCCGAAGAGGTCGAGCGCATGGCCACCGTACCCATCGAGGTGGCGATGACCGGCCTGCCCGGCCTTGAGGAGATGCGCTCGCTCAACAAGCCCAACCTGTCGCTGATCACGCTGGTGTTCACCGACAAGACCAATGTCTATTTCGCACGCCAGTTGGTGATGGAGCGGTTGATCGAGGTCGGCTCGAAGATGCAGCCGGGGATCGCCCCGGTGCTGGGGCCGGTCTCGACGGGTCTGGGCGAGGTCTATCAATATACGCTGGACAAGCCGGGCGACGGCAATTCGGTGCTGAGCCAGGAGGAATTGACCAAGCGCCGGACCACGCAGGACTGGGTGGTGCGCCCGCTGCTGCGCTCGATTCCGGGCGTGGCCGAGATCAACTCGCAGGGCGGCTTTGCCAAGCAATATCAGGTTCTGGTCAACCCCGATCAGTTGCGCCACTATTCGGTCAGCGTGGCCGAGGTCTATCAGGCCGTGGCGCGCAACAATGCCAATGCGGGCGGCGGCGTGCTGCCGCAATATGCCGAGCAATATCTGATCCGGGGCGTGGGTTTGGTCAAATCGGTCGATGACCTTGGCTCCATCGTCATCCGCGAAAGCGCGGCAACGCCGGTCTATCTGCGCGATGTGGCCGAAGTGAAGATCGGGCCGGGCGTGCGCGACGGCGCGCTGATCAAGAACGGCGTGACCGAAAGCGTGGGCGGGATCGCGCTGATGATGGCGGGCGGCAATGCCAAGGCCATCGTCACCAAGATCAAGGAGCGTGTCGAACAGATCAACAGCAAGGGCATGTTGCCCGACGGCCTCAAGATCGTGCCTTATTACGACCGCTCCGAACTGGTCGATGCGGCCATCCACACCGTGGTCAAGGTGCTGATGGAAGGCATCGTGCTGGTGGTGATCGTGCTCTTCGTCTTCCTTGGCGATGTGCGATCCTCGGTGATCGTGGTCTCGACGCTGGTGCTGACCCCGCTGCTCACCTTCATCTGTATGAATTATCTGGGCATATCGGCCAATCTCATGTCGCTGGGTGGGCTGGCCATCGCCATCGGCCTGATGGTCGACGGTTCGGTGGTGGTGGTGGAAAACGCCTTCCTCCTGCTGGGCCAGACGCGCGACAGCGGCGAGAGCAAGGTGCGCATCATCCTGCGCGCCGTGGTCGAGGTGGCGACGCCCGTGATCTTTGGCGTGGGCATCATCATCCTCGTCTTCCTGCCGCTGATGACGCTGCAGGGGATGGAGGGCAAGATGTTCTCGCCGCTGGCCTATACGATCGCGATTGCGCTGGCGATTTCGCTGGTGCTGTCGCTGACGGTGACGCCGGTGCTGTCCTCCTATCTGCTGAAAGCGCCCAAGGTGCATGAAGGCAGCCATGGCGGCGAGGAAGACCACGACACCCGCGTCATCAAGGTGATGAAAAGCCGCTATCTCAAGATGCTGCATTGGGCGCTGGGCAATGAAAAGCGCACGATCACGCTGGCGGTGGGCGGGTTTCTGGCCACGCTGGCGCTGCTGCCCTTCCTTGGCACGGCCTTCATTCCCGAAATGAAGGAAGGCTCGGTGGTGCCCGGCATCAACCGCGTGCCCAACATCGCGCTCGATGAATCGATCAAGATCGAGATGGAGGGCATGCGCCTCATCATGCAGGTGCCCGGCGTCAAATCGGCGGTATCGGGCGTGGGTCGCGGCGAAAGCCCGGCCGACCCCCAAGGCCCCAACGAATCCACCCCCATCGTCAGCCTGAAACCGCGCGAGGAATGGCCCAAGGGCTGGAATCAGGACGACATTGCCGACGCCATGCGCGAAAAGCTCAAAGCCCTGCCCGGCGTCCAGATCGTCATGGCCCAGCCCATTTCCGACCGCGTGGACGAAATGGTGACCGGCGTGCGTTCGGACATCGCGGTCAAGGTGTTTGGCGATGACATGGACGAATTGAAGCGCGTGGCCGAGGAAATAGCCCGCGTGGGTCAATCGCTGCAAGGCGCCGAGGATCTGCGCATCGAAAAGGTCAGCGGCCAGCAATATCTTTCCATCGAAATCGACCGGGCGGCGCTGGCGCGCTTTGGCCTTAATGTGGCCGATGTGAATGATCTGCTGGAAACGGCGGTGGGCGGCAAACAGGCGACGGAAATCTTTGAAGGCGAACGCCGCTTCCCCGGCGTGGTCCGCCTGCCTGAGGCCTATCGCAACAACATCGAGGCGATATCGAACCTGCTGATCACCTCGCCCGGCGGCGCGCAGGCCCGTCTGGCCGACGTGGCCAAGGTGGTCGTCTCGGACGGCCCGGCCCAGATCAGCCGCGAAATGGGCAAGCGCCGTATCGTAATCGGCATGAATGTCAAAGGCCGCGACCTTGGCGGCTTCGTGGCCGAGCTTCAGCAGAAGGTCGACAAGCAGATCAAGCTGCCCGATGGCTATTACCTCGAATGGGGCGGGCAATTCCAGAATATGGAGCGCGCGCTGGGCCATCTGATGATCATCGTGCCGATCACGGTGGCGGCGATCTTCTTCTTGCTCTTCGTGCTGTTCAACTCGCTGCGTCTGGCCTCGCTGATCATTCTGGTGCTGCCTTTCGCCTCGATCGGCGGGATCGTGGGCCTTGCGGTGACGGGGGAATATCTCTCGGTGCCGGCCTCGGTGGGCTTTATCGCGCTCTGGGGCATTGCGGTGCTCAATGGCGTGGTGCTGGTCTCCTATATCCGCAACCTGCGCGATGAGGGCAAATCGGTGCGCGAGGCGGTGGTTCAGGGGGCAACCCTGCGTTTCCGCCCGGTGATGATGACGGCCACGGTGGCGCTGCTCGGCCTCATTCCGTTCCTGTTTGCCACGGGGCCGGGGTCGGAGGTGCAAAAGCCGCTGGCCATCGTGGTGATCGGCGGGCTGATCACCTCCACCGTGCTGACGCTGGTGGTGCTGCCCACGATCTATCGCTTCTTTGATGACGAACGCGTCGAGGCCTGAGGGGAGAAAACGCCATGGCCATGATTGAAATCCGCGCCGTTGTACGGCCCAGCCGGGTCGAGATGCTGCGCGCCGCGCTGCGACAATTGCCCGAATTCCCCGGCATGACCGTGGCCAAGGTCGAGGGGTGCAGCGGTACGGGAAAACTGGGCAACTATCCTTGGACGATCAAACAGGAACTGGTCGATTTCACGCCCAAATCCATGATTCACATCGTCGTGGATGAAGCCAATGCCAAGCCGATCTATGACACGATCCACCAGATCACCCGCACCGCCCGGCAGGGCGACGGGCTGATCTGGACCATGCGGATCGAACAATGCCTGTTTATCGCGGCCGAACCGCAGGATTGAGTAGGGAGCCGAGGGCTGGCGATCAGCCCTCGTCCTTCTCCACCTTCTCGTCTTTGGCCGGGGCGGCGTGGGGGTGGCGCAGTTCCTCGATGCGATTGGCACGGCGGCGCAGGTAATTGTCGCGCGTGGTCGTATAGGGATCGGCCGATTCGCGCTCCTGACGCAGCCGCTCCTTGTTGACCACGCGGCGATCGACAATGCCCAGCACGATCATCGGCACGACCGCCGCCGTGGGCAGAACATTGCGACCAATCGCCAGAGGCAAGGCCGCCCGGTCCACAATCCGCCCGGTCAGATCGCGCAGGGTCGTCGATCCGAACAGCGGCATATAGATATACGGCCCGTTCGGCACGCCATAGAAGCCGAGCGTATCGGCAAAACCGTTTTCATGGAAAGGCAGCCGGAACGGCTTGCGCTTGGCCATATCAAAGATCCCGGCCACACCGATCGTGGAATTGAGCACGAAACGGGCCACCGTCTCGGCCGTCTTGCCGATCTTGTGCTGCATCAGGTAATTGGCCGCTACGACCGGTTCGCGCAGATTATACAGCACATTGTGAATGCCATCGCGGACAGGCGAAGGCACAACCGCCTCATACCCTTTCGAAAAGGGTTCAAGGACCGCAGTGTCAATCGACTGAGTCACGGCAAAGGAGGCCATGTTGATCGCGCGCGCCGGATCGGGCGCCAGCGGGCGCGAGGAAACCACGATGCCGGGCTCCTCCTCGACCACGCGATGGCCGGGATGGTGCGGCGGCGTAGGCTGGGTCTCGGCGGCGGCGGGCGTGGAGATAGCAGGCGAGGCCGGAGCGGCATCGGCAACCGGCGGAGCCTGAGGCGCGGTTGTCACGTCCTGCGCCATGCTCTGCGGCGCGGCGCCCTGTGCGCCCTCGCCCGAAACCGATTGCGCCCAACATGGCGCGGCGGCCAGCATCCATGCCAGCGCCAGACCGCCCTTAACCATACCGCCCTTTACCAAACCGCGCTTGCCCCCGCGACAAGCCATGGCCGATCCCACCATTCCAAAATTCCCCAACTCTGGCCCCCGCCATAGGGCAATCCTTGTAGAGAACTCGTGCCTACTGCCTAGTGGTAACTACGACAATTTGCGACAAACCGGTGGGAAACTGTCTCTTTTAGGGAATGCTGCCCGCCATTAACGCATTGCGGGCAAAGGCCACGCGCGGATGGCGCAGGGCCGCTGGCGACCAGACCAGCGAATAGGTGTGGACCGGCCGCTCGACCGGGGCAACGATTTCGGCCAATTGCCCCTGCGCGATCAGATCGTCGCAAAGATAGCCGGGAAGCGCGGTCCAGCCGAATTCCTGCATCATCAGGCTGCGCAGGCATCGCAGATCCTGGCCCACCACCGCCGGGCTGACGGGCGGGCCGGGCAGTCGGTTTTCCACCAGCCAGTCCTCGACCAGCGGGCGTTCGAGATGATAGGCCAGCACCGGTTCGGCCATCAATGCCCGGCGCAGATCGGGCGCGGCCATGATGCGCGCGGCAACGCGCGGCGCGGCCACGGCATAGACGCGCTCTTCATGAATGCGGGCGCTGCGCAACCGGCGGTCGGCCAGCACATAGGCGGAGAGGCCGAGGTCGTAATTGCCCTCGATCAGCCCCTGCCGTATCGCTTCCCGGTCGCCGGTGTGCAGGCTGATGCGCAGGCCCGAATGGAGCAGCGGCAACAGGCGCGGCGCGACCACCTCGGCCAGAAAATCGCCATGGCCGATCAGCCGCACCGATCCGGTCATGTCCGATGACCGCGCCCGCGCCGCCGCCAGCGCCGCCTCGGCAATGTCCAGCCGGTCGCCAAGGCTGGCGGCCAGTTCCTCGCCCGCCAGCGTGGGGATGACGCCTTTGGACTGGCGCGTGAACAGGTCGCGCTCGATGGCGGCCTCCAGCGCGGCAATATGCTGGGAAACCGCCGGTTGCGTTAGGCCGAGGCTGCGCGCGGCCCCGCTGATCGAACGCTGGCGATAGACTTCGACAAAGGTGCGCAGATGTTGAAGCGACATAAGCCATTCCATAAATATATTTATAGCCAAATGCCAGACTGCTGTGTGGTATGAGGGCATAAGGAGGCCTAAGGCACAGATGTCCCCCCATTCGAGTCGCCCTTCGTGATCGATCTGCTGCCCCATTTCTGCGGCCCCCGTCCATGACCTTGCCCCCATGGTCCGCATGGGCCTATTCCGCCAAAACGGCCTTTGCCGCATTGCTGGCGCTGTGGATCAGCCTGTTTGTCGGGCTGCCCATGCCGTTCTGGGCGATGAGCACGGCCTATATCGTCTCCAGCCCGCTCTCGGGCGCGACCCGGTCCAAGGCGATCTATCGCGTGATCGGTACAGGCGGCGGGGCCACGGTGGCGGTGGCGCTGGTGCCGATGCTGGTGGAATGGCCCGAACTGCTCAGTCTGGCGCTGGCGCTGTGGGTGGGCATCACGCTGGCCATTTCGCTGCTCGACCGTTCGCCGCGCGCCTATATGCTGATGCTGGCGGGCTATACTGCCGCGATCATCGCCTTTCCCGCCGTGGACCGGCCCGAGGCGGTGTTTGACATTGCCGCCGCGCGCGTGACCGAGATCGTGCTGGGCATCACCTGCGCCACGCTCTCGCACAGCCTGCTCTGGCCCAAATCGGTGGCCACCGCGCTCGAACCGCGCCTGAAACGCTGGCTGACCGATGCGCGCGGATGGTATGAGGATATTCTGGCGGGCGCGACGCCCACCACCTCGCTGCGCGACCGCCAGCAATTGGCCGTCGATGCGGTGGAATGCACGCTGCTGGCCACGCATATCCCGTTCGATACGTCGCACTGGCGCGAGGCAACGGCCAGCGTGCAGGCACTGCTGCGGCGGGTTTTGCTGCTCCTGCCGGTGCTGTCGGGCATGGCCGACCGGCGCCGCGCGATCGGCGATGGCGCGGATGAATGGAACGATCTGCTGCGCGAAAGCTATGAGCTGCGGCGGCGACAGGCAGGCGTGCTGCTGGATGAATGCGATGCGCTGCTCCATCATCTGGGCCATCCGCAAAGCCCCTCGCCGCTCTCGGATCAGGAGCGCAAGGGCACGATCGAATTGCATGCCGATCCAATGTCGGCGCTGATTGCGGGAATGGCGGCCACGGCCACGATCCTGATTGTCTGCGCGATCTGGATCCTGTCGGGCTGGGCCGATGGCGCCTCGGCCGCTGCGCTGGCGGGGGTGTTCTGCTGCTTGTTTGCGGCGATGGACAATCCGGTGCCCGCGATCCTCAATTTCGGCGTGGCCACGCTTTCGGCCATGCCGCTGGCGGGGCTGTATCTGTTCTATATCCTGCCCCAGATCGACGGGTTCGTGCCGCTGGTGCTGGTGCTTTCGCCGGCGCTGCTGCTGTTTGGCTGCCTGCTGCCGACGCCGCGCTATGGCCTGTTTGCTCTTGCGCTGCTGATGGGTTTTTGCAGCACGCTGGCGCTTCAAGAAAGCTATACTGCCGATTTTGCCCATTTCCTCAACACCAATCTGGCCCAGCTTGTGGCCATGGTGGTGGCGGCCGGGATGACGGCGGGGCTGACCACGATCAGCAAGGATGTGGCGATTGCGCGCCTCAACCGGCGGATGCGGCGCGATCTGGTGGCGCTGGCGCGGGCATCGACGCCGCCCGATGCGCTGGCCGCGCTCGGGCGCAGCACCGACCAGCTCGCCCTCATCACCCAGCGTCTGGGCGCGGACACCGATATGGCGACCGCCGGGCTGAGCGATGTGCGCATCGCGATGAACATCGTGCAGATCCAGCATCTGCGCAGCCATGCGCCGCCCGCGCTGGCCGCCGCGCTCGAACATATGCTGCGTCTGGGCACGGCGCATTGGGCCAACCGGCGCAACCCGCCGCCGCCGCCCGAAATGCTGGAGGCCATTGATGTCGCGCTGCGCCTGACGCAAAGCCAGCCCTTGCCGCAATTGTCCTCATCGGCCACGCTGATTACCGAGCCGGAGCAGGGTCGGGCCGCGCTGGTGGCGCTGCGCCGCAACCTGTTTCCGACCGCCCCCGCCTTTCGCGCCGGAGGTTACGCATGAGCGCCGAATATATCCTTGGCGGCATCTATATCGACGCGGCCCCCGTGCATGGCTGCATCGCGCTGCTGATTGCGCTGCTGCTGCACCGGCTGTTGATCGCCATCCGTTTTTACCGTTTCGTATGGCATCCGGTGCTGTTCGACACGGCCCTGTTCGTTCTCGTCTGGGCGATGGTGACGCTGTGGCTGCCGCCGCTCGTCCCTTCGCTGCTGCATTCCCCGCTATAAGGCCCCTGCCATGACTCTCTCGCTTTCTCCTGCTGGCTCCAAAGTCGTCCGCTATGCTGTGACCGGCGTGCTGGTGGCGGCCGCGCTTGTGGCGGGGCGCGCGCTGATTACCTATTATCAGGCCGATCCATGGACGCGCGACGGGCGCGTGCGGGCCGATGTGGTGCAGGTGGCGCCCGATGTGGCCGGATTGGTGACGCAGGTTTTCGTCACCCACGATCAGGCCGTGCGCAAGGGCGATGTGCTGTTTCAGATCGACCCGGCGCGCTTTGATCTGGCCATCCGCCAGGCCGACAGCCAGTTGCAGAGCGCGCAGGCCGACGTAAAGCGCGCCCGCGCCGCGATCCAGAGCGCCAATGTCGTGCTGACGCAGGCGCGGCGCGATGCCACGCGCAACCAGAAGCTGGGCGATCTGGTGGCCGCCGAGGCCACCGAGCAGAGCCAGTCCAAGGCCGCCGAGGCGCAGGCCAAATCCGCCGAGGCCAGTGCCATGCTGGCCGAGGCCAAGGCGCGGGTGACGGCGGCGCGCGACGCGCGCGATCTGGCGCTGCTCAACCGGGCGCGGACGCGGGTGGTCGCGCCCACCGACGGACGCATGTCGGACCTCAACCTGCGCGTGGGCAATTATGTCAGCGCGGGCGCCCCGGTGATGGCGCTGATCGACACGGCATCCTTGCGCGTCGAGGGCTATTTCGAGGAAACCAAGCTGCCCCATGTCCATGTGGGGCAAGCCGCCACGATCCGTATGATGGGCGAGAAAAAGGCGATGAGCGGCCATGTCGTCTCGATCGCGGCGGCCATCGAGGACCATGACCGTCTGGCCAGCGCCAAGATGCTGCCCGCGATCAATCCTTCCTTTAGCTGGGTGCGCCTGGCCCAGCGGGTGCCGGTGCGGATCAGGCTGGACAATCCGCCCGCCGATATTGCGCTGATCGCGGGGCGGACGGCGTCCGTCACGCTTGCGCGGGATGGCGCAAAGTGAAGCGGGGCCTTTTGGCGGCCTGCACTGCGCTGGCGCTCTCCGGCTGCGTGATGGGACCGAATTATCAGGCGCCGCCGCCCGTATCGGCCAAATTGTCGCAGGCCGAGGGCATGACCGCACAGGCCCCCCTGCCGCCGCGCTGGTGGCACCTTTATGATGACTCCGTGCTGGACCGGCTGGAGGAGCAGGCGCTGAGCGCCAACACCGAGTTGCGCGTGGCGGCGGCCTCGCTGAGCCGGGCGCGGGCGATGACCGAGGCGGCCGAAGGGGCCAATGAGCCGGAATTTTCCGTCGACGCCGCCGCCCAGCGCGCAAGGCTTTCGGCGCAATCCTATCTGCAGAGCGAAACGCTGCCGGTGATGAACCTTGGCGCGGCGGGCGGTTCGATGAGCTATCAGTTCGACCTGTTCGGACGTCTGCGCCGGGGGGCAGAGGCCGCCCGCGCCGATGAACAATCGGTGGGCGCGCTGGCCGATGCGGTCAAGGTGACGCTGGCCGCCGAGGTGGCCAAGTCCTATGTCGAGGTCTGCGGCGCGCAGGAAATGGAAGCCATCGTCGAGCATTCGGTGGAAGTGCAGGAGCGGCTGGTCGAATTTGCCGAACGCCTGCAGGCCGAGGGCCGGGGCAGCGCGATCGAGGTGTCCGCCGCCAAGGCGCGTCTGGCCGATGCGAAGGCCGCCCTGCCCCTTGACCGGATCAAATCGCGAGCGGCGCTCTATCGGCTCGCCTTCCTGATGGGCCGCACGCCCGATGACTATCCGCGCGAGGCCGAGGCCTGCCACCACCTGCCCAAATTGTCGCAGCCGCTGCCCACCGGCGATGGCGCGGCCCTGATCGCGCGCCGCCCTGATATCCGCGCCGCCGAGCGCCAATTGGCCGCCGCCACCGCCCGCGTCGGCGTGGCCACGGCCGAACTCTATCCGCAAATCGGCATCGGCCTTACCGGGGGCACCACCGGTCTGCTGGCCGATCTGGGTCAGGCGGCAACCAACCGCTGGAGCATCGCAGGCCTTATCCGCTGGAATTTCCCCAGCGCAGGCCCGCGCGCCAAAGTCCGCGCCGCCAAGGCCGATACCGCCCGCGCGCTGGCTGTGTTCGACGGCAAGGTGCTCAATGCCCTGCGCGAGGTGCAGACCGCGATCTCCACCTATGGCGAAAACCACAACCGCCTCCTCTCGCTGACCGAGGCGCGCGTAGCCGCCGATGAAACCGCCGACCAGCTCCGCCGCCTGCGCGAAGGCGGCAAGGCAGCCGCGCAGGTGGACATCGGCGGGCGCAACACGGCCTTGCTCGCGGCGCAGCGGGAGCAGGCAGCCAAGGAAGCGCTGGTGCTGGATCAGATCAATCTGTTTCTGGCGCTGGGTGGCGGGTGGTGAGGTCTTAGGGGTTTAAGATGCCTCCGGCGGGCAAAGGGCGAGGGCCCTTTGCAATCCCGTTTTGGGGTTGCGCGCGGATGACGGCATTGCGTTTGGCGCGATGTTTTCAAGGCCTGCGGCGCGGCGAGGTTGCGCCACCCAGCGCCGCAGGCTTTAATAATCACACATCACGCTTGCCAGCTTAGGCCTGATCTGCGGCGCGACATCGACAGTATCGGGATTGCAAAGGGCCCCCGCCCTTTGCCCGCCGGAGGCAAATCTAAAGCCACTCCCGCAACGCTGCCCATGCCGGCTGCTTGGCCGCAATCCCCACCGCATGGGCCGGGCTGCTTGAGGGCAGCGCGATCAAGGGCCACGCGTCCCCTAATTGCGCCCGTCCAATTCCAAACGCCTTGGCCCCGTTAAACGCCATCGCGCGCAGGGCAGGCAGACGCGCCGCCGCGCCGCGCAGGTCGCGCGCCTCCACATCGCGCAGGTCAGCGTCCAGACTGCCGCGCCGCCGGGCGCTTTCCACCACATCCCACAATCCGATCCCCGCCTTCAACAGCGCCGAAAGCCGCGCCGGATAGTCCATCGCCATCAGATCCGCCCCCACCACCGGCGAGAGCAGGCGCCAGAACTGGTTGCGCGGGTGGGCATAATAGCACCCCGCCGCCAGTGATTGCCGCCCCGGCAGGCTGCCCAGCACCAACAGGCGGGTTTGCGCATCGGCCACCATGCCAAATGCGGTGTCCCGCAGGCCATCTGTTACGTTCTGTTGCAATTGACGATACTTTCTTCGTTGTCAGCTTGCCGCAATCTGCCCAATGTAACGGATGGGCAAGCTGTGGATCGCTTGCCTGCGTCCTGACGTCCTTTGAAACACCGGCCTTTTTGCCGACGGAGTGTGCCACCATGTCCGACACCGCGCCCTATTATGAAGAAGACCGGCCCCGCCGCAAACCCTGGCTGGCCTATGCGCTGGTGGTGATCGCACTGGTGGCGGTGGCGCTGGTGGGCAAATGGTTTGCGGGCGCGGGGGCGAAAAAGAATGCGCGCTCGGGCCGTCCGGCGGCGGCGGTTGCGGCGGTGCCGGTGGGCCTTGGCGACATGCCGGTGGAGGTGAATGCCATCGGCACGGTCACGCCCATCGATTCGGCCGCCGTGCGCAGCCAGCTTTCGGGCACGGTTTTCGCCATCAAGTTTACCGAGGGCCAGATGGTGCGCGAAGGACAGGTGATCGCCCAGATCGACCCGCGCCCCTACCGCCTCTCGCTTTCCCAGGCCGAGGGAACGCTGGCCAAGGACATGGCGCAGTTGAACTCGGCCCGGCTCGACCTCAAGCGCTATGAAACGCTGGCCTCTCAGGATTCGGTCGCGCGCCAGACGCTCGACACCCAGCGCGCCACGGTGGGCCAGTTGGAAGGCACCGTTGCCGCCGACCGCGCCGCTGTGGGCACAGCCCGGCTCAATCTGCAATATACCGCGGTCAAGGCGCCGTTTTCGGGCCGCATCGGCCTGCGTCAGGTTTCGGTCGGGGCCTATGTCACGCCTTCGGACACGGCGGGCATTGCCACGATCACGCGCACCGATCCCATCGATGTGGCCTTTACCGTGCCGCAGGGGCAATTGAACGCGATCCAGCAGAAGGGCGGCGGCCTGCCCGTGATCGCCTATGATCAGGACGGCAAGAGCGAACTGGCCAAGGGCACGTTCTCGACCTTTGACAACCAGATCGACACCACCACCGGCACGATCAAGGCCAAGGCGCGCTTTGCCAATCCTGCGGCGGCGAAAGCCCTGTTTCCCAATCAGTTCGTCAATGTGAAGATGCTGGTCGATACGCTGCATCAGGTGCCGGTGGTGCCGGTTTCGGCGCTGCGGCACGGCGCGCCGGGCGATTTCGTGTTCGTGGTCGGGCCGGACAGCAAGGTGAAGCTGACGGTCGTCAAGGTCGGCCCCAGCGATGGCAAGAACACCGCCGTGCTTGCGGGCCTCAGCAAGGGGCAGCTGGTTGTGGCCGAGGGCGCGGATGGGCTGGATGACGGCTCGACCGTGCGTCTGGCCGGATCGGGCGGCCCCGGCGGCGCAGGCGGGCACAAGGGCAAGCGCAAGGCCGCCCAATGAGCGCGCCCGTCGAAACCGGCCCGGACATGACGCCGACCGAGAAAATGCCCGGTGGTCCCTCGCGGCCCTTCATCCTGCGCCCGGTGGCCACCACGCTGATGATGATCGCGCTGTTGCTGGCCGGTTTCATCGCTTGGAAGCAATTGCCGCTCTCGGCGCTGCCGCAGGTGGATTATCCCACGATTCAGGTCCGCACCCTTTATCCCGGCGCCAGCCCGGATGTGATGGCGCTGACCGTCACCAGCCCCTTGGAGCGCCAGTTCGGCCAGATGCCGGGCCTGACCCGCATGACCTCGAATTCCTCGGGCGGGGCCTCGGTCATCACGCTGCAATTCGATCTGGGCATGGCGCTGGACGTGGCCGAGCAACAGGTACAGGCCGCGATCAATGCCGCCAACAGCCTGCTGCCGTCCGACCTGCCCGCACCGCCCGTCTATGCCAAGGTGAACCCCGCCGATGCGCCGGTCATTACCCTTGGCGTTTCGTCCAAAACCCGCCCGCTGGGCGAGGTACAGGGGATTGTCGAGCGGCAGTTTTCGAACAAGATCGCGCAGGTTTCGGGCGTTGGTCTGGTCAGCCTGTCGGGCGGGCAACGCCCCGCCGTGCGGATCATCGCCAATGTCGGCGCGCTGGCCACGCGGGGATTAAGCCTTGAAAGCATCCGCAGCGCGATTTCCAACGCCAATGTCAACATGGCCAAGGGCAGCTTTGACGGGCTGACCAAAAGCTGGACCATCGACGCCAATGACCAGTTGGGCAGCGCGAGCGATTACGCCAATCTGGTGATCTCCTATGCCAATGGCGCGCCGATCCGCCTGTCCGATGTGGCCAGCGTCGAGCCGGGCGTCGAAAACACCCGCACCGCAAGCTGGATGAACAAGCAGAGCGCCGTCATCATCGACGTTCAGCGCCAGCCCGGCGCCAATGTCATTGCCACAGTGGACGCGATCAAGGCGGCTTTGCCCGATCTGACCGCGCAATTGCCCGCCGATGTCAAGGTCAAGGTGTTGACCGACCGGACCGAGGGCATCCGGGCCAGCGTCGAGGACGTGCAGTTCGAACTGGTGCTGGCGGTGCTGCTCGTGGTGCTGGTGATCTTCCTGTTTCTGGGCAGCATGCGCGCGACGATGGTGGCGGCGATTTCGGTGCCTCTGTCGCTGGTCGGGGCCTTTGCCGCGATGTGGGCGCTGGGCTTTTCGATCAACAATCTGACGCTGATGGCGCTGACCATCGCCAGCGGGTTTGTGGTCGATGACGCCATCGTGGTGATCGAGAATATCGCCCGATACGTCGAGGAAGGGATGAAGCCCTTTGACGCAGCGCTCAAAGGCGCCAGCGAGATCGGCTTTACCATCATCAGCCTGACCGTCAGCCTGATTGCCGTGCTGATCCCGCTGTTGTTCATGGGCGATGTGGTGGGGCGGCTGTTCCGCGAATTTGCCATCAGCCTCGCGGTGACGATTGCGCTGTCGGCGTTGGTGGCCCTGACCGCTGTGCCGATGCTGGCCGCGCGATGGTTGAGGCCGGAGCATGAGGAGCGCCGCTTTGTCATCGTGGACAAGGCGATGCATCAGTTCGACCGGCTTGCGGCGGGCTATTCGCGCGCGCTGGGCTGGGTCATGGCGCGCAGCGGCCTGACCATGCTGGTCTTTGCCGGATCGCTGGTGGTGACGGCGGCGCTGTTCTGGGCGATCCCGAAAAACCTGTTCCCGACGCAGGACACCGGGCAGATCCGCGCCACGCTGGTCGCCGCGCAGGACATCAGCTTTACCCGCATGGCCCAGTTGCAACAGCAGGTGGCGGCCAGGATGCTGGAGGATCCGGGCGTGGAATCGCTCTCCTCCAGCGTGGGCGTGGACGGGACGAACACCACCGTCAATCAGGGGCGGATGGTCATCAACCTCAAGCCGATCAGCGCGCGGCCCGATCAGGAGGCGATCATGGCCCGCCTGCGCGACAAGGCCGCCGGAGTGCCGGGGGTTCAGCTCTATTTCCAGCCCGTGCAGGATCTGACCATCGACACCGAGACGGGCCTGACGCCCTATCGTTTCGCGCTGCATGGCGCGGATCAGGATACGGTCAACACCTGGGGGCTGAAACTGGCGCAGGCGTTGAAGAGCGAGAGCGCGCTGCGCGATGTCAACGCCCCCGCGCTGGGCCAGGGGCGCAGCGTGATCGTGGATGTGAACCGCGATGCGGCGGCGCGTCTGGGCCTCTCGGTGCTCAGCGTGGACAATGCGCTCTATGACGCCTTTGGCCAGCGGATCATCTCGACCATCTATACCCAATCGAGCCAGAACCGCGTGATCCTCTCGGCCAGCCCGCAGATGCTGTCCGATCCGCAAAGCCTCCAGATGCTCTATATCCCGCTGTCCTCGGGCACGCAGGTGCCGCTGGGCACAATCGCCACGATCCGCGAGGGCACCAGCCCGCTGGTTCTGGCGCGCGAGGGGCAATTCCCCTCGGCCACCATCGGCTTTGACATTGCCCCCGGCGTATCGCTGGGCCACGCGGTGGACCAGATCGAGCAGGTGGCCAAGGATCTGGGCATGCCCTCGTCGCTGACGATGGATTTCTCCGGCTCGGCCTCGGCTTTCCGCTCGGCGCTGGCCAATGAACTGGTGCTGGTGCTGGCCGCGATCATCACGGTCTATATCGTGCTGGGCGTGCTGTATGAAAGCTTTGTCCATCCCGTCACGATCCTTTCCACCCTGCCCTCGGCGGGCGTGGGGGCGCTGATCGCGCTGGCGTTGACCTCCTATGGGCTGGGCGTGATCGGGATCATCGGCATCGTGCTGCTGATCGGCATTGTGAAGAAAAACGCGATCATGATGATCGACTTTGCGATTGCCGCCATGCGCGAGGAAGGGATGAGCGCCGACGAAGCCATCCGCCGCGCCGCCCATCTGCGTTTCCGCCCGATCATGATGACCACCTTTGCCGCGCTGTTCGCCGCGATCCCGATGATCTTCGGGTCGGGCATGGGCCATGAACTGCGCCAGCCTCTGGGCCTGTCCATCGCGGGGGGGCTGATCCTTTCCCAGGTGCTGACGCTGTTCACCACCCCGGTCATCTTCCTCGCCTTTGAAAACTGGCGCGAACGCCGTGCCGCCCGCCGGGGCCGCATGCATGAAGGGCAGGCGGCGTGAACATCTCCGCCCCCTTCATCCGCCGCCCGGTCGGCACGATCCTGCTCACCATCGGTGTGGCGCTGGCGGGAATCGCGGCGTTTTTTCAACTGCCCGTCGCGCCACTGCCCCGCGTTGATATTCCCACCGTGATGGTGCAGGCCAATCTGCCCGGCGCCAGCCCCTCGACCATGGCCAGCACCGTGGCCAGCCCGCTGGAACGGCGATTGGGCACGATTGCGGGCGTGACCGAAATGACCTCGCGCTCCTCGCTGGGTTCGTCTCAGGTGGTGCTGCAATTCGACCTCAATCGCAACATCGACGGGGCCGCCCGCGATGTTCAGGCCGCCATTGCCGCCGCGCGCGCCGATCTGCCCAGCACGCTCAAAACCAACCCCACCTATCGCAAGATGAACCCGGCCGATGCGCCGATCCTGATCCTTGCGCTGACCAGCCCGACCCGCACGCCCGAACAGATCTACGATGCGGTCTCGAACATCGTGCAGCAAAAGCTGTTGCAGGTGAATGGCGTGGGCAATGTCGAACTGGGCGGGGCGGCCTTGCCCGGCGTGCGGATCGAGATCAACCCGATGCAATTGGCCCGCGCGGGGATCGCGCTGGAGGATGTGCGCACCGCCCTGCAATCGGCCAGCGCCAACCGGCCCAGAGGTGTGCTGGAGGGGATCGACATTTCCAAGGGCGGATTGTCGTGGCAGATTTTCTCCAATGCCGCCGCGCTGAAAGCCGCCGATTTTGCCCCCATGGTCATCGCCTGGCGCAATGGCGCGCCGGTGCGCCTGTCCGACATCGCCCGCGTGATCGATGGGCCGGAGGAATTGCGCACGATGGGCCTGTTCAACGGCAAGAAGTCGGTGCCCATCATCATCACGCGCCAGCCTGATGCCAATATCGTGGCCACCGTCGATGCGCTGCGTGCGCAGGTGCCGGGGCTGCAAGCCCTGCTGCCCGCCGACATCAAGCTCAACATTGCCACCGACCGCACAATCACCATCCGCTCCTCGCTGCATGAGGTGGAGATCGCGCTGCTCGTCTCCACGCTGCTGGTGGTGGTCGTGGTCAGCGTGTTTCTGCAAAGCTGGCGCGCGACGCTGATCCCTGCGGCGGCGGTGATCGTCTCGCTGCTGGGCACGCTGGGGGTGATGTATATGTCGGGCTTTCTGCTCGACAATCTCAGCCTCATGGCGCTGACCGTGGCCACCGGTTTTGTCGTCGATGACGCCATCGTGGTGGTCGAAAACATCGCCCGCCATGTCGAGGAAGGGATGAAGCCCCTGCAGGCCGCGCTGCGCGGCGCGCGCGAGGTGGGCTTTACGGTGCTGTCGATCTCGCTCTCTCTGGTCGCGGTGTTTGTGCCGCTGATCTTCATGGGCGGGGTGATGGGCCGCCTGATGCGCGAATTCGCGCTGACCATGACGGCGGCGGTGGGCATCAGCCTGATCGCCAGCTTGACCGTCACGCCGATGCTGGCCGGGCGCGTTCTGGCCGCGCCGGGGACGGAAAAGGACAATGCGCTGTTCCGCCATTCGCGCCGGTTTTTCGACTGGCTGCATTCGCGCTATGCGCGGCGGCTGGAATGGGCGCTCAACCATCGCGGGCCGGTGCTCTTGCTCTTGCTGGGCGCGGTGATTTTGAACGTGTTCCTGATCGTGGTCGCGCCCAAGGGATTGCTGCCGCAGCAGGATACGGGAGCGATGACCGGCGGCCTGCGCGTCGATCAATCCATGTCCTTTGCCGCCACATCCGACAAGCTGACGCAGGCGGCCAACATCATCCGGTCCGATCCGGCGGTGGCCACGCTGGTGGCTTTTACCGGGGGCGGGCGCGCGGGTTCGGGCTTTATGTTCGTCAACCTCAAACCGCGCGGAGAGCGACCTCCGATCAATGACGTGATCGCCCGCCTGCGCCCCAAACTGGCGCAGGTGCGCGGGGTCAGCGTATTCTTGAACCCGGTGCAGGATCTGCAGGCGGGCGGGCGCCAGAGCAGCGCGACCTATCAATACGTCCTCCACGCCGAAAGCGCCCAGATGCTGCGCGAGGCGGGCGACAAGCTGGTGCAGGCATTGAAGGCCCAGCCCCAGGCGATCACCGATGTCGATATCGACCAGCAGGACGCGGGCGCCAGCGCCTTTGTCACCGTCGATCGCAACCGCGCGGCCAGTCTTGGCATCACCATGAACACCATCGACCAGACGCTCTATGACGCCTTTGGCCAGCGACAGGTCGCCTCGATCTATCAGGGGCTGAACCAGTATCATGTGGTGATGGAGGCCGACCCCATCTATGCGGGCAAGCCGGAGGCCTTGAACAACCTCTATCTGCCGGTGGGGGGCACCTTGTCCTCGTCCACCGCCGCCACCAACGCCAATGCCTCGCTGGGCAACAATGCGGCGCGCGGCAGCGCGGTGAGCGCCACCGCCACCACCCAGATCCCGCTCTCGACCGTCGCGGCATGGTCCAATGCCTCGACCGCCGCCAGCGTCAGCCACACCGACGGCGAGCCCTCGGCCACGATCTCGTTCAACCTGCCGCCCGGCCTCTCGCTGGGCCAGGCCGCGCAGACCATTGCCAACACGCAGGCCAGTCTGGCGCTGCCCGCGGGCGTCCATGGCGATTTCGGCGGCACGGCCAAGGTGTTTCAGCAATCGACCAGTTCGATGCCGCTGCTGATCGCGGCCGCGATCATCACGATCTATATCGTGCTGGGCATTCTGTATGAAAGCGCGATCCATCCGCTGACCGTGCTTTCCACCCTGCCCTCGGCAGGCGTGGGGGCGATCTTTGCCCTGATCGTGACGGGGGGGCAGTTTGACATCATTGCGCTGATCGGCGTGGTGTTGCTGATCGGCATTGTGAAGAAGAACGCGATCCTGATCATCGACTTTGCCATCGAATCCGAACGGTCGCGCGGGCTTTCCTCGTTCGAGGCGATCCGCGAGGCAAGCCTGTTGCGCTTCCGCCCGATCCTGATGACCACGCTGGCCGCTGCGCTTGGGGCCTTGCCGCTGGCCATCGGCTTTGGCGACGGGGCCGAATTGCGCCGCCCGCTGGGCATTGCCATCGTGGGCGGATTGATCGTCAGCCAGATGCTGACGCTGCTGACAACGCCTGTGGTCTATCTGGCGCTGGACAAATGGCGCCGCCGCTCTCCCCATGAACATCTGCTGGCCCGCCATGGTGATTTGGAACCGGGCGCTGAACCTTTGGAAGCCTGATATGATGAAGCGTTCCCTTTTGGCTCTTGCCACCGCCCTGTCTCTGTCGGCCTGCAGCATGGCGCCCAAATACCATGTGCCGACCAGCGCCGCGCCATCCGCCGCCTTCAAGGCCGACGCCGGATGGGCGCCCGCCATGCCCGCCGATGATGTGGCCAAGGGGCAATGGTGGCGCCTGTTTGGCGATCCCGTGCTGAACGGTCTGGAGGAAAAGGTCGAGGTGACCAACCAGAACGTCGCCTATTACCGCGCCGCCTATGCCCAGGCCGAGGCGGTGGTGCGCGCCAACCGCGCCGCACTCTTCCCCACCATTTCGGCCAGCGCCAGCGATACACGCAGCGGCACCTTTGCCGAAAACGCCACCGGCACCACCACCGGATCGGGCGGCAGCGTGACCCGTACCGGCACCACCATTTCCGTCACCGGCAGCGCCAGCTGGACCCCCGACATCTGGGGCAGGCTGGCCGATACCACGCGCCAATCCAAGGCGCAGGCGCAGGCCTCGGCGGCCACGCTGGCCAATGCCACGCTTTCGGCCCGCGGGACCCTGGCCACCAATTATTTCCAATTGCGCGGGATCGACGCGCAAAAGGCGATGCTGACCGAGACGGTCGCGGCCTATCGCAAATCGCTGGAGGTGACGCGCAACAAGCTGGCCGTCGGCACGATCAGCGAGGCCGATGTGCAAAGCGCGCAGGCCACCCTGTCGAATGCCGAGGCGAATTTGCGCGATCTGGAGCGGCAGCGGGCATCCTATGAGAATGCCATTGCGGTGCTGGTTGGCGAAAATCCCTCCACCTTTCGTCTGGCTCCGGCGGCGTGGAATCCGGCCATTCCCGCCGTGCCGGGGGTGATGCCGGGCGACATCCTGCAACGCCGCCCCGATATCGCCAATGCCGAAAGGCTGGTGGCCGCCGCCAATTCGGCCATCGGCATCCAGCGTTCGGCCTTCTTCCCCTCGATCACGCTGACCGGATCGGTGGGGTCCAATTCGACCACGATGACCAATCTGCTGAGCGCTGCCACCTCGCTCTGGTCGCTGGGGGCCAGCGCGGCCGAGACGCTGATCGATTTCGGCGCGCGGTCGGCCAAGGTGGCGCAGGCCCGCGCGGCCTATAATGCGGCCGTGGCCACCTATCGCCAAAGCGTGCTCAATGCCTTTGGCGAGGTGGAGACCAATCTTTCCGCCGTCACCGCCTATCGCGCGCAGGCGCCCCTTTATGCCACCGCCAATGCCGCCGCAGCCAAGGCCGAAACCATCATCCGCAATCAATATCAGGCCGGCACCGTCGATTTCACCAGCGTTTCCTCCGCGCAATCCACCGCCTATTCGGCGCGCGTTAATCTGATACAGAATACCGTCAATCAGCAGACTGCCGCTGTGGCCCTGATCCAGGCCATCGGCGGCGAGTGGCGGGACGGCGTGGAGATGCACCCCGCCACCCAATGATGGAATGGGGGAATAGTGAAGATACGCGGAATTTGGAGCGCGGTGGCGACACTTGCGCTGATGGTCGGCGCCGCGCCGGTTTTGGCCCAACCCTTGGCGCCGCCACCCCCGGGGCGGGGCACGGTGGCGCTGACCTTTGACGATCTGCCGGGGCTCAGCCTGTTCAACGATCAGGCGTGGCTCGATTACATCAACCGCACCCTGTTGCGCGGATTGCGGCGCAACCATTTGCCCGCCATCGGCTTTGTCAACGAATCCAAGCTGGACGAGGCGGTGCGCGCGCGCCAGATCGCCAATCTGAAACTGTGGCTGGATAGGGGCCACGATCTGGGCAACCACACATTCAGCCATGAATCGCCCAATGATCTGGGCGCGGCGGGCTATATCGCCGATATTGCCAAAGGCGAGCCGGTGACGCGCGAATTGCTGGCCGCGCGGGGCAAGAAGCTGGACTGGTTCCGCCATCCCTATCTGGAAACCGGCGCGCCCGAGGCGGTCAAGCATGCGATCAACGCATGGCTGGGCCAGCATGGCTATCGCATCGCGCCCGTCACGATCGACGCCGATGACTGGATGTTTGCCGAACCCTATGAGGACGCGCTGGCCCGCCATGACGAGGCGCGGCGGCTGCGCGTACGCAAGCAATATCTCGATTATACCGAACGCGCGATCAGTTGGTATCAAAAGGCCTCCGAAGCGCTGTTCGGACGCCAGATCGCCTTTGTCATGCTGCTTCACGATACGCGGCTCAATGCCGACAGCATCGATGAACTTTCCGCCATCCTGAAACGGCGCAGGCTCAAGCCGGTCACGCTGGAGGAGGCGATGCGCGATCCGGCCTACAAGACCCGCGACCCCTATGTCGGCAAGGACGGGATCGAGTGGATGGAACGCTGGTCCTATGCGTTGAAAAAGGGCCTGCCCTGGTCAAGCTGGCAGGATGCGCCCAAGCAGATCGAGGATGAATACAACAAGCTGGAGAATGACCAGCACAAGAATTGAGAAAAGGGCGGCGGCACCAACATGCCGCCGCCCTTTTTGCTCAAGCCTTGTCGAGCATCTTGCCCGCGCTGATTTTCACAAATTCGGCCACCTGCCCCTGCATCATCTTCATCAGGGCGGGCACCTCGAGGCTGCCGCTCAGCCGGTCTTCCTCGATGGTGAGCGAGACCGGGATGCGCGAGCCGAGCGCGGTAATGGTCATGTTCAGCACATAATCGCCCGCCCATTCCGAGGCGAGAGCGCCCCCGCCCGGAATATGCGCGGCCAGCTTGGGCAGACCCACCTCGATGCGGCGCTTGGCCTCTTCGCGGCCAAGGCTGTGGGGGATTGCGATGTCCATCAGAATTCATCCTCGGCAAAGGCCATCAGCGCGCCCTTGCCTGCCTTGATGGCCAGGAAATGGGTGGTCGCCTGCGGCAGGATCTTTTCAAAGAAGAAAGTCGCGGTCTTGATCTTGGTTTCGTAAAACGCCTTGTCCTCGGCGCCGAAAAAGATCTGCAGGCCCGCGATCTTGGTCGCTTTGGCAAAGCAATAGGCCATGCCGACAAGGCCGAGCAGGCGCAGATAATCCGTTGCCGCCGCGCCTGCTTCTTCGGGGTCTTTCAGGCCCTTTTCCGCAATCGTCGCGGTGGAAAGCTGCAGCGCGCCAAAGGCCTTTTCCAGCCCCTCGATCATCTTCTGCATCGGGCCCTCCCCCTTGTTTTCCTCGATAAAGGCCGAGACGGGGTGAAAGAAGCTGCGCAGCAGGCGGCCCATATGCGCGCCCATCTTGCGCCCGACCAGATCGAGCGCCTGAATGCCGTTGGTGCCTTCATAGATCATGGCGATGCGCGCATCGCGCTGATACTGCTCGACCCCGCTTTCGTGGATATAGCCATGGCCGCCATAGACCTGCACCGCCAAACTGGCGCTGTCATGGCCCAGATCGGTGAAGAGCGCCTTGACCACCGGCGTCATAAGCGCGACGAAATCCTCGGCCCGCTGGCGAACTTCGGGATCGGTGGCGTGGCGTTCGGCATCCAGCCCGCGCGCCACCCATGCGCCCAGCGCCCGGCAGCCCTCATTATAGGCCCGCATGGTCAGCAGGTTCTTGCGCACATCGGGATGGACGATGATCGGATCGGCCGCCTTGTCGGGATATTTCGCGCCCGAGAGGCTGCGCCCCTGCAGACGGTCCTTGGCATACCACACGGCGGACTGATAGGCCGCCTCGCCAATGCCAAGGCCCTGAATGCCCACGCCCACGCGCTCGGCATTCATCATCGTGAACATCGCTTCAAGGCCGCGGTGCGGCTGTCCCACCAGCCAGCCGATGGCATCATCGAACTGCATCTGACAGGTGGCGGACGCCTTGATGCCCATCTTGTGCTCGATCCCGCTGGCGCGCACGCCATTGCGCGCGCCCGGATTGCCGTCGGCATCGGGCAGGAACTTGGGCACGAGGAACAGGCTGATGCCCTTCACCCCCTTGGGCGCATCGGGCAGACGGGCCAGCACCAGATGGATGATGTTGCTGGTCAGATCCTGCTCGCCCGCCGAAATGAAGATCTTCGAGCCGGTCAGCTTGTAGCTGGTGCCAAATTTATCTTGGCCCACCGGCTCGGCCTTGGTGCGCAGCAGGCCAAGGTCGGTGCCGCAATGCGGCTCGGTCAGGTTCATCGTGCCCGACCATTCGCCGCTGATCATCTTGGGCAGATAGGCCGCCTTCAATTCATCGCTGGCATAGGCGGCCAGCGCCGTCACCGCGCCCGCGGTCAGGCCGGGATAGAGGCTGAAGGAGACATTGGTGGCGCAGATCATTTCCTCGACCAGCTTGCCCACCGCCTCGGGCAGGCCCTGTCCGCCATATTCGACCGGCATGACAAGGCCGCCCCAGCCGCCCTGCACAAACTGGTCATAGGCCTCCTTGAAGCCCTTGGGCGTACGCACCACGCCGTTCTCATACTGGCAGCCTTCACTGTCGCCCGAAAGGTTGATCGGCAACAGCACATCCTGACAGATTTTGGCCGCTTCCTCCAAAACCGCATCGGTCAGATCGGGCGTAAACTCCTCATGGACCGAGAGCCCGCCAAAGCCGTCATCCTGATGCAATTCGTTGAGCACAAAGCGCATATCGCGCAAGGGGGCGGTATAGACCTGCATAAAACCTCTCCTGTTGTCCCGGCGTCAATTGCGCAGCGGCTTGCCGGTGGTCAGCATATGCTCCACCCGCGCCTGCGTACGGCTATCGCGCACCAGCGTCATGAATTCGCGCAGTTCGAGCGCCAGTAACTGCTCTTCGGTCACGGTGTCCACCACATCGGCATCCCCGCCCGTCAGGACGGTCGCCAGCTTGTCGGCCACCACCTCGTCATAGGGCGTGGCAAGGCCGCGCGCGCGGAAACCCTTGACCGCCAGTTCGAGAGCGGTCTTGCCCCCCGCGCCCGGCAGGCGGAAGACCGGAGGCGCGGGCGGAGCATAGCCCTCGACCATCGAAAGCGCCCGCGCCTTGGCATCGGCCAGCAGGCGGTCGCGGTTCATGGTGATGCCGTCGCCGGGGCGCAGATAGCCGATCTCCTTGGCATTGGCCGCCGATTTGGCGACCGTTGCGGTCGAAATCGTCTCGAAGGCCTTGCCCACCGGCGGCATCGGCCCCTTGGGCGCCTTGGGGTTTTCGGCGGCGCGGACCATCAATTCGCCGCATCCGCCCCAGCCGGGGATCAGTCCCACGCCGCATTCGACCAGACCGATATAGGTTTCGGCATGGGCCTGCACCGCATCGGAGTTGAGGCAGATTTCGCACCCGCCCCCCAGCGCCATGCCAAAGGGCGCGGCCACCACCGGGAAGGGCGCGTATTTCAGAGCCTTATACGCCTTCTGCCCGCCCGCGACCAGCTTCTCCACCTCGCCCCAGGCGGCAATGTTGATGGCAAAGATGGCAAGGCCAAGGTTGGCGCCAGCCGAGAAGTTCGAGCCTTCGTTGTAAACCACCAGCGCCTTGTACTGCTCGGTCACCAGCGGAATCGCCTTCTCGATCAGCTTCATCACCTCGCCGTCGAGCGCGTTCATTTTGCCGGTGAATTCCAGCGCCACCACGCCGTCACCAATATCCCAGAGCGCCGCCGAGCCGCTCTTGAGGATCGGTTTCGAGGCCGCCTTGATGTCCTCCAGCAGCAATACGCCATCGGGCCGGACAATCGCGTGATATGCGCCATCCGCGCCCAGATATTGGCGCTGACCATTTTCCACCCGATAGAACGGGCGGCCATCGGCCATCGTCAGGATCGCGGGAACCTCGCGTCCCTCGGCCTGCAGGCGGGCGACGAAATCGGCGCCTCCAATCCGGTCGATCAATTCAAACGGGCCATATTTCCAGTTATAGCCCAGCTTCATCGCCGTATCGATGCTCAGAATATCATCCGAAGCCTCGCCGATCAGCCCGGCC
Source organism: Novosphingobium sp. KACC 22771 (assembly GCF_028736195.1). Taxonomy (GTDB): domain Bacteria; phylum Pseudomonadota; class Alphaproteobacteria; order Sphingomonadales; family Sphingomonadaceae; genus Novosphingobium. Next base: position 870,150 of record NZ_CP117881.1, on the reverse strand, counting down.
GCATAGGCCAGCGTCGGACCCAGCACGGCCCACGCATAGGCCCCCACCACGCCCGGCGCGGAAATCAGCGCGCGCAGATCCTTCTGAGCCGCCGAGGGGATCGAAACGGGCTTCTTCGCCTTGGCATACTCGCCCGTGCTCAGGTTGATCGCTTCCTTGACCTTCCCGGCTTCACGGTTGATCCGGTAAAAGCCGCCCTTGCCCTTGCGGCCGGTATACCCATCGGCGATCATTTTCAGGATCAGCGGATGGTCATGGGCGATTCCCTGATAGGGATCATTGGCGGGCAGCGTGCTGGTCAGGCTGGCCTTGAGATAGGGCATGAGGTCAATGCCCACGAGGTCCACCAGACCGAAAATGCCCGTCTTGGGCACGCCCATCGGTTTGCCGCCGATGGCATCGGCATCCTCGACGCTGACGCCCTGTTCAAAGGCCGCATTGATCGCCGCCTGCAGCCAATAGGTGCCCACGCGATTGGCGAGGAACCCCGGCGTATCCTTGGCGCGCACCACGGTCTTGCCCATGGCGCGGTCGGCGAAATCCGACACGCTGGCGACCAGTTCGGGATCGCTCTTTGGCCCGGACACCACCTCCAGCAGGCGCATATAGCGCGGCGGATTGAAGAAATGGGTGATGAGGAAATCGCGGGCAAACGCCTCGCTGCGCCCTTCGATCAGGCGATCGAGAGGGATCGTCGACGTGTTGGACGACACCGCCGTCCCGGTCCGCCGCACGCCTTCCAGCTTTTCATAAAGCGCGTGCTTCAGCTCGATCTTCTCGACAATCGCCTCGATCACCCAGTCGCATTCCGCAACGCGGCCCAGATCATCGTCAATATTGCCGACCTCGACCAATTTGGCCGCCGCCTTGCTCATGAAAGCGGCCGGTTCGGCCTTCTTCAGCCTTTCGACCGCACCAGCGGCCACCGAATTGCGATCATCGGCATCCCGCACGATATCCAAAAGCAGCACCGGCACGCCCGCATTGGCCACCTGCGCGGCGATACCCGCGCCCATAGTGCCCGCGCCGATCACGCAAACCTTGTTGATAGCCATCACACCGCCTCCAGAACTGTGGCGATGCCCTGCCCGCCGCCGATGCATTGCGTGGCCAGAGCATAGCGGCCGCCGGTGCGCTTCAGCAGACTGGCCGCCTTGCCGACGATGCGCGCGCCGGTCGCGCCCAGCGGGTGGCCGATGGCAATCGCGCCGCCGTCGATGTTGACCTTGGCAACGTCCAGACCCAGCTCGCCGATGCAGGCAAGGCTCTGGCTGGCAAAGGCTTCGTTGAGTTCCACCACATCGAGATCCGCGACCGAAATCCCGGCGCGGGCCAGCGCCTTGCGGCTCGATTCCACCGGCCCCATGCCCATGATTTCGGGCGCGCATCCGCTGATCGCCACCGATTTGATCCGCGCCAGAATGGGCAGACCGTTGGCCACGGCATAATCCTCGCTGCACACCAGCACGGCGGCGGCGCCATCGGTGAGCGGGCTGGCGGTGCCCGCCGTGACGGTGCCGGTGGCGGAAAACGCGGGCTTCAGGCCCGCCAGCGCCTCGGCCGTGGTGCCGGGGCGCGGGGTGCCGTCGGCGGTGACGCCGCCCACAGGCACGATTTCATCGGCCAGCAGGCCCGCCGCGATCGCCTCGCCCGCCTTGCGCTGGCTTTCCACGGCAAAGGCTTCCTGTGCCTCGCGGCTGATGCCGAATTTGGCCGCCACGTTTTCGGCCGTATCGCCCATGCCCAGATAGGCCGCGCTCTTCTTTGCCAGCGCCGGATTGGGCAGCGGGTTGAAGCCCATCATCGGCACACGGCTCATCGATTCAACGCCTGCGGCCATGAACACCTCGCCGGCGCCAAGCTGGATCTGGCCCGCAGCATAATGGATTGCGCTCATCGACGAGCCGCAGAAACGGTTGACCGTCATGCCCCCCACCGAGAGCGGCAGATCGGCAATGAGGCCGATCAGGCGGGCAATGTTGAAGCCCTGCTCGCCCTCGGGAAAGGCGCAGCCGACGATCAGATCCTCAAGCGCGGCGGCATCCACCCCGGTCCGTGCGATCAATCCACGCACCACATCGGCGGCCAGATCATCCGGCCGCACCCGCGCCAAAGCGCCCTTGCCCGCCAGATGGAAAGGAGAACGGGCATAGCCCGCGATCACCACATTACGCATCGCACATCCCTTTTTTTTCGAATTCTTGGCCGGGGTTGTAGCACGGGAATCACGCCCCGCACCCTTCTTCTCTAAAGGTGCCTAACTTTCCCTATACGTCAACTGAATTTTGAGGCATACACTGATTCGTCGTCAGGATGAGAGTGCAGCAAAGCACCTGTACGCCTGCGGCCCTGGGCCTTTGGGCGCAAGCCCCACGCGCAGGTTTGGAGAAGGAGCCGAGAGGATGATTGCCCTGTTAGGGATATTGGCGGCCGCGGCCGCGCCGTCGCCCCAGGATGCGCTGGGCCGGTGGCAGACCGAAACGAAGCATGGCGTGGTGGAAATTGCCGCCTGCGGCCCCTCGATCTGCGGGCGGCTGGTGGAATCGGACGCGCTGCGCACCAACCCGCAATTGCGCGATGCCAAGAACAAGGACGCCGCCCAGCGCGACCGTCTGCTCAAAGGCCTGACGATCCTGCAGGGGTTTCACGCCAAGGGCGGCGAATGGACCGGCGGGACGATCTATAACGCTGATGATGGCGGCACCTATCAGGCCACGCTGACCATGATCGACCGCGACACGCTCAAGGTAAAGGGTTGCATCGTCTGGCCTTTGTGCAAGAGCCAGACCTGGAAGCGCTTGCGCTGACCGCAACAATCCCATGAAGGGGAGGCAAGATATGACTTCGGTTCGCAAATTTTCCCGTGCCGCCAAAATCTCCACGCTGCTGCTGGGCCTGATCCCGGCGCAGGCGATGGCCAGCGGCTTCTATATCGTTGAACAAAGCCCCAAGGCCACGGGCCGCGCCTATTCGGGCGAAGTGGCCGATACCGGCCCTGAATCCCTGTGGTGGAACCCGTCCGCGATTGCCGGGCAAAAGGGCGTCGCCATCCATGTCGGCGCCAGCGCGATCCTGCCCACGGCCAAGATGACCAATGTCAACACGATCATCGTGCGCCCCGGTCAGGCCCCCGCGCCGGTCGGCGGCGATCAGGTGAGCAGCAACCCCATCGAAAACGGCGTCGTGCCCACCGGCGCGATCTCCTATGGCCTCACCGACAAGGTGGCGCTGGGGCTGGCGATTACCGCGCCCTATAATTTCACCACCGATTATCCCACCACCAGCTGGGCGCGCTATTCGGCGCTGCGCACATCGCTGCGCACCATCGACATCCAGCCCGGCCTCGCCATTGAAGTGCTGCCGGGCCTGCGCATCGGGGCTGCGGCCAATATCGAATATTCCAAGGCCGAACTGGGCAATGCCCTGCCCAACCTCTCGCCGCTGCTGGCCGACGGGTCGCAGAAACTGTCGGGCAACGGGTGGGACATGGGCTGGTCGGCCGGTTTCCAGCTTCAGCGCGGCCCGGTCAGCATCGCCGCCAGCTACAAGTCCTCGATCAAGCATACGCTCAAAGGCTCGGTGACGGTGGCAGGCCTGCTGGGGCCGCTGGCCGCCAATAACGGCACGGTCAACACCTCGGCCTCCTTCAGCACCCCATGGCAGGCGATTTTCGGCATCCGTTATGCCGTGACCCCGGCAATCACGCTCAACGCACAGGCCACCGCCACCGGCTGGTCCAAGTTTGACGCGATCCGTCTGGCCGCGCCCTTCAACACCGCGATCCCCGAAAATTACCGCGACAGCTGGAATTATGCGGTGGGCGTGGATGTGGCCGTTTCGCCGCGCTGGACGCTGCGCAGCGGCGTGGCGCGCGACCTGACCCCGGTGCGCAGCACCGAGCGCGATGCGCGCGTGCCCGACACCAACCGCTGGGTCTTTGCCATGGGCGCCACGCACCAGATGTCGAAGCGTTTCGCGGTCGATGTCGGCGTCAATTATCTGACGCTGGACAGCGGGCCGATCAACCGCACCACGGCGGCCTATGTCGGCACGGCGGCACAAACGCCGATCCTGATGAACGGCACCGTCAATTCGGCGCATGTGTTCATCCTGGCGCTGGGCGGTCGATTGACTCTCTGACGCATAAATACCGATAAAATAACGGAAAGGGCGAGCGATGATTTCAGTGGATGATGCCAAAAGCTTTGGGCAGGAAGGGTGGATGCCGCAAGAACGGCTGATCACCGATCTGCTGGACAAGGCGGTCGAGCATCATGCCGAGCGGGTCGCGCTCGACTTTCTGGGCCGCACATGGACCTATGGCGAGGTTGGGCGTCTGGCCGACCGGGCGGCGCGCGGGCTTTACGCGCTGGGCCTGCGCAAGGGCGATCGCTTTGCGCTGTGCCTGCCCAACACGCCCTATTTTGTGGTGATGTATTTTGCCGCGCTCAAAATCGGGGCGGTGATCGTCAATCTGAATCCGATGTATACCGCGCGTGAGATCGATCACCTGATCCGCGATTCGGGCGCGCGGATGATCGCCGTGCCCGATGTGGCCAGCATTTATGCCAAGGTGCGCGAAGTCGGCCCGGCGGCGGGCATTGAAAAGATCGTGATGTGCCCGCTCGCCCCCATCCTGCCCACGCTGCAATCGCTGGGCTGGCGGGTGCTGAAACGGCGCGAACATGCGCGCTATTCCGAGGATGATCTGCATATCGGCTTCTTCCGCCTGATCGAGCGCAAGGCCGATATGCCCGCCATCGAGCGTCATCCCCATGATCTGGCCGTGCTGCAATATACCGGCGGCACCACCGGCACGCCCAAGGGCGCGATGCTCAGCCATGCCAATCTGACCGCCAATTCGGCCCAGATGTTGGCCCATCTGGGCCATGCGATGAGCGAACAGGAGCGCGTGCTGGGCGTGCTTCCGATGTTCCATGTCTTTGCGCTGACCACGGTGCTCAATTTCTCGATCGAGGTTGCGGCCGAAATCGTGCTGCTGGCCCGGTTTGACCTCAAACAGATGCTGGCCACGATCCGGCGCACCAATCCCACCATCATGTTTGGCGTGCCCACGATCTGGGTGGCGATGAACAATGACGTGCCGCCCGGCGAGGCGCCCGATCTGTCGCATCTGTCCGCCTGCGTTTCGGGCGGGGCGCCGCTGCCGCTCGATGTCCGCCAGGCGTTTGAAAAGCTGACGGGCGCGATCATCACCGAGGGCTATGGCCTGTCGGAGGCAAGCCCCATCATCACCTGCAACCCGATCAACGGGCGGATCAAGGACAACAGTTGCGGCCCGGCTTTTCCGGCCACGATCATCGAGATCCGCAACCCGGAGACCGGCGAAATCCTGCCGACAGGCGAGCGCGGCGAAGTCTGCGCGCGCGGGCCGCAGGTGATGAAGGGCTATTGGAACCGGCCCGATGACACCGAAAAGACCTTTGTCGATGGCGCACTGCGCACCGGCGACATCGGCTATCTCGATGATGAGGGCTATCTCTTCCTGGTTGACCGGATGAAGGATGTGATCCTGTGCGGGGGCTTCAACGTCTATCCCCGCGTGATCGAGGATGCCGCCTATCACCACCCGGCGGTGGAGGAAGCCATCGCCATCGGCATTCCCGATGCCTATCGCGGGCAAAGCCCCAAGCTGTTCATCAAGCTGCACGCGGGGATGAGCGCCAGCCCGCAGGAATTGCTGGCCTTCCTTGGCGACTATCTCAACAAGATCGAGATCCCCAAGGAGATCGAGATCCGCGACCATCTGCCGCGCACGCTGGTGGGCAAATTGTCGAAAAAGGAACTGGTGGAGGAGGAGCGCCGCAAACGCGAGGGCCAGCCCTGATATCCTTTGGCCTTCTGGCCCCTTGCGAAAAGCGCAGCATTTTGGTCGAATAGACCGATGGGGGATAGTGAAATGGACGCGAAACAGGAGGGGGCCGGGACGGACGGGTCTGGCAAGAACCGCGACCTGATGGGGATTCAGGAGGTCGCGGGCATGCTGGGCGTTACCCACCGCACCTTGCGCTTTTACGAGGACAAGGGTCTGATCGAGCCGCAGCGGGTGGGCAACACGCGCATCTATGCGCGGCGCGAGGTGGCGCGGATGCAATTGATCCTGCGCGGCAAACGGCTTGGCTTCACCATCCGCGAGATCAGCGAATTCCTCGACCTTTATGATGCCGACCCCGAGCATGTCGAGCAATCGAAGCTGCTGCTGCGCCGCATCCGCGAAAGGCTGAAACTGCTGGCGCGGCAAAGGGCGGCGATTGATGAAACGGTGGGCGAGCTGAAAAAGCTGGAAGCTGAAACGCTGGCCGAGATCGCGGCGGCGGGGGGTTAAAGGCTTGCCGGGGGCGGATCGCGCCCCTATCTCCTGCGCCACTATTGCAACGCAGCAGGAGCCGACCATGAGTGACACCGCCAATTGGGCCGAAAACCACATCGCCTTGGTGACGGGGGCCACCTCGGGCTTTGGCCGGGCGGTGGCGCTGCGGTTGCTGGCGGGCGGGGCGCGGGTGATCGCCACCGGGCGCCGCCGCGAACGGTTGAATGAACTGGCCGCAGAGGCGAATACCGACCGCCTGCTGACCATCGAACTGGACGTCACGGAAAAGGACTGCGGCGAGAAACTGCTGGCCGCCCTGCCCGAGGGTTTTGCCGGGATCGACATCCTGTTCAACAATGCCGGTCTGGCGCTGGGTCTGGGCCCCGCGCATACGGCCGATCTGGACGAATGGGAAACCATGATCGAAACCAATGTGACGGGCGTTGTGCGCATTGCCCATGCGGTGCTGCCCGGCATGGTGGCGCGCGGGCGCGGCCATGTCATCAATGTCGCCAGCGTGGCGGCCACCTATCCCTATCCGGGCGGCAATGTCTATGGCGGCACCAAGGCCTTTGTGCGCCAGTTCTCGCTGGGCCTGCGCGCCGATCTGCTGGGCACGCCGGTCAAGGTCACCTCGCTGGAGCCGGGCGCCTGCGAGACGGAATTTTCGCAGGTCCGCTTTGGCGGCGACAAGGACAAGGCCGCCGCCGTCTATCAGGGCATGAAGCCGCTGTCGGCCGATGATGTGGCCCAGACGGTCGAGGCGGTGCTGCGCCTGCCCGAACATTTGAACGTCAACACGATCGAGATCATGCCTGTGGCGCAGGCTTTCAGCCCCTTTGCCATGGCGCGCAAATAATGCGCACCACGTATCAGGATGCCTCGGTCCGCCTCTATCATCTGGATGGCGGACCGGAGGGCGGGGCGGCGACCACTTTGTTCTACGGCCCGCTCAGCGAAGCCATGCGGATTGCCGAGCAACAAAGCGCCGAGGTGCAGGAAGGCCTGTTCATCGCCACCGACAATGACGTGGTGGCCTTCCTCGACCTGTTTGAAAGTTAAGCCAGAATAGATTTGCCCTGCGTGGTGGTCTTGGCGGCCATCTCTTCGGCGGTGGGCGGGGTGGGGATCAGCAATCCGCACTGCACCGCCGGGCGCGCGCCAATCGCCGCCATCCAGCGGGCGATATTGGGCAGGCCATCGAGCGTGACCCCGGCCCATTCATGCCCGCGCACCCATGGGAAGCAGGCGATGTCGGCAATCGAATAATCGCCCACAAGGTAATCACGCCCCTCCAGCGCCGTATCCAGCACGCCCAGCAGGCGGCGGCTTTCGCGCGTATAGCGTTCGATCACCGAGGGCAGCTTTTCCGGGAAATAGCGGTTGAACACCGTCGCCTGCCCCATCATCGGGCCGAGGCCGGACACCTGCCACATCACCCATTGAATCGCGCGGCTGCGCCCCTGCGCGTCGGCGGGGATGAAGCGGCCGAATTTCTCGGCCAGATAAAGCAGGATCGCGCCCGATTCGAACACCGCAAAACCATCGTCGACCAGCGCAGGGATCTTGCCATTGGGGTTGATGGCCAGAAACTCCGGCGTCTTCTGCTCGTGATTGGTCAGCGAAATCGGGGTGACCTTATAGGGCACGCCCAGCTCCTCGAGCAGGATCGTGGCTTTCCAGCCATTGGGCGTTTCGGAAGTAAACAGTTCGAGCATCGCGGCATCCTTATACTCTGACCTAGGCGTTTGACCGCAGCAAACACGACCCTGCCCCGGCAACAAGACCAGCGCCCCCGCTATCATTGGTGATGACAGTTTCGGGGGACAGTTTCGGGGGACAGTTTCGCCGGACAGGATCGGCTGCGCCGCCATCCTGTTACTCTTGCTGATAGTATTCGTTTCCCCCTTGGCAGCGGCCAAACCTTGGCCCAAATTGACAGTAACACATACAAACAAGCGGGAGCGGTCCATGGCCAAGGATAACAAGATCACCTTTTTCGATCTGACCCACGAAAGCGGATGCACCACCAGCCCCTTCGTCTGGGCCACCAAATATGCGCTCAAACACAAGGGCTTTGATCTTGACGTGGTGCCGGGCGGGTTCACCGGCATTCTCGATCGCACGGGCGGGCGGTCCGAACGCCTGCCGGTGATCTGCGATGATGGCGAATATGTGCTCGATAGCTGGCTGATCGCCGAGTATCTGGATGCCAAATATCCCGACCGGCCCACGCTGATCGGCGATCCTTCGGTAAAGGTGCTGACCCAGTTCCTCGAAACCTGGTTGTGGAAGACGGTGGTTGGCCCGTGGGCGCGCTGCTTTGCGGTGCAATATCGCGACCGCTGCTTCCCGCATGACATCGAATACATCACCGAATCGCGCCTGCGCATGTGGGGCAAGCCGATGGAAGAGCTGATCGTGGGGCGCGAAGACGTGTTCCCCAAGGTTCTGCCGGAAATGGAATTGCTGCGCGGCATCCTGCGCGAACACAAATGGCTGGGGGGCGAAACGCCCAATTATGCCGATTATCGCGCGCTGGCGGTGTTCCTCTGGGCCGCCAGCATTGCCGACACGCCGCCGATGACCGAGGATGACCCGCTGCGCGACTGGATCGACCGCGGTTTCGACCTTTACGGCGGTCTGGGCCGCATTCCGGGCATGAGCCCGCTGTTCGGCCTGCAACTGCGCGAGGGCGACCCCGAACCCTTCGCCAAAGGCCCCTCGCTGGTGGCGGGCCTGGTCAAGCGCAACACCGGCCCGGCCAGCACGGCGGCCGAAACCGCCCATATCACCGGAAAAGGCGAGAAAGCGCCCGCATGATGCATACTTCTGGCGAGCAGGAGCCGCCCGGCGGGACCTTGCGGATGTATCACATTCCGGGCTGCCCCTTTTCCGAAAGGGTGGAGATTTTGCTGTCACTGAAAGGGCTGGCCGAAAGGCTGGCCCATCATGACATCGACATTTCGCGCCCCCGCCCGGAATGGCTGCTGCGCAAAACGCGGGGCACCACCGCCCTGCCCGCGCTGGAGCTGGAAAATGGCGCGGTGCTGAAAGAAAGCATGGTCATCCTGCGCTATTTCGACGAGCGCTTTCCCGGCGTCCGCATCGCGCGATCCGACCCCTATGAACATGCCGTCGAGCAGATGCTCTGCGCCACCGACGGGGCGTTTACCGGGGCGGGATACCGGATGATCCTGAACCGCGATCCGGCCCAGCGTGATACGTTAAAGGCCGAGGTCGATGCGCAATATGCGCGGCTGGATGCTTTCCTGCGCGATTATGCGCCGGATGGTGATTTCCTGTTCGACCGTTTCGGCTGGGCCGAGGTCGCCTTTGCGCCCATGTTCAAGCGCCTGTGGTTCCTTGAATATTACGAGGATTATGCGGTGCCGCAAAACCTCACGCGCGTTCTGCGCTGGCGCGAGGCGTGCCTTGCCCATCCCGCCGTGGCCGAAATCCACAGCCACCGCGAGTTGATGACGCTCTATTACGATTATGCCCAGGGCGGCGGCAATGGCCGCATTCCCGAAGGGCGCAAAATCTCCAGCTTCACCCTCGATCCGCCATGGGGCGCCCGCCCCATGCCCCCCCGCGACAAATGGGGCCATGCCGCCGGCGATGCCGAGCTTGGCCTGATCCCAGCCTGATAAAAGGACCCTTCCCCATGAAGAACTATCCGCAGAATTTCATCGACGGCCAGTGGGTCGACAGCATCGGCGGCACCCCCCACACTGTGATCAACCCGGCCACCGAAGGCGCGGCCAGCCAGATCACGCTGGGCACCGCCGCCGATGTGGATGCCGCCGTGGCCGCCGCACGCCGCGCCTTTGCCAGCTTCAGCCAGACCAGCAAGGACGAGCGCATCGCCCTGCTGGGCGCGATCATCGAGGCCTACAAGGCGCGGATCGGCGATATTGCCGAGGCGATCAGCACCGAAATGGGTTGCCCGATCAGCACCTCCTCGACCGCGCAGGCAGGCTCTGGCCTTGGCCATCTGGCCAATGCGCTGGCCGCTTTGCAGGCCTATGAGTTTGAGGAAAAGATCGGCGATAACAAGGTCGTGCGCGAACCGATCGGCGTGGTGGGCCTGATCACCCCGTGGAACTGGCCGATGAACCAGATCGTTGCCAAGGTGGCCCCGGCGTTGGCGGCGGGCTGCACGATTGTCCTGAAACCCTCCGAAGAAGCTCCCACCTGCGCCGCCGTCTTTGCCGAGGTTCTGGCCGCGGCGGGCGTGCCGGCGGGCGTGTTCAATCTGGTGCAGGGCGACGGGCCGGGCGTGGGCGCGGCGATGGCCGCCCATCCCGATATCGACATGGTCAGCTTTACCGGATCGACCCGCGCCGGGATCATGGTGGCCAAGGCGGCCGCCGACACCGTCAAGCGCGTGACGCAGGAACTGGGCGGCAAATCACCCAACATCGTCCTGCCCGGCACGCCGCTCGACAAGGCGCTGCCCGGTGGTTGCGGCGGCGTCCTGCTCAATTCGGGACAGAGCTGCGTGGCGCCCACGCGCATGCTGGTGCATGTCTCGCAGCATGATGAGGCGGCCAAGCTGGCGGGCGAAATCTTCGGCGGCAAGCCCGTCGGCGATCCTCTGACCGAGGGCGGCCATATCGGCCCGGTGGTCAACAAGGCGCAGTTCGACAAGATCCAGGGCCTGATCGCAAAAGGCATCGAGGAAGGCGCGACGCTGGTCACCGGCGGTCTGGGCCTGCCCGAGGGTGTGGACAAGGGCTATTTCGTCAAGCCCACCGTGTTTGCCAATGTCACCAATGACATGGCCATTGCGCGCGAGGAAATCTTCGGCCCCGTGCTGGTCATCCTGCCGTACAAGGATCTGGATGAGGCGGTCGCCATTGCCAATGACACGCCCTACGGCCTTGGCGCCTATATCGCGGGCGATCCGGCCGTGGCGAAAACCATCGTGGGCAAGATCCGTGCAGGGTCGGTCTATGTCAACGCGGGCGGCTTGGCGATGGACATGCCCTTTGGCGGATACAAGCAGTCGGGCAATGGCCGCGAATTCGGCAAATTCGGCCTCGAGGAATATCTGGAGGTCAAGTCGGTGATCGGCGCGCTTCCGGCGTAATTGAGGTTGGGGTGCGGTCCGCCGCACCCCTGTTTTCATGCCATCTCGGCGCTCAGGCGGCGCAATTTCTCCGCGCTGGCCGGATCGGCGGGGGCGAACAGGATGAGGCGCTGCCCCGGCACTTCCTCAATCGCATAGGACGTGTGGTGAAAGGCGATCTCGCCCACATCGGGCAGGGTGGCGCTGTTCACATCCTCAAAGTGGCTGCGGATCTCGGCGGCCTCCCAATATTCGCGGAACAGGTCGGAGGATTGCTGCATCTCGGCGATCAGCGTTTCGAACACCTGCGGCTGGGCGGTGCGGCTGTAATCCCATTTAAAGCGCGCGACGAGACGGCGCGCCATTTCGCGATAGCGCTCCGGGTCGGCCCGATAGCGTTCGTTCAGCATCAGGATGCGGAACAGGTTGCGCTCCTCACGCGGGAGCGGGGCGTAATCGCGGAAAAGCTGGGTCACCAGCGCGTTCCAGCCCACCACGGTCCAATCCTCGACAATCACCAGCGCGGGGATCGACAGGCTGTCCATCAACTGCTGGGTGGATGGGCGCACGGCCTCGTCGGCGCGGCCCGTCAGCGGCGGCGGGCGATGCTGGGCCAGCGCGAAGAGAAATTCGCGCTCCTGCGGCTCCAGACGCAGCGCCTTGCCCAGACGCTCGATCATCGCGGCGGAAAGCTGGACTTCGCGCCCCTGTTCAAACCATGTGTACCATGTGACGCTCATGCCCGCGAGCGTCGCCACTTCCTCGCGGCGAAGCCCGCGCGTGCGGCGACGTTCGCCCGCAGGCAGGCCGACATCGGTGGGCGCCAGACGCCCGCGCGCGGCCTTGAGAAAGCGGGTAAGTTCCTCTCTTTGCGCCATGTTTCTCGCCTCTTGCCCGTTTTCCCTGCGCGCCCCTTACACTATACGACGCAGCGTGAAAGTCTTGTCTTCCTGTTACTCTCAATAATGGCACAGACACAGGCCTGTTCAACACCTGCCAGACGGGCATAGGTCATGAATCAGAACATTTTCCCCCAATGGAGAGGACATTTTCATGGCCGATAAGGTCTTTATCACCTGCGCGGTCACCGGCTCGCCATGGCCGATGCCCAAACATCCCGATTTCCCCTTCCGCCCCGAACATGTGGCGCAGGAAGCGCTGGACGCCGCCGCCGCCGGGGCCTCGATCATCCATCTGCACGTGCGCGACCGCGAGACGGGCCACCCCAGCACCGAGCTGGAGGATTACCGCGAGGTCGTCGGCCTGATCCGGGCCAAGAACAGTGATGTCATCCTCAACGTCACCACCGGCCCCGGCTGCACATGGATGCAGAGCGAGGAAGACCCCAGCCTGCCCGGCCCCGGCACGCTGATGTTCACCGCCGAAAAGCGGCTTGAACATATCCTCGACCTGAAACCCGATATGTGCACGCTCGACATCTGCACGATGAACCTGTGGGGCGGGGCGGCGATCAACCTGAAGCCGATGGTGACGCGGCTGGGCCATATGATCCAGGACGCGGGCGTGCTGCCCGAGATCGAATGCTTTGAGGCGGGCGATTTTGTCTATGCCGCCGATCTGATCGCCGAGGGCGCGTTGCCCGCAAATGCGCCCTATACCTTTGTGCTGGGCACCAAATATGGCCTGCCCGCCACGCCCGAGGCGATGCAATATTCCAAGAACCAATTGCCGCGCGGCGCCACCTTCACCGGCTTTGGCATCCAGCGCCACACCTTCCCGATGGCGGCGCAATCGGTGCTGCTGGGCGGCCATGTGCGCACCGGCTTTGAGGACAGCACCTATCTGCGGCGCGGCAGGCAGGCGGCGAACAATGCCGAGATGGTGAACTGGGCGGCCGAATTGATCGACCATCTGGGCGCCGATCTGGCCACGCCCGGCGAGGCGCGCGCGATGCTGGGCCTGAAGAACTGAACCAAACGAAATCAAAGGAGAGGATCATGGCATTTAATCCCCCTCAGGCGCCCGCGGGCGCCACGCCGATGGCCGATGTGCGCGGCAAGACGGCGTTCATCACCGGCGGCGCCAATGGCATCGGCCTTGGCATTGCGCGCGCGCTGGTGCGCGCGGGCGCCAATGTGGTGATCGCCGATATTCGTGAAAGCGCCTTGGCCGAGGCCAAGGCTGATCTGGCCGTCGACGATCAGGTGGAAACGGTCCAGCTCGACGTCACCGACCGCGCCGCCTATGCCGCCGCCGCCGACAAGGCCGAGGCCCGTTTCGGCAAGATCCACATTCTGGTCGGCAATGCCGGGATCGGCGTGATGGGGCCGATCATGGATGCGCGCTATGACGATTGGGACTGGGGCATGGGGGTGAACCTTGGCGGGGTCATCAACGGGCTGGTCACCATCCTGCCGCGCATCAAGGCCCATGGCGAAGGCGGGCAGGTGGTCACCACATCGTCGCAAAGCGGGCTGATCCCGATTTCCTATTCGGCGATCTATTCGGCGGCCAAGGCGGCGATCATCGGCATCACCGAGGCTGCGCGGGGCGAACTGGGCGCGATCAACATCGGCATTTCGGCCTTTTGCCCCGGCCCGGTGCAATCAAACATTGCCCATTCCGGCGAATTGCGCCCGGAGGACAAGAAGCAGGACACCGGATATCTGAAGCGCGAGGAAGAGCTGGAAGCCCGCCCCGTCTCGCCGCTGTGGATGAGCCAGGACGAGGTCGGCGAGCGCGTGCTGGCGGGCATCCGCCGCAACGACCTCTACATCCTGACCCACCCGGAATTCGGCCCCGGAATGCAGCGCCGCTTTGACGCGATCATGGCCAGCGTGCCGGACGAGGAGATCAACGAGGCCCGCGCCAAGGAGATCTTCTTCCTGCTCGACAATCCGATTTTCGCCGATCAATCGGCCCGCCGCGCCAAGCAGACCGCCGAGGCGTAAAACCGTAAGGCCCCCTGCCCATGCGGCGGGGGGCTTTACTTTTCGTCCTGCGCCAGGCCCCGCGCAATCACCGCGCAGGCCATCAACTGGATCTGGTGAAACAGCATCAGCGGCAGGATCACCACGCCCACCTGCGCCGCCGGGAACAGCACCCCCGCAATCGGCACCCCGCTGGCCAGCGATTTCTTCGAGCCGCAGAACAGCAGCACGATCCGGTCCGCCCGCTCAAAACCCAGCATCGCGCCCAGACCCCATGTCGCGGCCAGCACCACGGCCAGCAGCACGGCGCAAAGCCCCGCGATCAGCCCCAGTTCCCAAAGCGGCAGATGGGTCCACAGGCCCTCGACCACGGCGGCGGAAAAGGCGGTGTAAACCACCAGCAGGATCGAGCCGCGATCGACATAGCCGATCATCGCCTTGTGCCGTGATACAAAGGTGCCGATCACCGGGCGCAGCCCATGGCCCAGCGCAAAGGGCAGCAGCAGTTGCAGCACGATCTTTTCGACCGAACCCCAAGACATGCTGGCCCCGCTCCCGCCCATCAGCAGGCTGGCCAGCAGCGGCGTGATGAAAATGCCGATCAGATTGGAAAACGAGGCCGAGCAGACAGCGGCGGCCACATTGCCCCGCGCAATCGAGGTAAAGGCAATCGAACTTTGCACCGTCGAGGGCAGCAGCGTCAGGAACAGCATGCCCGAGGCCACCAGCGCGGGCAGGCCCGGCAAAGCGGCCAGCCCCAGCCCCAGCAGGGGAAAAAGCGCAAAGGTCGTGCCCATCGTGGCCAGATGCAGACGCCAATGGCCCGCCCCCGCCACAATCGCCTCACGCGAGAGTTTGGCGCCGTGCAGAAAGAACAGCAGCACAATGGCCGCATCGGCCGCATGGTCGAACAAGGCCGCCCCCATGCCCCGCGCAGGCAGCACCGAGGCCAAAGCCACCGTGGAGAGCAGCGCCAGAATATACGGGTCGAAAGCGGTTTTGAGACGGTCAAGCATTTCTCAAGCCTAGAGATTGCCGCGCGCGAGGGCAAGATGCCGCGCTTGGCCGCAGGATTGCGGCTTGCACGCGGCGGCGCGCTGACATATCGCTATGACCCATAACCAATTGGGCGCGACGATTCCCTTGCGGGATCGCCCGGCAACGGGCATCAAAGGTCCGAACCGCGTTAATAATGCCCGCGTTGATAATGGCAGTATCGAGAGGATGGAGAAAGACTTTGGCATCTGCGCCCCAAAACCCTGTTGATCCGCGCCGGGTGCTGGCCGACAGCCCGATGGGCTGGCGCCAGATCGTGGGCATTGCCCTGTGCGCGCTGCTCAATGCCCTTGACGGCTTCGACGTGCTCTCGATCAGCTTTGCCTCGCCCGGTATCGCGGCAGAATGGCATGTCGAGCGCAAGGTGCTGGGCTATGTGCTCTCGATGGAAATCTTCGGCATGGCGGCGGGCTCGATCCTGCTGGGCCGGTTGACCGATCGGCTGGGGCGCATTCCCACGATGGTCATCTGCCTTGTCATTATGGCAATCGGCATGATCGCCGCCCCGCTGGCCTGGGATGTTACCTCGCTGGCGGTGATCCGCCTGTTCACCGGGCTGGGCATCGGGGGCATGTTGGCCGCGACCAATGCGGTGGCGTCCGAATATGCCAACACCCGCTGGCGCAGCGCGGGCGTCGCGCTGATGGCGGCGGGCTATCCGCTGGGCGCGGTGGTGGGCGGCACGATTGCCAGCAAGATGCTGGTGACGGGCAATTGGCGCGATGTGTTCTATCTGGGCGCGGGGCTGGCGCTGATCCTGCTGCCTTTGGTGCCGATGCTGATGCCCGAACCGATCAACGCGCTTCTCCACCGCCGCCCGGCCAATACGCTGGAAAAGGTCAACAAGTCGCTGCGGGCCTTTGGCCATGCGCCGGTCGATACCCTGCCGCCGGTGGACACCGCCCCCAAGGCGCGCGTGGCTGATCTGTTCGGGCCGGAATTGCGGGCGGTCAGCCTGCTGCTGCTGGTCTCCTATTTCGCCCATATTCTCACCTTCTATTTCGTGCTGAAATGGGTGCCCAAGATTGTCGTCGATATGGGTTTTCCGGCCTCGGCGGCGGGCGGCGTGCTGGTCTGGGCCAATGTCGGCGGGTTGATCGGGGCCATCCTGTTCTCGCTCTCGGCGCTGCGCCTGCCGCTGCGCCCGACGCTGATGGTGATGATGGTGGCCTCGACGGTGCTGGTGGCGGTGTTTGGCCAATCGCCGGCGGATCTCACGCGCCTCTCGATGGCGGCGGCGGCGGTGTCCTTCTGCACCAACAGTGTGATCGTGGGCTTCTATGCCTTGATCGCCCAGAGTTTCCCCACCCCGCTGCGCGGCACGGGCACGGGCTTTGTGATCGGCGTGGGGCGCCTTGGCGCGGCCACCGGGCCGATTGTCGCGGGCTATCTGTTCGAGGCCAAGCTGGGGCTGCCGGTGGTGGCGCTGGCGATGTCGGGCGGTTCGCTGGTGGCCGCGGCGGCCTTGCTGGTGATGCCGCATCGCGAAAACGCCGGGCACTGATTTTCAAGCCCGGTCTATCCTGCTAGGGGCGGCATCATGACCGCCCCTATCGAACCGTTCCGCGCGATGGCCATCGGCCAATTGGCCCACAAGCTGGCCGCCGAAGGGCGCAGCGTGATCCATATGGAATATGGCCAGCCATCGACCAGCGCCCCCGCCGCCGCGCTGGCCAAGGCGCATCAGGTGCTGGACACCGAGGCGCAGGGCTATTGGGAAAGCGCGCCCCTGAAAGAGCGCATCGCCCGCCATTATGCCGATACGCAGGGCGTGACCATCCGGCCCGATCAGGTGATCCTGACCTGCGGCGCCTCGCCCGCCCTGCTGCTGGCCCTGTCCAGCGCCTTTGCGCCGGGTGCGCGGATCGTCTGCGCCCGTCCCGGCTATGTCGCCTATCGCAACACCTTGCGCGCGTTGCATATGGAGCCGCTGGAAATCCCCTGCGGTGCGGCCGAGCGTTATCAGATCACAGCGGCGGCTTTGGAGGCGATCCACCCCGCCCCCGACGGCGTCATCATCGCCAGCCCCGCCAACCCCACCGGCACGATCATTGCGCCCGACGAGCTGGCCGCCATCGCGGCGGTCTGCGCGCGGCGCGGCATCCGCATCGTCTCGGACGAGATCTATCATGGTCTGTCCTATACCGGGCCTTGCGTTTCGGCGCTGGTTCATGCGCCCGATGCCCTCATCGTCAACAGTTTCTCGAAATATTTCTCGATGCCGGGCTGGCGTCTGGGCTGGCTGGTGGCGCCCGAGGATCTGGTCGATGCCGCCTATGCGCGGATGAGCAATCTGATGCTGACGCCGCCGGTTTTGGCGCAGCACGCAGGCCTGATCGCGTTTGATTGCGACGAGGAGCTGCAGGGCCATATCGCCACCTATGCCGCCAATCGCGAGGCGATGCTGGCCGCTCTCCCTGCGCTCGGTCTGGGGCAAATCGCGCCGCCGGATGGGGCTTTTTACATCTGGGCCGATATTGGGCATCTCACCAATGACTCAATGGAATTCTGCACCCGCCTTTTGCAGGAAACCGGGGTGGCCTGCGCGCCGGGGGTGGATTTCGATCCGGTGGATGGCCATCGCTTCATGCGCTTCAGCTTTGCCGTTTCCACGCCGCTGGTAAACGAGGCCATTGAGCGCATGATACCCTGGTTTGCACGGCAAGGTTAAAGGGCGCGCTCCGCCGATTCCGGCCCAAAGTGCAATTCACCCGCCCCGCCCCATCGTGGCATGGCTTGGCATCCCCCCAAGAAACGAGGATGCCATGATGAAGTCCATTTCCATGATTGCGGCGCTGGGCGGTATCGCGCTGTCCGCCACCACGGCCTTTGCGGCCCCGGCGCCAACGCCTGCCACCTTCACCTCGCGCTGCGCCGTATGCCACAATGCGGAAAAGGGCGGCGCGGACAAGGTCGGGCCGGACCTGTGGGGCGTCTATGGCAAGAAGGCGGCCACCGGCAAGCACAACTATACCGAGGCGCTCAAGAAGGCGAACCTGAAGTGGGATGACGCCAATCTGGACAAGTGGATCGCAGGGCCGATGCAGATGGTGCCCGGCACCGCCATGGCCTTCCCCGGAATCAAGGATGCGGCCAAGCGCGCCGAACTGATCGCCTGGCTCAAGACGCTGAAATAAAGCGCGCGCAATAAGCCCGAAAGGGTCGCATGAGGGCGGGAGGGCTATGGCTTTCCCGCCCTTTTGCTTGCGCTCGCCCCGCTATGCTGCGCACAAAAAAGGGCGCGCGAGCCTTCCCTCGCGCGCCCGATCTTCCTTGGATGTGATGCGTCCGTCAGAAGAATTTGGCTTCAGAAGAAGAGAATACCGCCCAGCGCCACCGCATCGCTGCTGGCCGAATTGCCGTTATGCGCCTTGGCCTTCGAGTTGATATATTCGCCGATCAGCGTCACCCAGCTGTTGAGACCATAGCGCAACTGCCCCACCGTGCTGCTGTTCACGCGCACCAGCGTCGGATTGGCGGCGCGATCGGCGGCGTCGGTATGGTTGAGATAGCTGGCGCCATAGCTGCCCGCGACGGTGAACTTGCCCTGCGTCAACGCGGCCTGCAGATAATAGCCCTCGCTGCTGCGCGGCTTGCCCGCAGCATCGGTGTCAAACAGGTTCAGCACCGTCGTGCCCAGACCCTTGGCAGTGTAATAGGTGCCAACCAGCGTGACCGGCCCGATCGAGGTGCGTGCGCCCACATCAAGCCCCTGGCCGGTATAGCTGCCGCCCGCCACAAACTTGTGCTCCTGCGTGATGCCCGAGGCCCACAGGTGGAGCTTGACCGCATCAAAGGCGCCGTCATAGGTCACCTTGCCCTGGAAGCCGGGGCTCGAATTGTTCTGCGCGCCCGCCGTCAGCGAATTGAGCGGCTGGAATACGCCCACCGATGCCTGGAACCCGCTCATGCTGGGGGTCGTATAGGTCATCTGCGGCTGGAAATCGGTGTAGATATAGCCCGAGCCGATGCGGCCCAGCGTGGTGTTGGCAGGCGCCGCATTGCCGCCGGTCGGGCCGGAGGAGAGCAGCGTGATGTCATTGAGGATCGCCTCGGAACCAAACAGGCCGATGGCGCGGCCGATCTTCAATTCGCCAAAACCCTTGCGGCCAATGGTCAGATAGGTCTCGCGAAAATCGATGCCCGCGGTGGCCAGAGCCGTCGGCTGACCGCCATTGTTGGCGCCCAGCGCGCCCCATGCCGCGCTGTTTATGCCCGGATACATGCCAAAGTGCGCGCCCACATCCCATCCGTTCTGGGTCGTGGTGGCGTCCACCTTCAGGAAGCCGGGAAGCAGGCCGTTGCGCACCGCGCTGGTGTTGCCGCCCACGCTGGCGATACCGCCGGTGACGGCCGTGTTGGCGCCGGGCTTGGCCGCATTGTCATAGACATAGAAGCCGTTGACTGAGCCGGAAAACTTGATCGTGGCCGGACCGACCTGCAGGCCGATGCCGCTGTCGGTGGCGCGCACGAATTTGGCGGTATCCCCCGCCACCACCGGAGCAGCCGCTGCGGGAGCAGGCGCTTCAGCCTCGTCCTTCAGCAATTCGTTATATTCCGCGTCCGAGAGGATGCCCTTGTCGTGCAGACGCTTGAGCAATGCCTGCGAATTGCCGGCATAGGCTGTGGTCGAAACCCCCATCATGGCCACGGCACTCGCGGTGCCGAGCAGAACTTTCCAGAGCATGATACTCTCCCTTATCGATCCACTTTATCTGCTGTGGTGATGGGAGAATGGGGCGCGAAAGGGCCGTCTTGAAATTGGACTTTCGGGTCTGATACTTTGGGAGAACGGGTTTGTTCCTAGGTATCAGACCCGCAAGGGTTCACGGCGCAATGGCCACGCCCCATGGCCCCGCGCCCGCCGGAATCGTCGCGATCACGGCGCGGGCGTTCAGGTCCACGATGCTGACATCATCGCTCATCCCGTTGGCCACAATGGCCCGCCCGCCATCGGGCGTGATGGCCAGATGCCATGGTCGCTGGCCCACCTTCACATAGGCCTCGACCGCATGGCTGGCGACATCGACGATGGCGATATGGTTGGCCCGGCCCAGCGCGACAATCGCCTTGCGCCCGTCGGGGGTGAAGCGGATGCCGCAGGGCATGATGCGAATCGGTTGGACGCCGGGCGGGGCGAAACTGATCGTGGCGGTGATGGCATGGGTGGCCGGATCGGCGATCTGCACCACACCGCCCATTTCCGCCGCGATCCACAATTGGCGCCCGTCGGCGGTGAATTCGACATGGCGCGGGCGGGCCTCGGTCTCGGTTGTGGCCACCACCTGATGGCTGGCCGCATCAATCCACGAGATCAGTTTGCCATCCTCGCTGGTCACGACAATCACCTTGCCGTCGGGGCTCTGGGTGATGCCTTCGGGCTCCTTGCCCACCGGCACCTGCCACGCCACGGCGCGGGTGGACAGGTCGACCGCCGTCATGGCCGCATCATCTTCATTGCTGACAAACAACAATTTTCCATCGCGTGAGGGGTAGAATTGCTCAGGATCCTGACCCGATGGCAGATGGGCCACCAAGGCCCCGCTGGTCCGGTCGCGCAGCTCGACCGAATTGTCCAGCCCGCTGGCCACCAGCACCTGCGCGCCATCGCGGGTAAGAGCAATACCGCGTGGGCGCTGGCCCACTTTCCATGTCGCCACAGCCTTACCCGCGGCCAGATCGATCACGCTGACCGAGTTGCCCCGCTCGTTGGAAACATAGGCGATCAAAGGGGCCGTTTGCGCCATGGCGGCGGTGGGGATCAGCGCATTGCCCAAAAGGGCAATAAGCAGGGCGGGAATCGCGTGATTCTGCGCAGTTCTCTTTATCATGACAGCAGCATATCCCCCCGTATCAGACCATGAATAGCACCAAGGTCCAATACAGACCTGTTCGCGGGGATCATAAGCTTACCATACGGAAATCAAAAGACGCGGGCCCGGCATATCGGCACCGCCTTGTGGTGAGAAAGAAGAGAGGAAGATCTGATCATGTCCGGATTTTTCACGCGCATCACGCGCGCCCAGACGATGCTTGCCGCCGCCACATTGCTGGCCGCCGCCAGTGTCGGCACGCGCCTTGCCGCGCATGGCGATGTCACGCCCCAGCCGGTGGACACCAGCGCCCTGCCCGATATCGGCGACAAGTGGGTGACGCACAACCCCTATCGCGGCAATGCCAAGGCCGCCGAAATCGGCAAGTCGGCCTTTGGCCAGAACTGCGCGCGCTGCCACGGTCTGGATGCGATTTCGGGCGGGATCGCGCCGGATCTGCGCTACCTTGAACTGGGCGATTCGGGCGACGAATGGTTCGTTCAACGTTTTCAGCACGGGTCGAGCCGCGATGGCAAAGTCTATATGCCCCCCTTTGGCGAAGCGCTGGGCCAGAAGGCCGGCTGGGCGATTCGCAGCTGGCTGGAGACGCGCCATACCGATGATTGATGCGCGTTGGACTGATTTACCGGCGAATGATCTAAAAACATAATTACGGGAAGAGGGCGGCATATGGGCGAGCAGGCAACCGGCATTGGGCGCAGGGCGTTTCTGGCGGGAGGGCTTGCCGCTCTGGCCGCCCCGCTGCCGCTGTCCGCCGCGCCTTTGGCCAAGGTGCGCGAATTGGGCGTGCTGCGCGTGGCGGTTTACAAGCACAACCGCCCGTGGTCCTGGGCCGAACCGGACAACAGCACCAATCTGCGCGGGATCGACGTCGATCTGGCTGGCGCCATTGCCAAGACGCTGGGGGTAAAGCTCGATATTGCCGAGTTTACCGCAGGCGATGATATGGCCACCGACCTGCGCAATGCGGTGTGGCGCGGGGGCCTGCTGGGGTTCAAACCCGCCGATATCATGATGCATGTGCCCTTTGACCGGCAATTGATGGTCGAAAACGACCAATGCGCGATTCTGGCGCCCTATTACCGCGAAAGTTTCGCCGCCGCCTGCGGGCCGGAGCAGAATGACTGCGAGGTGCCCGCCCCGCAATATCGCGGACGGCGCATGGCGGCGGCGGTCGCCACCATCCCCGACATCTATCTGCTCTCCAGCTTTGGCGGCGCGCTGCGTTCCAGCGTCACCCATTTCAACACCGGCCATGACGCGGTGCTGGCGCTGGGCACGGGGCAGGCCGATGTGGCCGTGGCCACCAAGGCCGAGGTCGAGGCGGCCATCCATGACATGAACAACCCCGCCATCCGCCCGCGCAAACGCGCGCTGGAGGCGATGATGTCGCCGGGATGGGACATTGGCATGGCGGTCAAGGACAACAGCCGCTCGCTGGGCGACACGGTTGAAGGGATCATCGGCAAAATGAGCGCCGATGGCCAGATGAAGGCGATTTTCGCCGCCTATGGCGTGGAATGGCGCCCCGCGCTTTCGGCCTGATACGTAAGAGGGATCAAGAGGGATTTCTGAGCTTGGCCTAAGGTCCAATTGCTGCGCAGCATGGGGCCGATAGGCTGGACATCACGGGGGGAAAGCGCGCGCAGGACGCGTGACAGCAAAGACCCGAAGCCGACAATTAACGACAACAGGAGAGTCGAGATGAAGGGCAGAATTTCGCGCTATGCCGCGTCCTTTGCAGCATTGGGCATGGCCGCCGGTCTTATCACCAGCGCGCCGCTGAAGGCCGCAGGCCCCACCAGCCAGGATCTGTTGAATGACGCCGCCACGCCCGGCGACGTGCTGACCTATGGCATGGGCCCGCAGGCGCAGCGCTTCAGCACGCTGGCCAAGGTCAATGTCGACAATGTCAAGAACATGGTCCCCGCCTTTGCCGCCTCGCTGGGTGGCGAAAAGCAGCGCGGGCAAGAATCGCAGCCGCTGGTCTATGACGGCACGATCTATGTGACCGGCTCCTATTCGCGCGTGTTCGCCTTTGATGCGCGCACCGGCGAAAAGAAGTGGGAATACACCGCCCGCCTGCCCGACGGCATCATGCCCTGCTGCGACGTGGTCAACCGCGGCGCGGCGATCCATGGCGACAAGATCATTTTCGCCACGCTCGACGCTCACCTGATCGCGCTCAACCGTCACACCGGCAAGGTTATCTGGAACAAGACCACCTCGGATTATCAGGCGGGCTATTCGGCCACCGCCGCGCCCTTGATCGTCAAGGACATGGTGATCACCGGCAATTCGGGCGGTGAATTCGGCATCATCGGCGAAGTGCAGGCGCGCAATGTCGACACCGGCGAGCTGATCTGGAGCCGCCCGACCATCGAAGGCAATATGGGTACGCTCAAAGGTCAGCCCAATGGCATGACCGGCAAGCTCAATGCCAGCTGGCCCGGTGACATGTACAAGACCGGCGGCGGCGCGACCTGGCTGGGCGGCACCTATGATCCGGAAACCAACCTGATCTTCTTCGGCACCGGCAATCCGGGTCCGTGGAACAGCCACCTGCGCCCCGGCGACAACCTCTACACCTCCTCGACGCTGGCGATCGACCCCGATACGGGCGTCATCAAGTGGCACTATCAGACCACGCCGCATGACGGCTGGGACTTTGACGGTGTGAACGAGTTCATTCCGTTTGACGCCACGATCAACGGCAAGGCGATGAAGCTGGGCGCCAAGGCCGACCGCAACGGCTATTTCTATGTGCTGGACCGCACCAACGGCAAGCTGATCAATGCCAGCAAGTTCGTGATGCAGACCACCTGGGCCAATGGCATCAACCTGAAGACCGGCCGTCCCAACTATACCGAAGATGGCCGCCCCGGCGCCCCCAGCGGCACCGAAAAGGGCAAGGTGGTGTTCTCCTCGCCGTCCTTCCTTGGCGGCAAGAACTGGATGCCGATGGCCTACTCGAAGGACACCGGCCTGTTCTATGTGCCCTCCAACGACTGGGGCATGGACATCTGGAACGAACCCATCGCCTATAAGAAGGGTTCGGCCTATCTGGGCGCGGGCTTCACCATCAAGCCGATTGCCGAGGACCACATCGGCGCCCTGCGCGCGATGGATCCGACCACCGGCAAGATCGTCTGGGAATACAAGAACAAGGCTCCGCTGTGGGGCGGCGTTCTGACCACGGCGGGCAATCTGGTGTTTACCGGCACGCCCGAAGGCTACCTCAAGGCCTTCAACGCCAAGACGGGCGAGGAACTGTGGAAGTTCCAGACCGGTTCAGGCGTGGTCGGCTCGCCCATCACCTGGGAACAGGACGGCGAGCAATATGTGGCCGTGATGTCGGGCTGGGGCGGCGCGGTGCCGCTGTGGGGCGGCGAGGTCGCCAAGACCTTCAAGGAAATCAGCCAGGGCGGGTCGCTCTGGGTGTTCAAACTGCCCAAGGGCTGATGAGAGGTGCGGCGCGGGACCACAAAATCCCGCGCCGCTCATCTTTGGAATTGACGCCGATGTACCATCAGAGAGATACGCTGATCACTATGGCAACGCCCGACAGCATCCTGATCGTTGATGACCACGCGCTGGTACGCGATGGCATGCGGACCCTCCTTGAAGGATGTTTTGCCCAGTGCAGCATTCTGGAGGCGGGCAATTATGCAGAGGCGCGTGCGGCGCTTGCCGGGCATGCCGATGTCGATCTGGTGCTGCTCGATCTCAACATCCCCGATGCCAAGCGTTTTTCCGCGCTGCAGGGCCTGCGCGAGGAACATCCCGCCGTGCCGGTGGTCATGGTGTCGGGCACGCTGGATGGTTCGGCGGTGCGCGAGGCGCTCTCGGCGGGCGCGGCCGGGTTTATCCCCAAGAGCCTGAAGCGCGACCAGATCGTCGAGGCGCTGCGCCAAGTGCTGGCGGGCGAGATCTATGTCCCCGATTTCGATTTTGCCGAGGAAGCGGCGACCGGCGAGGAAGTCGCCATCCGCCAGCGCATCGCCACGCTGACGCCCCAGCAGAAGGTCGTGCTGGGCCTGCTGGTTTCGGGCCGTTTGAACAAGCAGATCGCCTATGAACTCGACGTCTCGATGACAACGGTGAAGGCCCATGTCTCGGCCATCCTGCAAAAGCTGAATGTGTTCAGCCGCACGCAAGCGGTAATTCTGGCCAATCGGGTCAATTTTCCGGGTTGATCGATCTGGGGCAGCCGCAAGCTTCGGCCTAGTCCCCCATTTACGCCCCCGTTACGCCCCATTCCCCAGCATATTGCGCATCAAGGCCCGCAATTGCGCAGGCTTGACCGGCTTGTTCAGCATCGGCACGCGCGCCTGCGCCAGCGCGGCTTTCACCTCGTCGCTGCGGTCGGCGGTGATGACCAGAGCGGGGATCTCGCGCCCTGCCGCCTTGCGCAAGATCGCAATCGCCTCGTCCCCGCGCATACCGTCATCAAGGTGATAATCGGCGATGATCATGTCGATGCCCGCCGCGATGGCTTCGGCCGCCTCCGTGTCGAGCGGGCCGGTGGCAGTCGCCACCTGATGGCCCCAATTGCGCAGCAGCGCGGCCATGCCCGCCAGAATGGCCGGATCATTGTCGATCACCAACAGGCTCTGCGTGCCGGTCACGCCGGGACGCACCGGGCGCGACGTATCGCCGCCCCTGTCGCTGCGCGCCTCGGCCAGGGGGACCAGCACGGAAAAGGCGCTGCCCTGCCCCGGTGTTGATTCCACGTCCAGCCGATGCCCCAGCATCGTGGCCGCGCGGCGCACGATGGCCAGCCCCAAACCCTTGCCGGGAATGCGTTGGGTGGATTCAAGGCGGCGGAATTCTTCGAAAATGGCTTCCTGATGCTCGGGCGCGATGCCGGGGCCGGTGTCGCGCACGGTGATGCGCGCGCCGTCCTCTTGCGCCGCTATGGTGATGCTGACGCAGCCCTGCGCGGTATAGCGGATCGCGTTCGACAGGAAATTCTGCAAAATGCGGCGCAGCAAACGGATATCCGAACGCACCCAGACGTCGGTGACGGGAATGTCGAGCGAAAGCCCCTCGGCCCGCGCCACGGCGGCAAATTCGATGCGCAGCGCGGCCAGCATCGGTTCCAGCTCAATCGCGCTCCACGCGGGCGTGATCGCGCCCGCATCCAGCCGCGAGATCTCGAACAGAGCCTCCAGCAGATCCTCGACCGAATCGAGCGCCACCCCGGTCTGGCGCACCAGCGCGCGGCTGGGCGCAGCCAGGCGCCTTTCGGCCAGCGCCGAGACAAACAGCCGCGCCGCATTCAACGGTTGCAGCAGATCATGGCTGGCCGCGGCAAGGAAACGCGTCTTGTCGCGATTGGCATGTTCGGCCGCGGTCTTGGCCGCGCGCAATTGCCCCTCCACCTCGCGGCGCTCGGCAATCTCGGCCTGAAGTGCGGTGGTGCGCTCGGCCACGCGGCGCTCCAGCATCTCGGCCGCCTCGCGCAGGGCATTGCGGTCCTGCACCCGCTCGGTGATGTCGTCAAAGCTGAAGGCCATGCCGCCGCCCGGCGTCAGCGGGGTCGAGCGGATGATGAAATGCCGCCCGCCCAGCACGCAGGGCGTCTCGACCTGCTCGCCCGTTTCGCGCCATTCCAGCGCCGATGTGCAATCAATCCCCAGCCGGTCGCGGCAATAGGAGAGCAGGCCCGCATGGGTTTCCAGTCGCTTGCTGCCCCGCGCGTCCAGCCCCAGCAGCCGCACCATGCCCTGATTGCGTACCAAGAGGCGGCGATCCAGCCCATAGTGGCACACGCCCTCGGACAAAGTATCGAGCGTGGCCTGAAGCACGAGGTTGCGCTCGGCCAGTTCGCGGGCGCGTTCGCGGGCATCCTCGGCCTTTACCTCGGTCACGTCAGTATAGATGCCGACGCGCCCGCCCTCCGATGTCTTCAATTCGTTTATCTGAACCCAGCGCCCATCGGCCAGCGCCTGAACATGCACGCGGTCGGCCTTGGCATGTTGCGAAAGCCGGTCGGCCAGCCAGCGTTCGCGCGAGACCAGCGAGCCCACCGGCAGCCCGCTTTGCGCCGCCATTTCGGCAATCTCGCCAAAGGTGACCGAGGACAGATCGCGCCCGCGCAGCGCGGGCCAGAAGCCCAGATAGGCCTCATTATGCAGCAGCAGCCGGTCATCGGCATCAAACAGGGCAAAGCCGTCGGGCAAGGATTCAATTGCATCGCGCAGCCGCACCCGCGCCGCATCGGCATCGCGGTGCGCCTCGGCCATTTCGGCATTGGCCTCATTCAGGCTGGAGAGCGCCTGTTCCAGCGCGGCGGTGCGGTCGCGCACCATGGCCTCCAGCGCAATGGCCGCCTCGAACATCGAGAAAGCGCCGCCCTGCACATCGCTCGACCGTTCCACCCGGTCGATCAGCGCCTCGTTGATCTTTTCCAACTGGCGTATGCGCTCGGCCAGCGTGTTCAGATCCTCCGCGGTGGGCCGGTCCGCCTCCGCCATCCTTATGCGCCGATCGCCAGACCGCTCAGCGTCTGGTTATTATGCGCGGCGCGGAACTGCTCGCCATAGGTGTTGAAGCCCACGACATGGCGCGCGGCATAAAGCTGCGAGACCTCGCGCGTGATCTGGCGATTGTCGGCATCCACCCGGTTCAGCACGCAATCGAAACCGATCACATGGTCGATCTCGCCCACGCGGGTTTCCACCTCGGAAAACAGACGTTCCAGATGAGCCATCCGGTCCACCCTCTCGCCCACACGCAGCACGATGCCATTGTCGATGGCGCAATAAAACGTCAGGCTGCCATCGGGATTGGCGCTCTGCACCGCGCGGATGTGATATTCGCCACCGGCGCGCACCATGGGCGGATTTGCGGCAAAAAAGGCCGCGTCGATCTCGCCGCCCACCAATCCGGCGATCCTTGCATATTCCTGCGCGGCGGGGCGGGCGTTGATTTCATACACCACGCGCGCCTGCGCATCGGCGGAGGTGACAACCATCCGTTCCTCACGCGGGCGATAATGGTGCGAGCAAAAGGCGTGCAGGGGGCGCGTGCTCGACAGCATCGCCACCACGGCGGCATCCTTCACAAACCGCCCGTCGACCAGCACGCCCGTCTCGCGGAACACCATGCCGTCGCCCGACGATCCGCCCACCATCACCGTCTCGCCCAGTGCGTCCTGAACCGTCATCGTCACCAGTTCCTCGCGGTGCGAGAGACCATCGACCAGAAAGATCGCGGCATGATGCAGTTGTTCGCCCAGCCGCCGCGCCGAGGCCGCCGCCTGCGCCGCCAGTTCGCGCACCGCGCGCCGCCCCTCGGCCACATCGAACCCGTCCAGATCGTCGAAATGCAGCACGCTCATGGCAAAGCTGTCGGCAGGAAAACCGATGAAAACGAGACTGTCCTCGTCATAGCCGCGCTGGGTCAATTCGCCCGCGCTGGTGCAGCCGAT
Organism: Novosphingobium sp. KACC 22771; assembly: GCF_028736195.1. Taxonomy (GTDB): domain Bacteria; phylum Pseudomonadota; class Alphaproteobacteria; order Sphingomonadales; family Sphingomonadaceae; genus Novosphingobium. The sequence goes on along the minus strand of NZ_CP117881.1, from coordinate 841,529 downwards.
CAGGGGGAAATCACCGAGCCGCCGGGCCAGTTCGCCCGCCAGTTCGTCGCGGTCATAGCGATGCGAACAGAACAGCAGCGCGCCCGCAAGCGCCATCCCGCCGATCGCGCACACCACCTCGTCCACGGCGGTCACCGGATCGCTTGCATGAGATGATACCACAGCCAAAGCCGAACGCGCCATATGCGCCATTACCCTCTCCAACCCCGGATGCCTGTCGCCGGCATTCTCGGACATGGCACCTTAGCCGGTCTCCCTCCCATGGCCAAGGGGGTGTGATGCACTCGATATAAGACTTAAGGATAAGAAAGGGCAGATTCTCCGGCGCGGCGCCCGGCGAAATTGACACTTGGCAAAGACGCAGGCACCCCTGATGCGCAAAAGGCCCGGCACAAGGCCAACAGGAGGCAGGAAGGGTGGTAAAGGCGCGTTACGTCATAGGCTTGGGCCTGGTGTTGGCGGCGGGCGGTGCGGGCGTCTGGGCCTGGCGCGACCGGCCTCTGGTTGTGCAGGTGGCGCAGGCGCAATTGGGGCCTGCATCCCAACAGGTCTATGCCACCGGCTATGTCGAGGCGCAGCAGCCGGTGTCCGTCTCCTCGCGCATCACCGCCCCTGTGGCGCGGGTGCTGGTCGAGGAAGGCGCGGCGGTCAAACTCGGTCAGGCGCTGGTGCTGCTTTCCGACGATGAGCAAAAGGGCCTGCTCGATCAGGCCCGCGCCCAGCAGCGCAGCGCCGAGGTGATCGAGCGGCGCAATCTGGCGCTGTTCCGCGATGGATGGGTGACGGCGGCCGCGCGCGACAATGCCACCACCGCCGCCGACGCCGCCCGCGCTGCCAGCGCCACCGCCCGCGCGCGCCTCGACCAATTGGTGGTGCGCGCCAATTCGGACGGCATCGTGACCAAGCGCGATGTCTATCCCGGCGATCTGGCCACGCCGGGCAAGGTCCTGCTTCAACTGGGCGATCCATCGCGCATCCGCATCACCGCCACGGTGGACGAGCGAGACATCACCCGCGTGGCCGTGGGGCAAAAGGCGTTGATGTCCTCCGATGCGCTGCCCGGCGCGATCCCGGCGCATGTTTCCGAGGTGACGCCCGGCGGTGATCCCACGGTGCGCGCCTTTCGCGTGCGTTTGATGCCCGATACCGCCAAACCGCTGCCGATGGGCCTAACGCTGGAGGTCAATATCATCACCAGCGAGCGCAAGGCGGCAGTGCTGGTGCCCGCCGCCGCGATCGCCGGTGATGGGCGCAACGTCTGGGTGGTGGCGCAGGGCCGCGCCGCCTCGCGCCCGATCATCAAGGGAGCCGATGGGGCCAGCAAGGTCGAGATCACCAGCGGATTGCGCAGCGGTGAAACCGTGGTGCTCAACCCGCCCGCCGATTTGAGGCAGGGCCAACGCCTGCGTCCGGCCCATCCCTGATGCTGGCGCGCTTTTCCCTGCTGATCCACATCGCCTCGCGCCATCTCATCGTGCGGCGGCGGCAAACGCTGGTGGCCACCAGCGGGGTCGCGGTGGGGGTAGGGTTCTTTCTGGCCGTGTCCGCGCTGATGGTAGGCAGCCAGAATGATTTTGTGCGGCAATTGATTGATGTCGCTCCTCATATCATCATCTCCGACGAATTGCGCAGCCCCCCGCCCCAGCCCGGCATTGCCGCCTATTCCGGCGGCGCGGTCCAGCTTCACGGCTATCGCATCCGCAATGAGGTGCGCGGGCTGAAGGACTGGCAGCGGATTCTGGCCAGCGTCAATGCCATCCCCGGCGCGATCGGTTCGCCCAGCCTGTCGGGCGCGGTCACGCTGCGGCTGGGTGGGCGGGACGAGCCGCTGGCCATTGTCGGCATCGAACCGGGGCTGGAGGCCAAGGTCAGCTCGATCAGCGACAAGCTGCGCGCCGGGCATCTCGACGATCTGGAGCGGGTACAGGGCGGCGTGATCCTCGGCGAGGAACTGGCGCAAAGGCTGGGGCGGGGCATGGGCGACATCGTGCCCGCCACCGCCGCCAACGGCACCACGCGGTCGCTGCGCATCGTCGCGCTGGTGAAAAAGGGCAACAGCCAGCTTGGCTCCTCTTCGGGCTATATGCTGCTGCGCGAGGCGCAGAGCCTGCTGGGGCGGCCCTTCATCATCAACCGGATCGGGGTAAAGCTGAGCGATCCCTATGCCGCCGAAACCGTCGCGGCGGGGCTGGAGGCGCGCTATCGTTACAAGGCGCAAAGCTGGCAGGAGCGCAGCGCCGATTTCCTCTCGCTGCTGCTGACGCGCAATGTCATCATGTACACGGTGGTTTCGGCGATCCTGCTGGTGGCCTCTTTCGGCATCTATACCGCCGTGTCGAACAGCGTGGCCGACAAAAGGCGCGACATTGCCATCCTGCGCTCAATGGGCTTTTCACAGGGCGATCTGCAGATGGTCTTTGTGCTGGAAGGGATGGCACTGGCGGTGATCGGCATTGTGCTGGGCTGGGCGCTGGGCTTTGGGCTGATGACCATTCTGGGCAGCCTTGAATTTTCCATCGGGGGCGAAATCCAGCATATGCCGCTGGACCGTTCGCCGCGCCAATATGCGATTGCAGCGGCGGCATCGTTGACGGCGGGGGTGCTGGCGGCATGGCTGCCCGCACGCAAGGCGTCGCGGGTGGATCCGGTCGATATTCTGCGGGGGGCGGTATGAGCGATCCGGTGCTTGTCGCACGTCATCTGCGGCGCGAATTACCCGGCGATCCGCCCCCCGTGCTGGTGGCCGACGCGGATCTGGCGGTGATGCCGGGGCGCTTTACCGCGATTGTCGGGCCATCGGGCTGCGGCAAGTCCTCGCTGCTCTATCTCCTTGGCCTGATCGACCGGCCAACGGGGGGGCAATTGCTGTTTGAGGGGCGCGATCTGGCGCAAATGTCGGGCGACGAACGCGCGGCGATCCGGCTCGAACATTTCGGCTTTGTGTTTCAGTTCCATTTCCTGCTGCCCGAATTCACGGCGCTGGAAAACGTCATGCTGCCGCTGCGCCGCCTTGGCCGCCTTTCATCGCGCGATATCGAGGCGCGGGCAAACAGCCTGCTAGGCGATGTGGGCCTAGCGGAAAAAGGGTGGAAATTGCCCGAAAAGCTGTCGGGCGGGGAACGCCAGCGTGTGGCCATCGCCCGAGCGCTGGCCAACAACCCGCGCCTGGTGCTGGGCGATGAGCCGACCGGCAATCTCGACAGCGTCAATTCGGCCCGCGTGGTCGAACTTTTCCGCGCGCTGGCCCATGATCAGGGGCGCGCGGTGGTGTGCGTCACGCATGACATGGGCATCGCCGATCAGGCCGACATCCGCGTTTCCATGCTGGACGGGCGCGTGATCGAGGTGCGCGAACAAAACGCCCCTATTTCAACCCCAGCTTCCTGATCGCGCGCCAGCCCAGCGCCTTGCCCTTGTTCTGTGCGGGCCAGCGGCCGGGGCGGCGCGGGTTCAGGCCAAGACCACGCAGCACGCCGTTGAAGGCATGGGCGGCGGCCTCGTCATAGGACCATTGCGAGCGCCAGGTGATCGACAGCGAGACCGAAACCTGCGGCCCGTTCCTGACGAAATGGGGCGCCATCACCGGCACCATCAGCCCTTGTCCCGGCGCCAGCGCAAATTCGCGCCCACCGGCCAAGAGATCATCGCTCCATTTCAATTCGCGCCCGCCGCCGGTGTGATAGACCTCATGCACGCGCGCGGGACTATAGGCTTCCTCGGCGGCGGGGAATTGGGTCATCACCTTGCTGCCCCGGATCTGCATCAGGATATTGTGTTCCGGGTCAAAGTGATAGGGCGTCACCGCGTCGGGCGAGGAGACAAAGACGAAGCCCTGCGGATGATAGACCTTGCCGGTCTTGCTGGTAATCGCCCCTTCCAGCTCGCCGATCACATCGAGCAGCAGCGCGCGATAGGCCTCATCCTCCTCCAGATGCTTGATCGCCACCCAGCAGCCCGCGCTGTCAATCTGGCGCACCGCATCGGCGGCGCTGATGCTGGGCACGGGGGGCTTGCCGGTGATGCCGATGGGCTGCTTGGCATAGGCATATTCAACATTCCTGGCCGGCAGCCGCTCAATCAGTCGGGCCAGAGATTCCAGCTCCATCAACGGATGCCCGCATAGATTGTGCTCCATCACATGGGGCACTTCGGGATAATTGGCGGCAAAAGTTTCGAAGGCGCGCGGCGGCAAAAAAGACATGGGCGATGATTCCCTTGGGATTTGTCGCCAGTTTAACGCCTGAATGCCAAGGAATGGCTAACGAAGGAAGGATGCGAGGGTCGAGACCCTTGCGCTCCCGTTACCGTCTGCATTGTAGATTGAGATAGGCATTGAATGTCGGACGCAATGTCAGGATTTTAGCCTCTTGCACACCCTCTTCCGCGCCGCAGGCTTTAAAACATAGCGTCCAGCGCGCCATGGCGATGGCACCCCACCATTCATGGGATTGCAAAGGGACGAGTCCCTTTGCCCGCCGGAGGCATCTTTAAAAACCTAATCAACCCCCTCCAGCCACTCCGCAATCATTGCCTGCCCCGCCGCGACCGCCTTCGGCCCCAACTCGGCATGGGCCGCGCGCAAGTCCGCCTCGGTGCCGCCCGCCTCGACCACGCTTTCGGGCCATTGCTCGATCCACGCGTCAAAGCGCGGGTCCAGCCCCATTTCGGCGTGGAACTGCAGCGCGAGGATATTGCGCCCACGCCGAAACGCCTGATGATCATAAACGTGGCTGGAGGCCAGGAATTCAACGCCCTCGGGGCGAGTGAAGGTATCGCCATGCCAATGCAGCACCGGCACGTCCTCGATATGACGCAGGGGGCTGTCCTTGGCATGGACGTGCACGGGGTGAAAGCCAACCTCCTTGCGCGGCCCGGGATAGACGCGCGCGCCCAGCGCCGCCGCCATCATCTGCGCGCCGAAGCACACACCCAGCGTCGGCCGGTCCGCCTCCAGCCGCATGGCGAGGCGGCGCATCTGGCAGGGAATCCACGGGTGCTGATCCTGTTCATAGACGCCCATCGGGCCGCCCATCATGATCAGCAGGTCGGGCTCGCGCAGGTCCAGCGAGGAGAAGGCGGGATCGGCCACATCGATGCGGTCCACTTCATATCCCGCCGCCTCGATCGGGGCACGGTATCCCGCCACGCCCTCATAGGGGACGTGGCGGATGATCAGGGCTTTCTTCATCTTGGCCTTAGGGTTCGGGCAGGAAATCCGGCACCGAGAGATAGCGCTCGCCGGTGTCATAGTTGAAGCCGAGGACGCGGCTGCCTGCGGGCAGTTCCTTGAGCTTTTGCGCGATGGCGGCCAGCGTGGCGCCGCTGGAAATGCCCACCAGAATGCCTTCCTCACGGGCAGAGCGACGCGCCCATTCCTTGGCATCGGCCGGGTCCACCTGAATCACGCCATCGATGCTGGCGGTGTGCAGGTTGGCCGGGATAAAGCCTGCGCCAATGCCCTGAATCGGGTGGGGCGCGGGCTGGCCGCCGCTGATGACGGGCGAGAGGGTGGGCTCGACGGCATAGGCTTTGAGGCCCGGCCACACAGGCTTGAGCGCCTCGGCAACGCCGGTCAGGTGGCCGCCGGTGCCGACGCCGGTGATCACCGCGTCAATCGGCGTATCGGCGAAATCGGCCAGGATTTCCTGCGCGGTGGTGCGGGCGTGGACGGCGGGGTTGGCGCCGTTTTCAAACTGTTGCGGGATCCATGCGCCGGGGATTTCCGCGGCCAGTTCCTTGGCGCGCTCGATCGCGCCCTTCATGCCCTTTTCGCGCGGGGTCAGATCAAACGTCGCACCATAGGCCAGCATCAGGCGGCGGCGCTCGATGCTCATGCTTTCGGGCATGACCAGGATCAGCTTGTAGCCCTTGACCGCCGCGACCAGCGCAAGGCCGATGCCGGTGTTGCCACTGGTGGGCTCGATGATGGTGCCCCCGGCTTGCAATGTGCCGTCGGCCTCAGCCGCCTCGACCATGGCCAGCGCGATGCGGTCCTTGATCGAACCGCCGGGGTTGCCGCGCTCGCTCTTTACCCAGACCTCGTGATCGGGAAACAGGCGCGAGAGGCGCACATGGGGCGTGCCGCCAATGGTTGCGAGAATCGAATCGGCCTTCATCGGTCTTGCCTTTCCTCTTGTTGGCGCCGCTCCGCCGCGCCGGATCTTTTGGCGCTCAAGCCATGGACCGGATCAGATTAATCCTCAATGACAACTAATCCAGTAGAGTTTTCTTGTCGGCGCACAAATCCCGCTTTATCCCTCTGGATGAACCGGCCCCCACATCCTATCTTGGGGCCTCCTATCCCCTTACCCCCAATCAGGAATTGCCCCCGCATGGATTATCGCCCGCTTGGCACAACCGGCCTTTCGGTCAGCGCCGTCTGCCTTGGCACCATGACCTTTGGTTCGCAGAACACACAGGCCGAGGCGCATGAGCAGATCGAGGTCGCGCTCGACCATGGCGTCAATTTTATCGACACCGCCGAAATGTATCCCGTCACCCCGGTCAGCCCCGAAACCTTTGGCCGGACCGAAGAGATGATCGGCGCATGGATCGCCCAATCGGGCCGCCGCGACAAAATCGTGCTGGCCAGCAAAGTGTCCGGCCCGGCGCGCCATTTCCCGCTGCGCGGCGGCAACAACAGTCTTGACCGGCGCAATATCCAACTGGCCATCGACGACAGCCTGCGGCGGCTTCAGACCGATTACCTCGATCTTTATCAACTGCACTGGCCCGACCGGGGTGTGCCGATGTTTGGCGGGCGCGGGCTGCAATCGTTGAATGACCGCGCCGATGCCGCGCCGTTGGAAGAAAGCATTTCGGCGCTGGAGGATCTGGTCAAGGCGGGGAAGATCCGCGCCTTTGGCGTGTCGAACGAGACGCCCTGGGGCGTATCGGAAGCGCTGCGCCTGCACCGCGACAAGGGCCTGCCGCGCGTGGCCTCGATCCAGAATGCGTATAACCTTCTGAACCGTGTGTTCGAAATGGGCCTGTCCGAATTTGCCCTGCGCGAAGGCGTTGGCCTGCTGGCCTATTCGCCGCTGGCCGCCGGGCATCTGTCGGGCAAATATCTGGGCGGCGTGGTGCCCAAGGGCTCGCGCGTTGATGTCGCCAAGCAGTTCACCCGCTATTTCACCGTCAACCAGCCGCAGGCCGCCGCGCGCTATATCGCCGTGGCCCATGCTTTCGGCCTCTCGCCCGAGCAACTGGCGCTGGGCTTTGTCTGCAGCCGCCCGTTTGTCACCAGTTCAATCATCGGGGCCACCAGCGTCGAACAGCTCAAGGTCGACATCGCCGCCAGCCTCACCCCCATCCCGGAAGAAGCGCTGACGGCGATCAACGAGGTTTACAACCTGTACCCGGACCCCTGCCCCTGATTATAGGCCCTTAATAGGAAATATCGTAAGCCGGGGGCGGCGGAGGCACGAAATGGCCGCCGTGATAGACCCACCAGGTCAAACCCCCGGCCAGCACCAGCGCCAGCGCCAGACGCCACAGCGGGGCGCTCTTGGGCTGAGCCACGGGTTCGTCATAGGTCTTCTTGCCGGTCACCATCGGGGGCACCAGCTTTTCCTTCTTGACCACGGTGTAGAAAATGACCGCGCCCAGATGGACCACCACCATCAGCACGATCAGGTTGAACCCGACCTCGTGCAGATCAGTCAGTTTTTCCGCCAGATCGGACCCCACCCAGTAATTGAGCGGCCCCGAATAGGTGGCATCGGTATCGGTGGCGAACAGGCCCAGCGTGACCTGCGCCGCCATCAGCCCCAGCAGGCCCAGCACCGACAGCGCGCCCAGCGGGTTATGGCCCAGCACCGGGCCGCCATCGGCCCCGCGCCCGCTGCGCAGATAGGCAAGGATCGCGCTCGGCCCCTTCACGAAACTGGTGAAACGCGCGGTCTGACAGCCCAGAAAGCCCCAGATGATGCGAAAGCCCACGATAAACACCAGCGCGAGCCCCAGCTTGATATGCAGGTCCATCTTGCCGGCCTTGTACGTGGCCCACATCGCGGGCACGAGCACCACCACGCTCCAGTGAAACAGACGCACCGGCAAAGACCAGAGCCGGATTGTGCGCGATTTATCCTGATCCATCACGGACCCCCCAAACAGCAAGGGGCGCCCGACCTTGGCCGGGCGCCCCGAAATTGCGAGCCAAAGACCTGTAATCAGTCCTTGTTCTTGAACTTTTCGTGGCAGCCCTTGCAGGTGCCGCCCAGCGCGCCCATCGCCTTGCCGGCTGCGGCCAGATCGCCCGTGTCGGCGGCGGCCTTGAAGCCCTTGGCGGCGGCCGAGAAGTCAGCGGCGGCCTTCTTGAAACCGGCCTGATCGGTCCAGATTTCAGCCTTGGCGGCGGTCTTCACGCCCGCTTCGGCGCCGGTGCCCTTGGGGAACCAGGTGCCCAGCTTGTCGGCATAACCGGCAACGGTGGCGGCGCTAGCCTTGATGACGGCGGCGTCGGGGTTGCCCGACTTGAACGAATCGCCCGCGCCCTTCATCGCCTTGCCCATTTCCTTGAGCGACTTCTGGCGCGCCTCGATCGTCTGGGCGGGCGATGCCGCCTGAGCCGCCACCGCCACGCCCAGCGCGAGCGCACCAATCATCATCGAAATCTTGCGCATAAATTCTCCCGATTTCCTTCGGGCACAGCGCAAGCGGCCGCCCCCGACCAGCCTTAGGGGTCGCTTTTGGCCATGGTAAAGTCAAGTCTTGGAATGTCGTCAAATGTATTGAAAGTTGCGATCCTCACTTGAGCTTCACGCCCGGTACGTCCTCGGGCAGAGGGATGAACTCGTCATCGCCCACCACATGGCCAAAACGACTCTCGCGCCAATCCTGCTTGGCCTGTTCGATACGGTCGGTGCGGCTGGAGACGAAGTTCCAGTAAACATAGCGCTTTTCGGCAAAGGGCTCGCCCCCGATCAGGAAGATGCGGGCACCGTTCGCGCTGGTGATCACCACCTCGGCGCCGGGTTTGAAGATGATGAGCTGGCTGGTGGCAAAGCTGCCCTCCTGCCCCTCGACCGTAACCTCGCCATTCACCACATAGGCGGCGCGCTCGACATGGTCGGCGGCCAGACGATAACGCCCACCCGGCGAGAGGATCAGATCGCCGCACAGGACATCCGAATAGGTTTTGACCGGCGAGACCAGCCCATCCATCTCTCCGGCGATGACCGAAAGGTGGAAACCCTTGTCGCCATCGCGCGGCATACCGCCCGCGCCATAGTGGAAGAATTCGGGCGCGGTTTCCTCATATTGCGTCGGCAGCGCCAACCAGGTCTGCAGCCCGAACAGCCCGCCTTCCTTGCCGCGCAGCCCTTCGGGGGTCCGCTCGGAATGGACGATGCCCTGCCCCGCCGTCATCCAGTTGACCGCGCCCGGTTCGATCACCTGCTCGCTGCCCAGCGAGTCCTTGTGCATGATCGCCCCGTCCAGCAGATAGGTCAGCGTGGCCAGCCCGATATGCGGATGGGGCCGCACATCCAGCGCCTGATCGGGGGTAAAGACCGCCGGGCCCATCTGGTCGAGGAAAATGAAAGGCCCCACCATCCGCCGCCCCGCATTGGGCAGGGCGCGGCGGACATTGAACCCATCGCCCAGATCGCGCAGGGGGGGCACGATCATCATTTCGACGGGGCTGTTGACGGCAAAATCAGTCATGGGACCTCTCCTTCTTTCCGGGCGTTTTATGCGGTTTCGACCAGCACGATTTCGGCATCATCAAGGGCGGTGATACGCAGGTTTTCTTCCTCGGCAATGGCCACGCCATCGCGCGGCTGGGCGGCGATGCCATTGACCTCGATCCGGCCCTTGGCCGAGACCAGATAGCCCTTGCGCTGTGCGCCCAAGGGGTAGTCCACGCTCTCGCCAGCGCGGATGGTGGCGCCCAATACGCGCCCCTCGGTGCGGATCGGCAGGGCGTCGGCATCGTCCTTGTAACCGCTGGCCAGCACGATCATCTGCCCGGCACGCTCGCCGCGCGGGAATTGCTTGGCGCCCCAGCTCGGCTCGCCGCCGCGCGAGGTCGGCGCAATCCAGATCTGGAAAAGCGTCGTCACCTCGTCCTCAAGGTTGTATTCGGCATGCGTAATGCCCGAACCTGCGCTCATCACCTGAACGTCGCCTGCCGCCGTGCGGCCGGTGTTGCCCAGGCTGTCCTTGTGCGTGATCGCCCCGGTGCGGACATAGGTGATGATTTCCATGTCACGGTGGGGATGGGGCGGAAAGCCCGACTTGGGGGCGATCGTGTCATCATTCCATACGCGCAGCGGGCCCCACTGCATCCGGGCCGGGTTGTAATAATCGGCAAAGGAAAAGTGGTGATTGGCGTCCAGCCAGCCATGATTGGCATGGCCAAGGCCGGCAAAGGGGCGAAGTTCGATCATCGGCTTTCTCCAGTGCGCCGCTGTATGGATAGGCGGCTGTTGGGGCCAAGATAGGGATTGCACCGCGCAAAGAAATGGCAATGATGGAAAAGCATCGGTGAAAGGATTTTACCCATGAAGGCCTATTGATGAGCTTGCCCGATCTTGAAGCATGGGCGATCTTTGCCAAGGTGGTCGAGCATGGGTCATTTGCCGGGGCGGCCGCCGCGCTGGGCCTGTCGAAGCCAACCGTATCCAAGGCGATGACGCGGCTGGAAATGCGCCTTGGCGTACCTTTGATGCATCGCACCTCGCGCCGGTTGACGTTGACCGAGAGCGGCAAGGGCGTGCTGGAACGGGCGCGGCGCATTCTGGCCGATGGCGAAGCCGCCGAGGCCGAGGCCAGCGCGCAAGGACTCACCCCGCGCGGGACGGTGCGCCTTGCTGTGCCGATGAGTTTCGGCCTGCGCCATGTGGCCCCCATCCTGCCCGATTTCATGGCGGCCTATCCACAGGTTCACGTCGATCTCGACCTGTCGGACGCGCTGGTTGATGTGGTGGGGGGCGGGCATGATGTGGTGCTGCGCATCGCGGGGCTGGAGGACAGCTCGCTGCGCGCGCGCCGCCTGTGCAAGGTGCGCCGACCGCTGGTGGCCAGCCCCGGCTTTCTGGCCGCGCATGGCGCGCCCGCCCATCCGCGTGATCTGGCCTCCCTGCCCGCGCTGCTCTACTCCAACCTTGCCGTGCCGGGGGTCTGGCGATTTTCCCATGCCAGTCAGGGCGACTATATCGTCACTGTCGAAGGCCGCCTCTCGGCCAACAATGCCGATGCGCTGACCCCTGCACTGCTGGCGGGCAAGGGCATGGCGCTCCAGCCCGACTTTATGGTCTGGGAACATCTGGCCAGCGGGGCTTTGGTTGAAGTGCTGCCCGAATGGCGCATCCCCGACATCGCGCTGCATTTGGTCACGCCGCCCGGAACCTTGCGCCCCGCGCGGGTGGTGGCGTTGATCGAGTTTCTGGCGCGGAGGTTGGCGGGGGCGGAGTGGGCCAGGGATTGAAGGGGGTTGAGATGCGAGGGTCTAGACCCTCGCGCTCCCATTACTGTCTTCGTGGCGCCATGGGTTCGGCGCCCGGTGTCGGACGTAATGTCTGAATTTGAAAGCCTGCGCCGCCTTTAACGTAAGTTCGCCGCGCCGCAGGCTTTAAAACCATCACACCGCATCAAACCCACCCCCGTTAACGGGATTGCAAAGGGACGAGTCCCTTTGCCCGCCGGAGGCATAAATCCCTAACTCTCCGCCAAGCCAAACGGCGCCGCCCCCCGCCGATAATCCTCCGCCATCACCTCGCGCCCGATCGGCGGCAAAGCACGCGCCGCGCAATCAGGGCGATGGCACAACCGACATGACACGCCGATAGGCGCAGCCTCGGCGCGGCGCGGATCGGCGCCTTCGGCATAGATCAGACGGGGCGCATGCTCGGCGGCGCAGGCAAGGGCAACGGCGCGCAGGATGCGGGGCTGGCGGTATCCGCCGCCGCCCGATTCGACGGTGCGGGCGATGGAAAAGAAGCGCTGGCCATCGGGCAATTCGAGCCATTGGGTGTGGACGCGGCCCGGCGCGGCGAAGCAATCGTGGACGTTCCAGAGCGGGCATCCGCCACCATGCGAGGCAAAGGGGAAACCCGCGCCGTCGAGCCGTTTCGAGATATTGCCCGCCGCATCGAGGCGCAGGAAGAAGAAGGGCACCTTTTCCGCATTGGGCTTGTGCAGCGTGGTCATACGGTGGGCGGTCTGTTCGAAACTGGTGCCGAACAGGCGGGCGACGGCCTCGATGTCATAGCGCCGATCCTCGACCGCGCGGGCAAAGGCGTCATAGGGCATCAGAATGGCCGCCGCGACATAGCCCGCCAACGCGCGGCGGACGAGGTTCGATGTGGTCTGGCTGGCAAAAGCGCCCTCACGGGTGATCGCGTTGATATCGCCCCGGCATTCCTGATAGGCGATCTGGAGCGCGGCCTGAAACCGGGCCGTATTGGCCGAGAGCGTATCGACCAGCAGCAATTGCTGATTATGCCGGTCAAAGCGGCGGATCGCGCCCATCATCACATGGTCGGGCAGGCTGCGGGTACGGATGCCGTGGCGCTGGGCAAGGTAGGCTTTGGGATCGCCCGATTCGGCCACGAGGGCGGCGATGCCCTCGGCCCGCGCATCGAGCGAGGGGAACCAGTTGCGGCGGGCGGAGATAAAGCACCGCGCCTCGGCCACGGGGTCAGGCGTCTGACTGCCGCCGCCCGCCGAAAGGTCGGCCAGCGCGGCCTGTTCGCGGGTATAGGCGCCGTGGAGCCGCAGGAGAGCCTCGGAAATGCCGGGGAAGGAGGTGGCCAGATCCGCCACTTCCAGCGCGGGCAGATCGATGTCGGCAAAGATCGGATCGCGCAGCACGTCCTGCAGCCGCCGTCCATAATCGGCGCCCTCATCCCCGCCCAGATCGTCGAGGTCGAGGCGATAGGCCCGCGCAAGGCGCAGCACGAGATCGGCGGTAAAGGGGCGCTGGTTGCGTTCGAGCAGCGCGACATAGGAGGGCGAAATCTCCAGATCGGCCGCCATCGCCTGCTGCGTCAGCCCCAGTTCGCGGCGCAGGCGTTTCAGGCGCGGCCCCATATACAAGGGCTTTGGTCCGGACATGGGGGCCTCCTTTCGTGGCTGTCTTGTCACACCTATACAACTTTACAGACAAAAGATGTAAAGTTTTACAGCCACACCTCGCCGTGAATTTTCTCGAATCGCGCCACGGCATAAACAGGCTTCAACAACGCAGATGCCCAACCATGACCGGGCGCGTTACACCCAGCGGGAGTTGAAGCCATGACGTACCAGTCCACCATCGCCGAAGCCAACACGGCCATTGGTCCTAACACCGACACATGGAACGGCATCGACGCGGCCAATGTCGCCCGCATGCGCCTGCAGAACCGTTTCCGCACTGGCCTTGATATTGCGCGCTATACCGCCAAGATCATGCGCCAGGACATGGCCGCCTATGACGCCGACCCCGCCAATTACACCCAGTCGCTGGGCTGCTGGCACGGGTTCATCGGGCAGCAGAAGCTCATCTCGATCAAGAAGCATTTCGGCAGCACCAAGGGCCGCTACCTCTATCTTTCGGGCTGGATGGTTGCCGCGCTGCGCAGCGAATTTGGGCCGCTGCCCGATCAATCGATGCATGAAAAGACCAGCGTGTCGGATCTGATCGAAGAACTTTACACCTTCCTGCGCCAGGCCGATGCCCGCGAGCTGGGCGGCCTGTTCCGCGAACTCGACGCCGCCAAGGCAGCCGGCGATGCGGTCAATACCCATCGTCTCCTGCACAAGATCGACGAATTCCAGACCCATATCGTGCCGATCATCGCCGACATTGACGCCGGTTTCGGCAATGCCGAAGCCACCTATCTGCTGGCCAAGAAGTTCATCGAGGCGGGCGCCTGCTGCATCCAGATCGAAAATCAGGTTTCGGATGAAAAGCAGTGCGGCCACCAGGACGGCAAGGTCACCGTTCCGCACGAAGACTTCCTCGCGAAGATCCGCGCGGTGCGTTACGCTTTCCTCGAACTGGGCGTTGATGATGGCGTGATCGTGGCCCGCACCGACTCGCTGGGCGCGGGGCTGACCAAGCAGATTGCCTATGTCCGCGAAAAGGGCGACATCGGCGATCAGTACAACAGCTTCCTCGACTGCGACGAAGTGACCGCCGATCAGATCACCCACGGCGACGTGCTGATCACCCGCGACGGCAAGCTGATGCGTCCCAAGCGCCTGCCCTCCAACCTGTTCCAGTTCCGCACTGGCACCGGGGAAGACCGCTGCGTTCTCGACTGCATCACCTCGCTGCAAAACGGCGCGGACCTGCTGTGGATCGAAACCGAAAAGCCGCATATCGGCCAGATCGGCGGCATGGTCAGCCGTATCCGCGAGGTGATCCCGAATGCCAAGCTGGTGTACAACAATTCGCCTTCGTTCAACTGGACGCTGAACTTCCGCCAGCAGGTGTTCGACGCCTGGGTCGAAGCAGGAAAGGATGTCTCGGCCTATGACCGCACCCGTTTGATGAGCGTTGATTATGACGACACCGAACTGGCGATCGAAGCCGACGAACGCATTCGCACCTTCCAGCGTGACGCGGCGGCTCAGGCGGGGATCTTCCACCACCTGATCACCCTGCCCACCTATCACACGGCGGCGCTGAGCACCGACAATCTGGCCAAGGAATATTTCGGCGAGGCCGGTATGCTGGGTTACGTCAAGGGCGTGCAGCGTCAGGAAATCCGCCAGGGCATCGCCTGTGTGAAGCACCAGAACATGTCGGGCAGCGACATTGGCGACGATCACAAGGAATATTTCTCGGGCGAAGCCGCGCTGAAGGCCGGCGGGGTCCACAACACGATGAATCAATTCGCAGCGTAAATGCCGCGATGGGAACGGCTCCAGTAGGCCGGGGCCGTTCCCACTCTTTAATGCCAACCCTTCTTGCCCAACCCTTCTTGCAACGAGGAGAAAGACGATGACGACCCAAGTTCGCGAACCCGCCCGCGCCCGCGCCGTCCTCTCGACCGAGGACTTCCGGCTCTTGCAGGAAGCGGTACTGTTTTATCTGCGCGCTCATGAGGACGCGCCGGGAACCGCCAAGTTCTCCAATCTCTATCACCGGCTGGGCAGTGTGACGCGCCGATAGACCGGAGAAGACAATTTCGTTTGAACTCCTGGGGAGGAGTCGACTTGAGGCCCGCCGGAGCGATCCGGCGGGCCTTCCTTTATGGCCGCGCTTACTTTCATTCTTGTCAATTAGCGACCTGCTGATACACCACCGCGCGTCAGAAAGTTTTGCGGGGAAGACAGATATGAAAAGACGCGCATTCCTCTCCTCGGGCGCCGGTGCGGCTTTGGCGGCCGCCCTGCCGGGCGCGGCGCGGGCGGCGGGCAACGTGTCCGGCATGGGATCGGACAAGGCATCCGGCAAGGCAGACGCCGATTTCGTCGCGCTGACCGACCGGATCTTTTACGAACGCCTCGCCCTTGCGCCGCAGGATGCCACCTCGATCGGGCTGGACAAGGATGAGCGCGCCGCGCTGCGCTCGCAGCTGAACGATCGCAGCGCCGCCGGTTTCGAGCGCGTGCTGGCCGATCACCGCCGGGCCGCCGCCGCGCTGCGCGCGATCAACCCGGCCACCCTCTCGCCCACCGCGGCGCAGCAGCGCGAACTGGCGCTGTGGTATGAGGATCGCGCCATCGCCTCGGCCAAATCGGGCATCGAGAGCGTGGAGCAGCCCTATGTCCTCTCGCAGGCCGACGGCGCCTATTTCGAAGTGCCCGATTTCCTCGACAGCCAGCATCCGGTGGCGACCAAAGAGGATGCCGAAGCCTATCTGGCGCGGCTCGATGCCTTTGACCGGGCGATTGATCAGGACAGCGAGAAGCAGAAATCGCGGATCGCGCGCGGGCTGGTCGCGCCGGGCTGGTCGCTGGATCTGACGCTGGGGCAGATGCGGGCGCTGCGCGGGGCAAAGCCGGAGGAAAGCGGCATGGCCACCTCGCTGGCGCGCCGCTCGGCCAAGGCGGGCATCGCGGGCGACTGGCAGGCGCGCGCCGCCGCCATCATCGCGGCCAAGGTCTATCCCGCGCTCGACCGCCAGATCGCCTTTGTCGAGAGCCTGAAAGGTCAGACCCCGGCGGGCGACGGCATCTGGCGCGTGAAAGATGGCGAGGCGATCTATGCCGCCGCCCTGGCCGAGGCGACCACGACGACCTTTACCCCCGAGGAGATCCACAAGATCGGCCTTGCCCAGGTGGCCGACCTCTCGGCCCGCCTGGACAAGGTGCTGCGCGCCAATGGCATGACGCAGGGGACCATCGGCGCGCGTCTTGCCGCGCTCAACACCCGCGCCGACCAGCTTTATCCCAACACCGACGAAGGCCGCGCCGCGCTGCTGGCAAGCCTGAACCACAGCGTGACGGCGATGCAGCAAAGGCTGGGCGGGGCGTTTAACGATCCGCCCAACGATCCGCTGGAAATCCGCCGCGTGCCGGTCGAAATTCAGGATGGCGCGCCCAACGGCTATTATTACCGCGCGCCCTTCGACGGATCGCGCCCGGCGATCTATTGGATCAACCTGCGCGATACGGCCAACTGGCCCAAATATGGCCTGCCCGATCTGACCTATCACGAAGGCGTGCCGGGCCATCACCTTCAGCTCTCCTATGTGCGGCGCGCGGGCAATCTGCCGCTCTTGCTGCGCAACACGTTCAATTCGGCCTATACCGAGGGCTGGGCGCTGTATGCCGAACAGGTGGCCTATGAACTGGGCGCGTTGCCGGGGCTGGACGAGGCGGGCTATCTGCAATCGCTGCTGTTCCGCGCCACGCGATTGGTGGTGGACACCGGCATCCATGCCAAGCGCTGGAGCCGCGAGGAGGCCACGCGCTATATGATGGACACCACCGGCTTTGTCCGCGGCCGCAGCCAGAGCGAGATCGAGCGCTATATCTGCCTGATCGGTCAGGCGTGCAGCTACAAGATCGGCCACAACGTCTGGGTGGCCCAGCGCGAAAAGGCGCAGAAGGCGCTGGGTGCCAAGTTCGACATGGGCTGGTTCCACGATGTGCTCAAGGACGGCATCCTGCCGCTGGCCATGCTGGAGCGGCGGGTGGATGAACGCATCGCGGCGCGGGCCAAGGGTTAAACAACCGCGCATCCGACTGGTTGATACCGCCTAGCGCAAAATACTGGGGTTGCCCGAAAGCTTCTGGGGCAACCCCTTCGTGTAAAAGCGGCGCGACAACGAAAGGAAGATAATGGGCTCGCGCAATGGTATCCCGATGGATCGCTCGGAATGGTTCAACCGGCTGGACGAATTGGCCCAGACCATCAAGGGCGCGCAGGCCGGGCAGGAGATCGCTCTGCTGCGCCTCTTTCTCGACCTGCTCGACCATGCGCCCGAAGCCCTTTTGCTGCAGGGTCTGATGCCGCCGCCGCGCGATCGGATCGAGGCCGTTCTGGCCGTCGGCGCGTTGGAGAGCGCGGTATTGATCCTGATGGGCGAGGACAGCGGCTTTTGCCTTTCGCGCGGGGCCGACGGCACGCCGCTGGCCTCGGTGCTGCTGCCCTATCGCTTTGAGGAAACCACCTCGGGCGGGGCCAGCATGACGCTGGCCTGCCTTGGCGCGCTGGCGGGCGCGCTCAACGGCGCAGAGCGGCGGATGGCGACCGGCGCCTATTTCGAAATTCCGGCCGGGACCATATTGCATTGAGCGCTGCGGCGGCGAAGCGCTGCGGCCTGAAATTTCTTGTCAGCGGGCGATGCGATTGTCATACCTTACAACGATAGGCTGATAAAGCCTGCGTTGAGAGGACCGCCCCCGATGTCTCTGCTTTCCCTGCGCTCGGCCCTGCTGCTCATGCCGCTGGCCGCCTCTCCTGCGATCGCCGCGCCTGCGCTTGGGGCGGCGGACACCTGTGCGGCCATGGCGCGCCAGAATTTCGGCCCCGGCGTGGCGATCACCTCGGCGCGGATGGTCGCGGCGGGCTCGATGCCGGGCGAAATGGGCGCGCCGCCGGTTGAACTGCCCGCCCATTGCCGGGTCGAAGGCACGATCAATGCCCGCCAATCCAAGGGCGTTGCCTATGGCATAGGCTTTGCCATCGCGATGCCCGCCAACTGGCAGGGACGCTTTCTGCTGCAAGGCGGGGGCGGGCTGAACGGCTCGGTGCGGCCGCCCATCGGCGCGGCGGCCTCTGGAAAGACCCCCGCTCTGGCGCGCGGCTTTGCCGTGATCAGTCATGACAGCGGCCACAAGGGCGCGGTGTTCGACCGGGAATTCATGGTCGATCAACGCGCCGCGCTCGATTTTGCCGAAAGCTCGGTGCGAGAGGTCGCGCTGCTGGGCAAGGCGATTACGCGGGCCTATTACCGCCGCCCGATCGCGCATTCTTATATGGCGGGCTGTTCGACCGGCGGGCGCGAGACCATGCTGGCCGCCCAGCGCTATCCTGAATTGTTTGACGGACTGGTGATTGGGGCGCCCGCGATGCGGACGGGTAATTCCAATCTGGCCACCACGCACGCCGCCATCACCTTTAATCAGGCCGCCCCGCGCGATGCGGCCGGATTGCCGATTCCGGCCCAGATCTTTTCCGCCGCCGACCGCAAGACCATCCTTGATGGCCTCTTGAACCAATGCGACGCGCTGGACGGGCGCAAGGATGGCATGATCGCCCATGTGGCCGCCTGTCATTTCCGCCCGGCCGCGCTGATCTGCGCGCCCGGCGCGACGCAGAATTGCCTCTCGCCGCTACAGGCCGAAGTGCTCGAACGCGCGTTCCAGCCCCCGCGCGACAGGGCGGGCCATGCGCTCTATTCGCCCTTTCCCTATGACACGGGCATCATCGCCACGGGCGGCGGCATTCCCGGTTTTCTGCCCACCGGCATGTCCGGCCCGCTTGGCCCCCCGATCCGCGATCTGACTTTTGACCCCGACGCCCGAATTGAGGCAATCCGCGCCGATTTTGTTCAAGGGCTGACCGACACCGACCGCTGGACCAACCTGTCGGGCTTTCTGGGCCATGGCGGCAAGCTGCTGTTCTATCACGGCGTATCCGACCCGTGGTTCTCCGCCTTTGACACATGGGACTATTGGCAGCGCGCGGCGGCGGCCAATGGCTCGGCTTTCACCGATGCCAGCCGGTTCTATATGGTGCCGGGCATGGGCCATTGCGGCGGAGGCAATGCATTTGACACGTTCGACCTGCTGGGCGCAGTGGTCGATTGGGTGGAAAAGGGCAGCGCGCCCGAGGCCGTCGCCGCCTATCGCCGGAGCGGGAGCGAGACGATGCCGCTTTGTCCCTATCCCGGTTTTGCGCAATTTTCGGGCGATCCGGGCCGCTATTCCTGCGCGCCGCGTTAACCCTGCGCGTTAAGACTGGTCGCGTTAAGACTGGTCGCGTTCGGCCCGATAGGTTGCCCGCTGCCAGTCATAGGCCGGATCGACCAGTTCGGGGTGGTCCTTGAACGCCTCGGCGGGCGGCGGGGCCATGCCCAGCGCATCGAGCAGGACCCAGAGCGCGAATTTGCGCCCGCCCTCCTGCTCGACCCCGAAATCGAGCGCAAGCTGTTCACAGCCCATCGCCAGCGTATCGGGATCGACATCGGCCAGATCGGCAGTTTTGAAATAGTGGTGAAGCAGCCTATCGAGTTCCATGGCGAGACCCTTGCGCCATCGCGCCCGGTTTGAACAGGCCCATCCGCAATTCGGCCCGGTTGACACCTCGCGTCGCCCTGCTCCAACCTTGGGCCCTGCCCCACCCTTGGGCCATGTCTGCAATGGAGTTTGCCATGATCGCCCGCCGCTGCCTGCTTGCTCTTGCCCTTGCGACATCGGCAATAGGGGGGGCCTCGGTTGCGGCCCCCGTTTCGGCCAAGCCTGCCGCTGTCGCTGCGGGCAAGCTGGACGCCAACCCCCGCACCGTCATCATCACCGCGTTCGAGCCGGAATGGGTGGCGCTGGAGGGCGCGGTGAAAGCTCCCAAAGCCTATCACATCAACGGCCTGACCATCCTGACCGGCACGATGGCGGGGCGTCCGGTGGTCTTGCTGCAATCGGGCGTCTCGATGGTCAATGCGGCGATGAACACGCAATTGGTGATCGACCGGTTCAACGTAAAACGCATCGTCTTTTCCGGCATTGCGGGCGGCATTGATCCGGCGCTGTCGGTGGGCGATGTGGTGGTGGCCGACCAATGGGCGCAGTATATGGAGGTCGCGCTGGGCCGCAAAAAGGGCGATCAGTTCATCAGCCCCGACATCTATGACGACCCGGACCATCTGAGCAATTACGGCATGATGATCCCGCGCACGGTGCGCGTGGGCAATGCCACGCAGCCGGCCAAGCGCCACCGCTGGTTTCCGGCCGATCCCGCGCTGCTGGCGCTGGCGCGCAAATCGGTGGGGGGCTTTGCCCTCGAACGCTGCCTGCCCGCCAACGAGCCGATCCCCCAGACGCGCGGCGTTTCGGCCGAGGCCGGGCGCTGCCTCGACCACCAGCCGCGCGTGATGGTGGGCGGCAATGGCATTTCCGGCCCCGCCTTTGCCGACAATGCCGAATATCGCGAATATCTCTTTGCCCAGTTCAAGGCGCAGGTGCTGGACATGGAAACGGCGGCGACGGCCCATGTCGCCTATGCCAATCAGGTACCCTTCATCGGCTTCCGCTCGCTCTCCGACCTTGCGGGCGGCGATTCCGGGCCGAACCAGTCATGGGTGTTCGGCCGCCTCGCCGCGCGCAATGCGGCCACGGTGGTGCAACGGTTTGTGGCCGCGCTTCCCGATTGAGCGCGGCACCGGCTGCCGAAACGTCAGTTTCGGCTCAGAGCATCAGAAAGCCCGATAGATCACCGGCGCGATATTGGTGAAATTGGCCAGATCGGCCATCACCTTGGGCGTCTCGATCCCGTTCAGCGCCGCATCGATCGCCTCGCTGCTTTCAAAACGCAGCAGCACCGCCGCGTGCCACGGCTGCTCGCCATGCGGCAGGAGTACCTCGGCGCCGCTCAGCCCATAGGGCGTCCAGCAGGTGCGGACCAGGGGGATATGCGTCTCGACATAATATTCGGCGTCAAAGGCGGTGCCATCGCCAACAGGATAGCTGACAATCAGAGTAGGCATGATCTTCTCCTCATCCCGCGCCCGGCTTCGCGCCGGGTCGCTTGTATGGGATCAACTTGCCGCAATTATCGGCAATAGGCGAATTGCCCTTTGGTCCTACGCGCTTTTGCCCGCGAGCCTGTTCAAGGGCGCGTAAAGCGTTTAACCTCGCCCAATCCGACATCAAAAGAGCCGTTCTGCCATGATCGAAAAGCGTTATCTCTCGGCCAATGACCTGCTTGCCGACTCCTTTCGCCTTGCCAATAAAATCCTCGATTCCGATTTTCGCCCCACC
Organism: Novosphingobium sp. KACC 22771; assembly: GCF_028736195.1. Classification (GTDB taxonomy): domain Bacteria; phylum Pseudomonadota; class Alphaproteobacteria; order Sphingomonadales; family Sphingomonadaceae; genus Novosphingobium. The sequence goes on along the minus strand of NZ_CP117881.1, from coordinate 820,169 downwards.
CATATCGTGGGCATCTGGCGCGGGGGCGCGCCTGTCGGCATCGCGGTTCAGGAGCTGCTGGAATATCACGGCGTGGTGACCGACCATATCGCCGTGCGCACGGCCAGCTATACCGGCATTGACGCGCAAAAGGACGAGGTTCAGGTCTATTCGCTGGGCTATCTGATCGACACGCTCGAACCCACCGACAAGCTGCTTGTCATCGACGATGTGTTCGACAGCGGGCGCTCGATCGCCGCGTTCCTCAAGGAACTGGCTGCGCGGTGCCGCCACAACACGCCCAAGACGATCCGCAGCGCCACCGTTTATTACAAGCCGAGCCGGTCCAAAGTGGACATCAAGCCCGATTTCTATGTCTATGAAACCGACGAATGGCTGGTGTTTCCCCATGAGGTGGACGGGCTGAGCAAGGAGGAAATCCGCAAGCACAAGCCCGAGGCGGCGATCATCCTGCGGGAGGAATAAGAGGGGCGCGCGAATTTTTGCAACGCGCGGGGCAAAAATTTGCGCTTTCTCGCACAGGGTCGCCGGGGCAAAGAGAGTTGGGGCAATTAACGGAGGCCAGATGAGCGGGGACATCGATGAGGCGACACTCGATGTCCTGCTGCGCGTGGCGGGATTGGCCCCACCACCGGAATGCCGCGCCGGGATCATGGCCAATCTGGCGCTGCTGGCGCGTCATGGCGCGCATTTGCGCGAAATAGACGATTGTCTGGTGGACCCTGCCGAGTTGATCGCGCCATGATCGACCCGCTCAATATCTTCACTACGCTCCTGCCCGAAGGCGGCCCCTTGCCCAATGGCCCCACGCCGGACGGACCTTTGGCGGGCACGACCTTTGCCGCCAAGGATCTGTTCGATGTGGCGGGTCATGTCACGCTGGCGGGGTCCAGGATCAACGCCGATGACGGCAAAGTGGCCGCGCAGGACGCCACGCTGGTGGCAAGGTTGAAGGCGGCGGGGAGCCGGTTGGTCGGCATGACCAACATGGACGAATATGCCTATGGCTTTGCCACGGAAAACAGCCATTACGGCACCACGCGCAACCCGCATGATCCCAGCCGCATCGCAGGCGGATCATCGGGCGGATCGGCGGCGGCGGTGGCGGCGGGGCTGGTGGATGTCGCGCTGGGGTCGGACACCAACGGGTCGATCCGGGTGCCAGCCTCGCTCTGCGGGGTTTATGGGCTGAAGCCGACATTTGGCCGCCTGTCGCGCGCCGGGGTCTATCCCTTTGTCCACAGCCTCGACCATGCCGGATTGTTTGCGCGCACCCCGGCGATGCTGGCAGCCGCCTATGACGCGATGCAAGGCCCCGACCCGCGCGATCCGGCGCAAGGCCAACGCCCGGTCGAACCCGTGGCGCTATCGCCCGACATGCCCCCCCTGCGCGTGGGCGTCCTTGGCGGGTTCTTCGCCACCGGCGCCGCGCCCGAGGCCCATGCCGCGATGGCCCATGTGGCCGATGGTCTGGCGGGTCTGGGCTGTTCCATCGCCCCTGCACTGCTCACCGGCGCCAGTCAGGCGCGCTCGGCGGCCTTTTGCATGACCGCGATGGAGGGGGGCAGCCTGCACCGCGCCGACCTGATGACGCGCCCGATGGATTTCGATCCGGCAGTGCGCGACCGGATGCTGGCCGGATTGCTGATGCCTGCCGATCTGCTGCTGGCCGCGCGGAGGGTGCGGCGGATCGTCGCCGATCAGGCCCGCGCGCTCTTCGCAGATTTCGACCTGCTGCTCTCCCCCGCCACGCCATGCAGCGCCCCGCGCATCGGCGAACCGACCATCGAGATCGAGGGCGAGCAGGTTCCCGTCCGCGCCAACCTCGGCATGTTTTGCCAGCCGATCAGCTTTATTGGCCTGCCCGCCCTATCGGTCCCCGCGCTTGCGCAAACGCCCCTGCCCATCGGCGTCCAGATGATCGCGCCCGCATGGGCCGAAGCGCGCCTGATCGACGCTGCCCACCACCTTCACCGCGCCGGGATCACCGGCACCACAGGACCCACGCCATGAGCCTGACCGCTACCCTTGACCGCCATTTCGCGCTATCCGAAAGGGGCACCTCGATCCGCACCGAGGTGCTGGCCGGGGCGACGACCTTCCTGACCATGGCCTATATCATTCTGGTCAATCCCTCGATCCTCGGGCTGGCCGGGATGCCGGTGGCGGGGGTGGCGGCGGCCACCTGCTTTGCCGCCGGTTTTGCCAGCATCCTGATGGGCACGATCGCCAATACGCCGCTGGCCCTTGCGCCGGGCATGGGATTGAACGCCTATTTCAGCTTTACCGTGGTCCAGTCGATGCATGTGCCGTGGCCGGTGGCGCTGGGCTGTGTATTTGTGTCGGGGGCGATTTTCCTGATCCTGACGCTGGCGGGGATACGCCAGATGATCGTGGCGGCGATCCCGTCGCATCTGTTCGCGGCGGTGGCGGCGGGCATCGGGCTGTTCATCGGGCTGATCGGTCTTAAAAACGGCGGTCTGGTGGTCAACAGCCCGGCCACGGGTCTGGCTCTTGGCAATCTGCATGAGACGGGGCCGATTCTGGCGATTGTCGGGCTTGTGCTGGTGGTGTCGCTGCATGTGTGGCGGGTGAATGCCGCGATCCTGATCGCGATTGCGGCCACCACGGTTCTGGCATGGATCGTGGGCGCGGTCAGCTTTGACGTAAAACCCTATTCCATCGCGGCGATGACCGAGACGGTGGGCAAGCTCGACCTTGGCGGCGTCTTCGGCTTTGGCGGCAAGGCGGGGCTTGGCGTGTTCGAGATCCTGTTCGTGTTCCTGTTCGTCGATCTGTTCGACAATCTGGGCACGCTGATGGCGGTGACGCGCCGGGCGGGCCTGATTGAACCGGCAGGCAATATTCCGGGGTTGAACCGGATGCTGGTGGCCGATTCGCTGGCCACGATGGTGGGCGCGGTGGCGGGCACGTCCACCGTCACCTCCTATGTCGAAAGCGCCAGCGGGGTCGAGGTTGGCGGGCGCACGGGCCTGACCGCAATTGTCACGGGCGTGCTGTTCTTTGCCGCGATGTTTGCCGCCCCCTATGCGCAATTGGTGCCCAGCGCGGCAACGGCGCCCGCGCTGATTTTGGTGGGCGCGCTGATGATGGTGCCGCTGGCCGATGTGGAATGGACCGATCCGGAGGCCGCGATCCCGGCCTTCCTGACGCTGGCGGGCATTCCGCTCACCTTTTCCATCGCCAATGGCCTGGCCTTTGGCATTGCCGCCCATGCGCTGATCAAGCTGGTGCGGGGCAAGATCACGCAAAAGGACTGGCTGCTGCTGGTGCTGGCGGGGCTGTTTATCGCGCGCTTTGTCTGGCTCTCGGGGGCGGCGTGATGCGGACCATCCGGGGCGCACAGGGCATCGTCACCGCGCCGCATTTTCTGGCCAGCCGCGCAGGGCTGTCGGTCTTGCAGGATGGGGGAACCGCGGTCGAGGCCTGCGTGGCGGTGGCGGCGGCTTTGGCCGTGGTCTATCCGCATATGACCGGCATCGGCGGCGATGGCTTCTGGGTGATCCGCGAGGCAGACGGGCGGGTGCATGGCATCCATGGCTGCGGCGGGGCGGCGGAACGGGCCGATCTGGCGCTCTATGCCGGGCTGGAGGCCGTGCCATGGCGCGGGCCTCTGGCGGCCAACACCGTGGCGGGAACGATCAGCGGGTGGCAGGCAGCGTTGGAAGGCGATGGCGGCACGATGCCTTTGGCGCGCCTGCTGCGCGATGCGATCGCCCATGCCGAGGCGGGGGTGGCGGTAACGCGCGGCGGGGCCGAAATTGCCGCCGCCAAGGGGCCGGAATTGCGCATTCAGCCAGGCGCCTATGCATCGGTGTTCGAACCCGATGGCCATCCCCTGCGCGAGGGGGATATTCTGCGCCAGCCCTTGCTGGCCGCCACCCTGCGGCGCCTGTACGAGGAAGGGCTCGACAGTTTCTATCGCGGTCCTCTGGCGTCGGACATCGCCGCCGATCTCGCCGCGCTGGGCAGCCCGGTTTCGGCCTCCGACATGGCCGCGCATCACGCCACCCGCCCCGCCCCGCCCCATGTGCGGACGAGCCATGGCACGCTGTATAATGCCGCCCCTCCGACGCAGGGAACGGCCTCGCTGCTGATCCTCGCGCTGTTCGACCGCTTGCAGGCAGGCGCGATGGATGGGTTTGATCATATCCACGGTCTTGTCGAGGCCACCAAACAGGCGTTTCTCTGGCGCGACCGCCATTGCGGCGATCCGCAATATATGGAGAGCGATCCGCAAGCCCTGCTCGACGATGCCGCCGCGCTCGACGCGATGGCCGCGCGGATTGATCCGGCCCGCGCCCTGCCATGGCCCCAGCCCAGCCAGTGGGGCGACACCTGCTGGTTCGCCGCCGCCGACAGCCGGGGGCAAGTGGTGTCCTGCATCCAGAGCACCTATTTCGAATTTGGCTCCGGCCTCGTCCTGCCGCAAACCGGCATCATATGGCAGAACCGGGGCGCATCGTTTCGTCTGGCGCCGGAAGGGTGGAATGCGCTCAAACCCTTTCGCAAACCGTTCCACACGCTCAATCCCGCGCTGGCGCTGTTCGATGATGGCCGGGTGATGGCCTATGGCACGATGGGCGGCGAGGGCCAGCCCCAGACGCAGGCCGCGATCTTTTCCCGCTATGCCCGCTTTGGCGCCGATCTTCAGGAGGCGATCTCCGCCCCCCGCTGGCTGCTGGGCCGGACATGGGGGGATCAGTCCACCACGCTGAAGATCGAGGACGGGTTTGCGCCCGAGGTCTATGATGCGCTGATCGCGGCGGGCCATGATGTCGAGCGCGTTGGCCCGATCACGGCGATGATGGGCCATGCGGGCGCGATTGTCCGCCGCCCCGATGGCGGATTGGAAGGCGCCACCGATCCGCGCAGCGATGGCGAGGCATCAGCATGGTAGGCGGATCACGAGCGGTCGCACGCTGCGAGGCTTTGGGCCGCGCGCCTTTTTCCGACATGGAGGGCGGGCTCTATCGCGCATGGCTGAGCCCTGCCTATCGCGCCGCGCGTGAACAGCTCTCGGCATGGATGGTCGAGGCGGGTATGACCCCGCGCACCGATGCGGCGGCCAATCTGATCGGGCGCTATCCCGGCACGCTGGACCTGCCCCCGCTCATCATCGCCAGCCATTTGGACAGCGTGCGCGATGGCGGATTTTACGATGGGCCTTTGGGGATAATGCTGGGGGTAGAATGCGTGGCGGCGCTCTCGGCCTCCGGGCGGCATATGCCCTTCCCCATCGAGGTGATGGCCTTTGGCGACGAGGAAGGCAGCCGCTTTCCCGCCGCCATGCTGACCAGCAAGGCAGTGGCGGGGGTCTTGGAGGCCGTGCCGGAAATGGCGGACGCAAAAGGCATCACGCTGGCGCAGGCTTTGGCCGAATATGGCCTCTCGCCCGACGGGCTCGCCGGAGCCAGACATTCCGGCGCGCTGGCCTATCTGGAGGCGCATATCGAGCAAGGCCCGGTGCTTGAGGCCGAGGGGCTGGCCTTGGGCGTGGTGACGGGGATTGCCGCGCAATTGCGCTATGGCATGGTGGTGCGGGGCCTTGCGGGCCATGCGGGGACCAGTTCGATGCCGCTGCGCCGCGATGCTTTGGCCGGGGCGGCGGAAATGGTGCTGGCGGTGGAGGCCATTGCGCGGGCGGATGAGAGCGATCTTGTCGCCACGGTGGGCCGGATCGAGGCTTTGCCGGGCGCGGCCAATGTCATTGCGGGCGAGGTGCGTTTTACGCTCGATGTGCGCGCGGGCGATGCGGCGCGGCGCAACCGGGCGGCGGAGCGGATCCTTGATGCGATGGTCGAAATTGCCGATGCGCGCAGGCTGGATTTCACGTTCGAGCTGATCCACGATCTGCCCGCCAGCCCCTGCGATGGGCGGCTGATGGACCTGCTGGAGAGCGCCTTGGTGGAAAACGGCCATCCTGCGCGGCGGCTGGTGTCGGGGGCGGGGCATGATGCGATGGTGATGGCGCAATTGTGCCCCACCGCAATGCTGTTCATCCGTTGTCGCGACGGCATCAGCCACAATCCGGCCGAACATGTCGAACCCGCCGATGCCGAGGCGGCTTTGGCCGTCATGCTGGGCTTTATCGAGAAAATGGGAGCAACCTATGCTTGATCCGCTGCTCTTTGGCGAGATCGACCCGCCGCAGCGTCTGTTGATGGGGCCGGGTCCGGTCAATGCCCATCCGCGCGTTTTGCGGGCGATGAGCGCGGATTTGCTGGGCCAGTTCGACCCGGAAATGACCGCCTATATGAATCAGGTGATGGCGCTCTATCGCCCGGTCTTTGGCACGCAAAACCGCTGGACCATGCTGGTGGACGGCACGGCGCGGGCGGGAATCGAGGCGGCGCTGGTCAGCCTGATCCAGCCGGGAGAAACCGCGCTGGTGGTCAATTTCGGCCGCTTCGGGCTGCTCTTGCAGGAGATCCTGACGCGGATCGGGGCGCGGTTCGAAACCGTCGATGCGCCATGGGGCGAGGTCGTGCCGATGGAGGCGATCCGCGATGCCGCGCTGCGCGTCCGTCCGGCGCTGATTTGCAGCGTGCATGGCGATACGTCCACCACGATGGCCCAGCCGCTCGACGGCCTTGGCGCGATTGCCAGAGAGGTCGGCGCGCTGACCTATATTGACGCGACCGCGACCATCGGCGGGATGGACATCGCCGCCGACCGCTGGGGCGTGGATGTTGTCACGGGGGGGCTGCAAAAGTGCCTTGGCGGGCCATCGGGCATCGCGCCGATCACCATTTCGGACGCGGCGGCCGAGAAGATCTTCGCCCGCCGCCATGATGAAAAGGGTATTCGCGCCGCCGACGCCGTCGATGGCCATGGGCCGCGCATCGGTTCTAACTATTTCGATCTGGCCATGGTGATGGATTACTGGAGCGAGAAGCGGCTGAACCACCACACCGAGGCCACATCCATGCTCTATGGCGCGCGCGAATGCGCCCGCGTAGCGCTGGGCGAAGGGCTTGAGGCGCGATACCGCCGCCACCGCGCTGCGGGTGCGGCGATGGGCGCGGGGCTTCGCGCGATGGGCCTGACGCTGTTTGGCGATAATGCGCACCGGATGACCAATGTGACAGGCGTTTACATCCCCGAAGGCGTCGATGGCGAAGCGATCCGCCGCGCGATGCGCGAGCATTTCGAGATCGAGATCGGCACTGCTTTTGGCCCCTTGGCCGGGCGGATCTGGCGGCTGGGCGCGATGGGCTATAATGCGATGAAGCATAAGGTGCTGCTCACGCTGGGCGCGCTGGAGGCTTGTTTGAACGCGCAGGGTCATCACGTGCCGCTGGGCGCGGCCGTGCCTGCCGCGCTCTCCGCTTGGGAGGATGAGCATTGAGCCGCGACCTGATCGGCTATGGCGCAACGCCGCCTGATGCCCGGTGGCCGGGCGGGGCGCGCGTGGCGGTCAATTTCGTCATCAATTATGAGGAAGGCGCGGAAAACAGCCCGCTTTACGGCGATGAACTGTCCGAAGGCTTTCTGTCCGACATGGTGGGCGCAGCGCGCCACCCGGCCCGCGCCATGGCGATGGAAAGCCTCTATGAATATGGCAGCCGCGCCGGTTTCTGGCGCCTCCACCGCCTGTTTACGACACGCGCCGCGCCCGTCACCGTGTTCGGTGTGGCCGCCGCGATGGAACAGAACCCGGCGGCGGTCGAGGCCATGCTGAAGGCCGATTGGGAGATGGCGACCCATGGCTACCGCTGGATCGACTATCAATACATTGCCCCCGAGGTCGAGGCCGAGCATATTGCCAAGGCCATCGCCATCCACACAGCGCTGACCGGAGAGCGCCCGCTCGGCTGGTATCAGGGGCGCACCAGCCCCAACACCGCCCGCCTCGTCGCGCAGGAGGGCGGGTTTCTTTACGATGCCGATTCCTATGCCGACGATCTGCCCTATTGGGATGACCGGCACGGCAAAGCGCAACTGATCGTGCCCTACAGCCTCGATGCCAATGACATGAAGATGGTCGCGCTCAACGGCTTTACCGACGGCGAGCAGTTCTTCCGATATTTGCGCGACACGTTCGACCAATTGGCCGAGGAAGGCGGGCGGATGATGAGCATTGGCCTGCATGGGCGCATCGCGGGGCGGCCGGGCCGCGCGTGGGCGGTGGCGCGTTTCCTCGATCATGTGATGGAAAGCGGCGCGGCGTGGATCACCACGCGGCGCGAGATCGCGCGCCACTGGATCGCCACGCATCCCTATGGAGGCGGCGCATGACCATCGACGATCCGGTCGTGCTGGCCGAAGTGACTTCGGCGTTTCATGAATATGAGCGCGCCCTGATGGCGGATGACATTCCCGCGATGGACGCGCTGTTTCACGATGCGCCCACCACCAACCGCTATGGCGTGGGCGAGGTGCTCTATGGCATCGAGGAAATCCGGGAGTTTCGCAAGGGGCGCGGCGGGTCGCCACAGCGGCGGCTGGGCCGGGTTGCGATCACCACCTATGGCGATGCCTTTGCCACGGCCGATGCTGAATTTTTCCGCGAAGGATCGGATCGCCGCGGGCGGCAGACGCAGGCTTGGGTGAAATTTGCCGATGGCTGGAAAGTCGTCTCGGCCCATGTCAGCATGGAAGGGAATTCGCATTGAACGCCCTGTTCGAACATTCGCCATGGGTGGAGGAACGCGCCGATGCCGCGCCTTCATCGGGCGACCGCCATGCCGATCTGATGGCGGTGGTCCATGCCGCCAGCCGCGCCGAACAATTGGCCCTGATCCGCGCCCACCCCGAACTGGCGGGCAAGGCGGCCATCGACGGCAATCTGACGCAGGCCAGCGCCGCCGAACAGGCCAGCGCCGGGCTGGACCGTTTGACGCCCGAGGAATATGCGCGGTTTCATGCGCTCAACGCCGCCTATCGCGCGGCCCATGACATGCCTTTCATCATCTGCGTGCGGCTGACCGACAAGGCTGGTATATTGGCCGCGATGGAGGCCCGCGCGGCCCATGATACCGAGACCGAAATAGCCACCGCGCTGGCCGAAATCGGAAAAATCACCAAATTGCGGCTGGAGGATCGGCCATGAGCAGCCTTTCGACCCATGTTCTCGACACGATGCACGGCACGCCCGCCGCCGGGATGGCGGTGACGCTGACCGGGCCGCATGGGCTGGCGGCACAGGGGGTGACCAATGAGGATGGGCGCGTGCCCGGTTTGGCGCCTGCGGATTTGCCGCCGGGGCGCTATCGGTTGAGTTTTGCCGTGGCGGAGTATTTCCGGGACCGGGGCGTGGCCCTGCCCGATCCGCCGTTTCTGGACGAGGTTTCGATTGATTTCGGCATAGCCCAAAGCAGCGGGGCCGAAGGCGGCGGGCATTACCATGTGCCGCTGCTCGTCTCGCCCTTTTCCTATTCCACCTATCGCGGGAGTTGAGATGATCCGCTTTCTGCTCGACGGGCAAGTGATGGAAATCGAGGCGGGCGCGCAGGAAACCGCGCTGCACCTGATCCGCGAAAGGCTGGGCCGCAAGGGCACCAAGGAGGGCTGCGGCGAGGGCGATTGCGGGGCCTGCACAGTGCTGCTGGGCGAGACTGTGGATGGGGCGGTGCAATGGCGTGCGGTCAATTCCTGCATCCTGTTTGCCCCGATGCTGGACGGCAAGGCGCTGGTGACGGTGGAGAGCCTTGGCGCGCCCGACCGGCTCTGCGCGGTGCAGGGCGAGATGGTGACGCGCCATGGCAGCCAGTGCGGCTTTTGCACCCCCGGTTTCATCATGAGCATGGAAGGCCGCGCGCGGGGCGGATTGGGCACCGTGGGGCGCGATGGCCCCCGGCCGGTGGCCGATGTGCTCTCGGGCAATCTGTGCCGCTGCACCGGCTATGGTCCTATACTGGACAGCGCGGCGGCTTGCCGCCCCGCCCCGCGTGATGATGGCGATGTGCTGGCGGGTCTGGCCGCCCTGCCGCGTGGCGAGGGCGATAACTGGCATGCGCCGCGTTCGGTTGATGAACTGGCCGCGCTGTTGGTGGACTATCCCGAGGCGCGGATCGTGGCCGGGGCCACCGATGTCGGCCTGTGGGTGACCAAGCAATTGCGCGATCTCGGGCGGGTGATCTTCATCGGCGATGTGGCCGATCTGCGCGGGATTGAGGAGAATGAGGCGGGCGTCACGCTGGGCGCGGGGGTGCGCTATTCCGATGCCTGGGATGTGCTGGCGCGGCTCCACCCGGATCTGGGCGAGCTGGTGCGGCGGATCGCCGGGACGCCGGTGCGCAATGCGGGCACGATCGGCGGCAATATCGCCAATGGATCGCCGATCGGCGACATGCCGCCTGCGCTGATCGCTCTGGGCGCGACATTGACGCTGCGTCGGGGCGATGTGCGGCGCGAAATCGCGCTGGAGGACTATTTCCTCGCCTATGGCAAGCAGGACCGGCGCGAGGGGGAATTTGTCGAAGGCGTCTTCATCCCCCGCCCCGCGCCCGATGCGGTGATCGCCATCACCAAGCTGTCCAAGCGGTTTGACAGCGATATTTCGGCGGTGCTGGGGGCGTTTCATCTAACGCTGGCCGATGGCGTGATTGCCCGCGCGCGCATCGCCTTTGGCGGCATGGCGGCCACGCCCAAACGCGCCCATGCCACCGAGGAGGCGTTGATCGGCAAACCATGGGAGGAGGCCAGCATCGAGGCGGCAATCCCGGCTCTCTCCCGCGATTATCAGCCGTTGAGCGATGTGCGCGGATCATCGGCCTATCGCCTTGCCGTGGCGGGCAATCTGCTGCGCCGCCTCTGGCTGGCCCAAAACGGCGAGGCGGTCAGCGTGCTGGAGGTGAGCCATGGCTGAGGTTCACACGCCCCATATCCACGACAGCGCCCGCCTGCATGTGACGGGCGCGGCGGCCTATATTGACGATCTGCCCGCGCCTGCCGGGCTGCTGCATCTGGCCTTTGGCCTTTCGGCGCGGGCGCATGCGCGGGTGCTGGGCATCGATCTGTCGGCGGTGCGCGCCGCGCCGGGCGTGGTGGGGGTCTATACGGCCGCTGATATTCCCGGCGCCAACAACATCGGCCCGCTGCGCCATGACGAACCCCTGCTGGCCGAAGGCGAAGTGCATTTTGCCGGGCAACCGTTGTTTGTGGTCGCGGCGCAAAGCCACGATTCTGCCCGCCGCGCCGCCCGATTGGCCAAGGTGGATTATGAGGATCTGCCCGCGCATCTGACCGTGGCGCAGGCCCTGGCGGCAGGCGACCATATCGAGCCGACCCAGCGCATGGCGCGCGGCGATGCCGAGGCCGCCTTGGCCGCCAGCCCCCGCCGCTTGCAGGGGGCGCTGGAGATCGGCGGTCAGGAGCATTTCTACCTCGAAGGGCAAATCGCGCAGGCGATGCCGATGGAGGACGGCCAGACCCATGTCTGGTCCTCGACCCAGCATCCGTCCGAGGTCCAGCATCTGGTCGCCCATCTGCTGGGCCGCCCCAGCGCCGATGTAACGGTGGAAGCGCGGCGGCTGGGAGGCGGCTTTGGCGGCAAGGAGACGCAGGCCACCGCGCCCGCCGCCGCCTGCGCGCTGGTGGCGATGAAGACCGGACGGCCCGCCCGGATGCGCTATGATCGCGACGATGACATGGTGCTGACGGGCAAGCGGCATGATTTCGTCATCACCTATGATGTCGGCTTTGACGACGATGGCGTGCTGACCGGGCTGAAGCTCGATCTGGCCTCGCGCTGCGGGATCAGCATGGACCTCTCGCCCTCGATCAACGACCGGGCGATGTTTCATGCCGACAATGCCTATTGGCTGCCTGCGGTGGAAATCCTCAGCCACCGTCTGCGCACCAACACCGTGTCGAACACCGCCTTTCGCGGCTTTGGCGGGCCGCAGGGCATGATCGCCATCGAGCGGATCATGGACGATGTGGCGGCCAGCGTGGGGCGCGATCCGCTGGCGGTGCGCCGGGCCAACCTCTATGCGCCGGGGCGCGACATCACGCCCTATGGGATGCGCGTGGCCGATAATGTCGCGCGCCAGATCATGGAGGAGCTGGCAGCCTCCTGCGATTACGAGGCGCGGCGGGCGGCGGTGGCGGCGTTCAACGCATCCCACCGCGTGCTTAAAAAGGGCATCGCCCTCACCCCCGTCAAATTCGGCATCAGCTTTACCGCCCAGCATCTCAATCAGGCGGGCGCGCTGGTGCTGGTCTATGCCGATGGCTCGGTGCAATTGAACCATGGCGGCATCGAGATGGGGCAAGGGCTTTACACCAAGGTGGCGCAGGTGGTGGCCGATGTGTTCGCCCTGCCGCTCTCGCGCATCCGCATCACCGCTACACGGACGGACAAGGTGCCCAACACCAGCGCCACGGCGGCCTCTTCGGGGTCGGACCTGAACGGCATGGCGGCCTATCATGCGGCGATGGAGATCAGGGGGCGGATGGCGGGATGGCTGGCCGCGCAAAACGGGGTGGCGGTTGATGATGTGCGCTTTACGCCCGAGGGCGTGGTGGCGGGCGATGCGGTGCTGCCCTTTGCCGCGCTGGCGCGCATGGCCTATATGGCGCGGGTGCAACTATGGGCCAGCGGTTTTTACGCCACGCCCGAGATCCACTATGACCGCGCCGCGCATCACGGCCGCCCGTTCTATTACTTCGCCTATGGCGCGGCGTGCAGCGAGGTGGTGATCGACACGCTGACGGGCGAGCATAAGGTGCTGCGGACGGATATTCTCCACGATGCGGGGCGCTCGCTCAATCCGGCGATTGATCTGGGCCAGGTCGAGGGCGGGTTCGTTCAGGGCATGGGCTGGCTGACCACCGAGGAGCTTGTTTTCCATCCCGATGGCCGCTTGCTCAGCCACGCGCCCAGCACGTATAAAATCCCCACCGCCAGCGACCGCCCCGCCCATATGGACATCCGCCTGTGGGAGCGCGGCGAGAATGTCGAGCCCACCATCCACCGCTCGAAAGCCGTGGGCGAGCCGCCCTTCATGCTGGCGATCAGCGTGTTCAGCGCTTTGAGCGAGGCGGTGATGGCAGCAGCCCCCGGTGTCGGCCTGCCCGCGCTGGATGCGCCCGCCACGCCCGAGCGGATTTTGCAGGCCATTGCGGAGTTAAAGGCGCGATGATGTGGCAGGAACTGGCCCGCGCCGCGCTGGGGTGCGAACCCGTCGCGCTCGTCACCGTGCTGGCCACCGAAGGGTCGGCACCGCGCGGGCCGGGCGCGCGCATGGCGATCACGGCGGGCGAAATGGCGGGCACCATCGGCGGCGGGCGGCTGGAGCATCAGTTGGTGGCGCAGGCCCGCGCCATTCTGGCCCATCCGGCGGGAAGCTGGCGGGTGCAGGATTATCCGCTGGGGCCTTTGCTGGGCCAATGCTGCGGCGGACGGGTGCGGGTGATGGTCGAACGCCTGGCCGATGCGGCATGGTTTGATGCGCCCACGCTGACCACTTTGCGCGAGGGAGGCGTGGAGCGGCGCGCATTGGGCGACAGGTCCGCCATGGCGATCCCCGCGCGCGGCCCCCTGCCCGCCCCCGGCTTTGCCTTTGCCGAGCCGCAGGATTGCAAGCGCCTGCCGCTGATGCTGTTTGGCGCGGGGCATGTCGGGCGGGCGATTGCCAGGCGGATGGGCGGATTGCCGCTCTCGCTGGGGTGGTATGACTGCCGCCCCGACTATGACGCGCCGGGTGTGGTGATCGCGCCCGAGGACGAGTTGGTCGAATGCGCGGCCAGCGCGAGGGGCGATCATGCGGTGCTGATCCTGACGCATGACCATGGGTTGGACTATCGGCTGGTGGCGGCGGCTTTGCGTTCGCGGGCGCGGTTCGTCGGGCTGATCGGTTCGGCCACCAAGCGGGCGCGGTTTCTGGCGCGGCTGCGGGCCGAGGGGGTGGATGCCTCGCGCCTGACCTGCCCCATCGGCATCCCCGGCATCACCGGCAAGGAGCCGGACACGATCGCCATTGCGGTCTTGGCGCAATTGCTTTCGCTGCCCCAAAGCGCGGCGATGGAGCAGGCGGCATGATCCATGCGTTTCGCGGCGAGATCCTGACAACGCCAGCCCCCGATGTGGTCCAGCATTATCCCGATGGCCTGCTGGTGGTCGAGGATGGCTTGGTGGTGGCGCTGGGCGCCTATGCCGATCTGGCGGAGCGGTTTGGCGATGTGGCGGTGGAAAGCCTGCCCGGCATGATCGTGCCCGGTTTTATCGACACCCATATCCATTATCCGCAAACCGGGCGCATCGCCGCCCATGGCGAGCAATTGCTGAGCTGGCTGGAGCAGCATATTTTCCCGGCGGAAAAGGCCTTTGCCGAGCGCGCCCATGCCGACCAAGTGGCCGCCTTCTTCCTCGACGAATTGCTGCGCAACGGCACAACCAGCGCGCTGGTCTTCGCCACCGTGCATGAGGGCAGCGTGGACGCCCTGTTCGAGGCGGCGATGACGCGCAACATGCGGATCATTTCGGGTAAGGTGCTGATGGACCTTGGGCCGGAAGGTCTGCGCGATACGCCGGAGGCCGCGCGGGGGGAAAGCGAGGCGCTGATCGCGCGGTGGCGGGGGCGCGGGCGGCTGGGCTATGCGGTGACGCCGCGCTTTGCGCTGACCTCGTCCGATGCGCAATTGCGCGTGGCTGGCGATCTGCTGGCGGCGCACGATGATGTGATGATGCACACGCATATGGCCGAAAACACGGGCGAATGCGCCGCGGTGGAGGCGCGCTTTGGCGCGGCGCATTATATTGACGCCTATGACCGGTTTGGGCTGGTGGGACCGCGATCCTTGTTTGCCCATTGCATCCATATGAATGACGCGGCGATGGCCCGCATGGGCGAGGCAGGCTCCTCAATCGCCTTTTGCCCGACCAGCAATCTGTTTCTGGGGTCTGGCCTGTTCGATCTGGCCCATGCAGATCGCTTCGGGGTGTGCGTGGGGTTGGGGACCGACGTTGGCGCGGGGACCAGTTTCTCGATGCTGACGACCCAGGGCGAGGCCTATAAGGTATGCCAGATGCGGGGCGCGGTGCTCGATCCGTTTCGCGCGCTCTATCTGGCGACGGCCGGGGGGGCGCGGGCGCTGGGCCTGTCGGACCGGGTCGGCGGATTGCAAGTTGGGCAGGAGGCGGACTTTATCGTGCTCGATCCCGGCGCCACGCCTTTGCTGGCGATGCGGACGCAGGGCGCGGGGCTGGCGGAAAAGCTGTTTGCCATGCAGGTGCTGGGCGATGACCGCTGCGTGGCGCATACCTATATCGCTGGCATCCTTGCCCATTCACGATAGGATCAGGCCATGAGCGACCTCGACACCTTCATCACCGGCATCCCCAAGGCCGAACTCCACCTGCATATCGAGGGCAGCCTTGAGCCGGAACTGATGTTCGAACTGGCGCGGCGCAACCGTGTGGCGATCCCCTTTGCCAGTGTCGAGGACGTGCGCGCGGCCTATCAGTTCTCGAACCTTCAGGACTTTCTCGACATTTACTACGCCGGGGCGCAGGTGTTGCAGACCGAGCAGGATTTCCACGATCTGGCCGCCGCCTATTTTGCGCGGGCGCGCTCCGATGGTGTGCGCCACGCCGAGATCTTCTTCGACCCCCAGACGCATACCGACCGTGGCATTCCCTTTGACGTGGTGATGGAGGGCCTGCTCTCGGGCATGGCGGCGGTGGAGGGCGTAAGCTCGAAACTGATCCTGAGCTTCCTACGTCATCTGGACGAGGAAGCCGCCTTTGCCACATGGGCATCAGCGGAAAAATGGCTGGACCGGATTGCGGGCGTGGGGCTCGATTCGTCCGAACTGGGCCATCCGCCGTCGAAATTCGCCCGCGTGTTTGCCGCCGCCGGAGAGGCAGGGTTGAAGCGCGTGGCCCATGCCGGTGAGGAAGGCCCGCCCGCCTATGTCCATGAGGCGCTCGACCTGCTCCATGTCGACCGAATCGACCATGGCAACCGCGCGCTGGAAGACCCCGCGCTGGTTGAACGGCTCGCGCAATCGGGCATGACGCTGACGGTCTGCCCGCTCTCCAACCTGAAATTATGCGTGGTGGGCGATCTGGCCGATCATCCCATCGACCGGATGCTGGATCTGGGATTGAACGCCACGATCAATTCGGACGATCCGGCCTATTTCGGCGGCTATGTGGCCGAAAATTACCGGGCAGTGGCCCATGCGCGCAACCTTGGCAAAGCCCAGATCGCACAATTGGCCCGCAACAGCTTTACCGGCTCGTTTCTGAACGAGGCGGAGATTGCCCGACATCTGGCGACAATCGAGGAATTTACCCGCCAAAACTAGATTTTGTGCCTCCACGGGCCGCCCGACTCGGCCTGCCCCAAAAAAAGAACAAGCCAAACGGCAAATTTCCCGCTATGGGCGCCCCATATGACGGGCTGCTGGCTGTTGTCGCGCCCTCTTTGGCCCCTTTGGCGGCCTGTTACCGAATGTTTCCATTCCTCCTGCCCCCACCGGGGCAGAGCCACAAGAGTTTGCATGACCGAATCGAACCTTCCCGCCACGCTCGCCCCCTGCATCCTTCGCGCCATCGAGGCGCAGGGCTACTCCTCGCTGACCGAGGTGCAGTCCAGCGTCATCAAGGAGGAAGCGCATGGCCGCGACCTCATCGTTTCGGCGCAGACCGGATCGGGCAAGACCGTGGCCTTTGGCCTTGCGATGGCCAATGACCTGCTGGATGGCGGCGAAATGCTGCCGCCCGCGCGCGATCCGCTCGCGCTGATCATCGCCCCCACGCGCGAACTGGCGCTGCAGGTCAGCCGCGAGCTGACCTGGCTCTATTCGCAGGCGGGCGCCCGTATCGTCACCTGCGTGGGCGGCATGGACCCTGTGAAGGAGCGCCGCCAGCTCAACTTTGGCGCGCATATCGTCGTCGGCACGCCGGGCCGTCTGCGCGACCATCTGGAGCGCGGGGCGTTTGACCTCTCGGGCCTGAAGGCCATCGTGCTGGACGAAGCGGACGAAATGCTCGACATGGGCTTCCGCGAGGATCTGGAACAGATCCTGGAAGCCACGCCCGAAACCCGCCGCACGCTGCTGTTCTCGGCCACGATGCCGGGTCAGATCGTGGCGCTGGCCCGCCGCTATCAGCGCGACGCGCTGCGCATTTCGACCGTGGGCGAAAACCGCGGCCATGGCGATATCGCCTATCAGGTGATGACCGTGGCCCCGGCCGACATCGAACATGCCGTGGTCAACCTGCTGCGTTTCCACGAGGCCGACACCGCGATCCTGTTCTGCGCCACGCGCGACAATGTGCGCCACCTGCACGCCACGCTGGTCGAGCGCGGCTTTGCCGCTGTGGCCCTGTCGGGCGAGCACAGCCAGAACGAGCGCAATAACGCGCTGCAGGCTCTGCGCGACCGCCGCGCCCGCGTCTGCGTGGCCACCGACGTTGCCGCGCGCGGCATCGACC
Organism: Novosphingobium sp. KACC 22771; assembly: GCF_028736195.1. Taxonomy (GTDB): domain Bacteria; phylum Pseudomonadota; class Alphaproteobacteria; order Sphingomonadales; family Sphingomonadaceae; genus Novosphingobium. The sequence goes on along the minus strand of NZ_CP117881.1, from coordinate 802,756 downwards.
TGCCCAATCTGACGCTGGTGGTCCATGTGGAAATCCCGCGTGACGCCGAAACGCTTCAGCACCGTTCGGGCCGCACGGGCCGCGCGGGCAAGAAGGGCACCGCTGTCCTTATCGTGCCCTTCCCGCGCCGTCGCCGGGTGGAAATGATGCTGCGCGGCGCGCGGATCGAGGCCGAATGGACCGAGGTTCCCAGCCCCGAAGCCATCCGCGCCGCCGACCGTCAGCGCATGCTCGACAAGCTGCTGGCCCCGGTCGATGCCGAGGACGATGCCGAGGATCTGGCCATCGCCGAAGAGCTGATGAGCCAGCGCAGTGCGCAGGAACTGGCGCTGGCGCTGGTTCGCTCGCATCGCGCCTCGCTGCCCCAGCCCGAAGAGCTGATCGCATCTGCGCCCGACAACATCCGTCAGGCCCACCACCGCGCCGGCTTTGAAGATGTGGCATGGTTCCGCATCGACATTGGCCGTCAGCAGAACGCCGATCCGCGCTGGATCCTGCCGCTGCTGTGCCGTCGCGGCCACGTCACGCGTGGCGAGATCGGCGCGATCCGCATCGGCGCCAACGAAACCTTTGTGCAGATCCCGCGCAATCTGGCCGACCGTTTCGGCAATGCCGTGGCGCGCACTGCCGTTCCGGGCAGTGACGATGAGTCGGGCGTCAACATCGAGCCCAGCGCCACCGGCCCGCGTGAACAGGCCCGCGAACACCGCAAGGGCCGCCACGCCCCCGGCGCACGCCGTCCTCCGCACAGCGAAGGCCATGCCCAGCACCCGCATGGCGTGAAGCCCTATCGCCCCAAGCCTGCGGGCGGTAAGGGCGGCTTTGGCGGCGGCTTTAAGGGCAAAGGCCCGCGCGGCCGCGACTGAGGCTCGTCCATAACAAACAAAAAGGGCGGCGGAACCAACCCGGTTCCGCCGCCCTTTTTGCTGTGCCCGGATGGGGCGCTTTTGGATGCGCCCCATCCGGGCGCGAAGGGGATTAACCCTCCGCCGCAGCCGGATGACGCGCAAACCAGCCGAAATAGGCGATCACCGCATAGCAGATCGCGGGCAAGGCCAGCGACAGGGCCAGGCTGCCCATGCCATCGGCAATCGCGCCCGTGGCCAGAGGCACCACCGCGCCGCCGAAGATGGCGATGTTGATGATGCCCGAACCATCGGCCGCCTTGGGGCCCAGCCCTTCGCAGGCGAGGCTAAAGATAGTGGGGAACATGATCGAGTTCATCAGCCCGATCAGCAGCAGGCTGTAGGCCGCAACCACCCCATGCGTGTTGGTGGAAATCAGGATCAGCGCAATCGCGCCAATCGCGTTGAAGGCCAGCACCTTGCCCGGCGATACCACGCGCAGCAGCGCCGAACCGAGGAAGCGGCCCACCAGCGCGCCTGCCCAGTAATAGGGAATATAGCCGCCCGCCGCCGCATCATCGAGGCCCAGCACGTTCGACTGCTTCAAATAGTTGACGATCAGCGAGCCGATCGACACTTCCGCGCCGACATAAAGGAAGATGCAGAGCGCGCCCAGACCGAAGCGCTTTTGCGAAAGCAGCGCAAAGCCCGCAGCCAGCGAAGTCTTTTCGTGACGCTCGCCCTTCAAACGGTTGCGGTTGAACCACACCACGCCCGCCACCAGCGCCAGCGCGGCGGCCAGCAGCGTATACGTGTTCACAACGGTCTGAGTTTCGGCCATGCGATAGGCATCAAGCGCAGGTCCCGTCAGGTCCTCGGCCTTCACGTCCTTGAGGCGGCCAAGGATCAGCGGCGCGCCCACCAGCGGGAAAATCACCGTGCCAAGGCTGTTGAACGCCTGCGCAAAGGTCAGGCGGCTGTGCGCCGTCTTGGCCGGGCCAAGCAGCGAAATCAGCGGGTTGGTGACAACCTGCACCACCACCACGCCGCTGGCCAGCACGAAGAGCGCGGCAAGAAAGATGGCATATGTCGCGCTTTTGGACGCCGGGATGAAGAGCAGGCAGCCCACCATCATGATCAACAGCCCCGCCACCGCGCCGCGCATATAGCCGATCCGCTTGACCAGCGCGGCACCGGGCAGGCCGATCAGCGCATAGGCGGTAAAGAAGCAGAACTGCACCAGCATCGCCTGGGTGTAATTCAGCGTGAAGAGATCCTTCAGCTTGGGAATGATGACGTCATTCAGGCTGGTGATGCCGCCGAAGATGAAGAACAGCGCCATGACAAACAGGCGCAATTCCGGTGCGTCGATATTCTGGCCCGCCTGCGCGCTGCCTTTGGTGTCTGGAGCCAATGCCATGGGCGTAAATCCCCCTCCTCTTGTGCCTTTGTGCGCCTGTCATATCGACAGATCCCGTTGCAGCAATGGCGCGGCCGCAGATATAGGTATGCAAGGCGCCAAGCGGCCCAGCCCTCGGCAATCCAGACAACGTTGTCAAGCGTCTGTCCATCACGCATACGCTTGCAAATTGGCTCGCCTTGACGAAAAAGCGATGAATGGTGCCCGCATCCCTCTCTGTTCAGCCTGTGGTGGATGCTTCGGCATGGCTGATGCCATGGCTGGACATGGCGGCAACGGCCGTTTTTGCGGTCTCGGGCGCGCTGGCGGCGGCGCGGATGCGCAAGACGCTGGTCACCTTCATGTTTTTCGGCGCGATCACGGGCGTGGGCGGAGGCACCTTGCGCGATGTGCTGATCGGGGCGCCGGTATTCTGGATGCATCGGTCCGCGCCGATTGCGATTTGCCTGGGTGCGGCGCTGCTGGTGTGGTTCACCCCGCGCAGGGTCTGGCCCGAACAGGCGCTGGAATGGTTCGACGGCATCGGCCTTGCCGCCTACAGCGTGTTTGGCGCGGCCAAGGCGCTGTCTTTTGGCATACCGCCGCTGCCCGCCGCGATCATGGGGGTGGTGACAGCCTGCATGGGCGGGATTTTCCGCGATATGCTGGCCGGCGTGCCATCGATCGTGCTGCGGCCCGAGATTTACGTCACGGCGGCCGCGCTGGCGGCGGGGGGCTATGTCGCCTTGGTCAGCATAGGGGCCTATGGCTGGGTGGCGATGGCGGCGGGCTTTCTGGGCGGGCTGGTCCTGCGCTTTGCCGCGATCCGCTGGCAATTGGGGCTTCCGGCTTACAAAGACCTCTAGGCGAAACATTTAGGTTCTTGCGCCGCCCCGATATTGGGCGCAGACAGTAACCTATGCGGCACAAGGAGCTTCGTCTCGCCCTGGTCTGTTACGGCGGGATCAGCCTTGCGGTTTACATGCATGGCGTGACCAAGGAAGTGTGGAAACTGGCCCGCGCCAGCCGCTTTCGCCACAGCCCCGATGAGCTTTTACCCAGCGAACGGATCTATGCCCAGATGCTGGAGCGGATCGCCGAGCGCACGGCGATCCAGTTGCGCGTGCTGCCCGATATTGTGGCCGGGGCCAGCGCGGGGGGCCTGAACGGCGTGTTTCTGGCCCAGGCGATCCACAGCGGGCAATCGCTTGAACCCTTGACGCGGCTGTGGCTGGAGCGGGCCGATATCGACTGCCTGCTCGATGCCGATGACAAGGGCTGGACCGGCTTTGCCAAGCAATGGGCGGTGCCTTTGGTGCGGATGCTGCTGGCGCGCACATCGCCCATTTCGCACACCTCATCGGCCATTGACGACGAGATCCGCGCCAAGCTCAACCGGCTGGTACGCTCACGCTGGTTCGAGGCGCCCTTCAGCGGGATCGGCTTTTCGCGCCTGATCGCCGAGGCGCTGGATGCCATGGCGGGCGGGGCTTGCGGGGCGGCGCTGCTGCCGCGGGGCCATCCGCTCGACCTGTTCACCACCGCGACCGATTATGCCGGGCATCCCGAAAAGGTCGCGCTCAACAGCCCGCCATGGGTGGAGGAACGCGAACATCGGGTAGACATCAGCTTTCGCGCCCATGCCGGGCATGGCGCCTTGGCGGCCCTGCCCGAACTGGTCTTTGCCGCACGCGCCTCGGCCAGTTTTCCCGGCGCTTTCCCGCCGCTGCTGCCCACCGAAATCGACCGGCTGATGACCGAACGCGACCAGGAATGGAGCGGGCGCGCCGCCTTTCTTTCGCGCGTGCTGCCCGCCCATTTTGCCGCTGGAACGGTGGATGAGGCGGCCTTGATGGATGGCTCGATCCTCGTCAACGCGCCCTTTGCGCAGGCCATCGCCGCCCTGCCCTCGCGCCCCGCCGAGCGCGAGGTGGACCGGCGCCTGCTCTATATCGACCCGACGCAGGATGCCGTCGCCAACCTGCGCCCCACCGGCGCGCCCGGCTTTTTCAGCGTCATTTTTCGCGCCATTTCGACCATCCCGCGTGAACAGCCGATCCGCGACAATCTGGAGGCCCTGGCCCGGCAATCGGCCGAAATGGCCCGCGTGCGCCAGATCATGGCCGCGATCCAGCCCGAGGTGGAGGCCTCGGTGCGCCTCGCGCTGGGGCGCGGTGTGCTGAACACCTGCCCCGATGGCGCGCAAATGGCGGCGTGGCGACAGGCATCCCATGCCGCCGCCGTCGAACAGGCCGGATTTGCCTATCAGGCCTATGCGCGGATGAAGCTGGAGATCACGCTGGACGCCTTGGCGCAGGCATTGACCCCCGATGAGCCGATGACGCCGCAGGCAGAACAGACGGGCGCGGCCATCCGCCGGGCGCTGGGCCGCTGGGCCGAAGCCAATCTGCGCGCAAGAGGCACCGCCGGGCAAAGCATGTCGAGCGAGATGCACGCCTTTTTGCGCAGCCATGACAGCGGGTTCCGCCTGCGCCGGATGCGCCACCTGATCCGCCGGTTGGAGGAAGCGCGCGAGGAATTGACCGATGTTTCCGCCCACCACCACGCCGCCGCGCGCGATGCGGCATGGCAGGGGCTGTCGCTGGCGTTAAGCGTGGAAGGGCCGGTGGCGGTCGAATCGGCGCGGGTCCTGATCCATCCGGGCGATGTCCTGCGCGAAATCGCCTCGGCGGGGGCGCTGCCGCATCTGGATGCGCGGATCGATGCGCTGCTGGTTGATGCCATCCGCCATCTGCCCGCCGCCTTGGGCCAGGTGATGCTGCTGGCCTATCTGGGCTTTGCCTTTTACGATGTGGCCACGCTGACGCTGACGCGCGGACAGGGCGAGGCCGAGATGAACCCGGTCAAGATCGACCGTATATCGCCGCGCGATGTGGCGCGGGGGGAAAGCGCAACGGGCCTGTCGCGCCGTCTGAAAGGCGAGGAATTTCATCACTTTGCCGCCTTCTTCAGCCGCGCCTATCGCGAACATGATTACTTGATGGGGCGGTTGCAGGGCGCGGCGCGCATGGTCGATTTGTTAAAGTCCACCGCCCCCGGCACCTTCCTGCCACAGGAAACCTCAGAACTGCTGAGCGCGTTGTTTCGGGCGATTCTGGACGAGGAGGAGGGCAAGCTGACGGCCGATTCGGGCCTGATTGCCGGGCTTCGCGCCGAGTTGCCGATTCGCCCCTATTAAGAATTTAGGCCCCAAAAACGCCCGAAATCCCAAGAATCTCGCTCGAAAAACACCCCGAAGTTAGCGTTTGTTAACCATTTACATGCAGGTTTATACGGGAACAAACCTAGGGGTCGATTCATGCGTAAGGACGTGGCCAATCTGCTGGCCAAATTAGGCAAGCGGGAATTCCATTACCAGGAATTTGCGGATCGCTTCAGCGATGTGGAACTCTGGCCCCTGTTTGAAACGCTGATCAACGATCCGCGTATCCTTAACGCTCCGCCCGCACAGGATCATGGCGAGGTGGCGATCACCGCCAATGCCGCCCACGCGGCCGCCGCCCACGCCGTCACGCCCGCCGCGCAGCCTGAAAGCGAAGCGCCGCGCGCCGAGGCCGCCCCGGCCTCCAAGGATCTGAGCAGCCTGTTCGCCCGCTATGGCGGCCAGAACACCGAAGACGCGCCCGGCGATGTTCATGCCCTGCTGCAAAAGCTGGCCCAGCAAATCGAACAAGGAAAGCTCTGATGCCGCTGATCCTTTGCCATTCGCCCAAGGGCGGCGCCGGCACCAGCTTTGTGGCCGCCCATTTGGCCATGGCGCTGGCCGAGGCCGGTCATGGCGCCACCGCCATCGACATGACCCGTCAGGACAGTCTCAAGCTCTATTTCGGCCTGAAACCGATCAGCGAGATCCCCGATCTGGAAGCGCCCGAGAGCCAGGGCCTGACGGTGGGCGGCGTGTCGCTGCGTCAGGGCTGGCGCGCCACGCATGAGCCCGCCTTTGCCAATGCGCTCGACAATGGCGAACTGCCCTTTTCGGGCGGTACATTCGTGGTGGCCGACATTGCCAGCGACGATACCGTGCTGCGCGATCAGCTGCTGCCCCATGCCGCGCTGATGGTGGTGCCGGTCTCGCCCACCGCGCTGGGTCTGGCCGCGCTGACGCAGGTTATTCCGGGCACGCCGCTGATCGATCTGGATTACACCGCCTTCATCATCAACCGGCTGGATGAAACCCGCCGCTTCGCCCGCAACGCCAACAGTTTTCTGCGCGAACTGCTGGGGGGCAAGCTGATCGGGTCGATCCACGAGGACGAATCGGTCAACGAAGCCGTCGCCATGGCCAAGCTGCTGCCCGCCCATGCCCCGGCCAGCGGCGCCCTGGCCGACATCCGCGCTCTGGCCAAGACCATCGCGCAGGTTTGCGCTCCCCCCCAGACGGAGGAAGAAGCGGCGTGATCGATTATCTCCCCAAGATTGGCCGTCTGGCCGGATGGGTGCTGCTGGCGATGGTCGCGGTGGCGGTCATCACCGTGCCGCTGGACGCCAAATCGCAATGGCAATTTGCCGGCGCCACCATCGTGGGCGCGCTGATCATCAACCGCTGGAAATCGCAAAAGGGCGCGCTGGCCATCGGCCTGCTCTCGCTGATCGTGTCCACCCGCTATCTGTTCTGGCGCACCACCCAGACGCTGTCCTTCGGCGGCCCGCTCGAAGCGGCGCTGGGCACGGGCCTCTATCTGGCCGAAGCCTATGCCTGGGTCATCCTCGTGCTGGGCTTTATTCAGACCAGCTGGCCGCTCTATCGCCCCGTGGTGGAACCGGCGGGCGATCCCTCGCAATGGCCTACGGTGGACGTTTACATCCCCACCTATAACGAGAGCCTCTCGATCGTGCGCAACACGGTCTATGCCGCGATGGACATGGATTATCCGGCCGACCGCTTCAACGTCTATATTCTGGACGACGGCAAGCGCCCGGAATTCAAGGCTTTCGCCCGCAAGGCGGGCTGCGGCTATATCACGCGCGACAACAACCTGCACGCCAAGGCGGGCAATATGAACGCGGCGATGAAGAAGACCGACGGCAAGCTGATCGCGATCTTTGACTGCGACCACGTGCCCACCCGCTCGTTCCTTCAACTTTCGGTCGGCTGGTTTGACAAGGATCCCAAGCTGGCGTTGATGCAGACGCCGCACCACATGTATTCGCCCGATCCGGTCCAGCGCAATCTGGGCAATGTGGTGGGCGACATGCCGGGCGAAGGCGACCTGTTCTATGGTCCGGTGCAGGGCGGCAACGATCTGTGGAACGCGGCTTTCTTCTGCGGCTCCTGCGCGATCATCCGCCGCGAGGCGCTGGAGATCACCAACGGCTTTGCCGGTGAGACCGTGACCGAAGACGCCCATACCGCACTCAAATTGCAGCGCATGGGCTGGAACACCGGTTATCTGGAGGCGCGCCTGTCGGCGGGCCTGGCCACCGAACGCTTCGTTCTGCACGTGGGCCAGCGCATCCGCTGGGCGCGCGGCATGACCCAGATCCTGCGCATCGACTGCCCGTTGTGGGGCAAGGGGCTGAGCATTACCCAGCGCCTTTGCTACCTGAACGCCATGATGCACTTTCAGTTTCCGCTGCCGCGCATCGTGTTTTTGACCAGCCCGCTGGCCTATCTGATCTTTGGCCAGAACATCATTCAGGCCTCGGCCTCGCTGATCTTCGCCTTCTCCGCGCCCCACCTCGTCTGTTCGCAGGTGTTCAGCGGCCGTTCGCAGCTTGGCTGGCGCCGCCCGTTCTGGGGCGAGGTCTATGAAACCATGCTGGCCTTCCATCTGGTCAAGCCCACGGTCATGACCTGGTTCCAGCCGCGCAAGGGCAAGTTCAACGTGACCGACAAGGGCGACCTGCTGGACCAGACCTTCTTTGACTGGGCCATTGTGAAGCCCCATCTGGTGGCCATCGCCCTGCTGGCGGGGGCCGTCTCGATGGGCTGGATCAAGCTGCTGTTCTTCCAGTCCAGCTTCAACATCCAGATCGACACGCTGCTGCTCAACACCGCTTGGGCCAGCTTCTCGCTGATCATCCTGCTGGCCGCCGTGTCGGTGGCGCGCGAAACGCGCCAGGCGCGCAAGGACATTCGCATCCATGCCGAACTGCCGGTCACGCTGTATCTGAAGTCGGGCCATGCCATCACCGGCGTCACGCGCGACATCTCGATGGGCGGCGCGGCTATCGTTCTGCCCGCCGATCTGCCGGTGCGCGAGCCGGAATTGACCCATATCGCGCTCGACATGGACGCTGACCGTTTGGTTATTCCTGTGGATACTATTCGCACGGCGCGCGGATACGCATTTGTACGGTTCCACCCGCTGGACATGGCCATGGGCCGCAAGCTAGTGCGTGCTGTTATGGGACGGGCAGATGCATGGCAAATGTCGGCACCTGATCCGGTGGGGGAACTGCGGTCTGTGAAAGATATTCTTGCCGTCGATCTGATGACGTTGAAGCGCCTGCTTGGTTTGAATGTCGAGGAACGTCGCCGGATGCGGGCCCAGCGCGCGCAGGCCGCCGCCGTCGCTGCTGAATTGCCCAGCAAGCCGGTTCAGACCGCCAAGGAAGCCGCCAAGGACAAGCCGACCGCGCGCCCCGAGGCATCGGCCGAGCCTGCCGAGCCGGAAGTGGTCGAGCGCCCCATGCTGATGGCGCGCCCGGTGGCCGCACCCAAGGGCATCGGCGGGGTCAAGGCCGCCGCCTGCCTGCTGGCGGTGATGGTCGCCTCGATGCTGGCCCCGCATGACGCCTTGCGCGCTCAGGCCCCGGTGGCCGCTGCCGCCACCACCGCGCCCGAGGCCGCTGCGCCCTCCGCCCCGCTGATTTCGACGGGCACCACCGGTACGCGCCGCGAACACCTGACCTTCAAGGACCTGCGTATCAAGACGCCGATCCGTCTGGCGGGCACGCGCGGCGAAATCGGCATTCCCTTCGGCATGCGCCCCAACGATATCGTCACCGACGCGCTGGTCACGCTGCGCGCGGCATGGAGCCCGGCGCTGCTGGGCGATCTGTCGCAGCTCGTCGTGCTGCTCAATGGCGAAGTGGTCCAGACCGTGCCCCTCACCCGCGACAATGCGGGCGGCATCACGCTCAAGATCCCGGTCAACCCCGCGCTGTTCCTGCCCGGCGACAACCAGCTCAACCTGCGCCTGATCGCGCATTACGCCCGCGATTGCGAGGACCCGTTCCACTCCTCGCTCTGGGCCAATGTCAGCAATGTTCAGTCCGGTTTTGACCTGACGGTGCAATCGTTGCCCAAGGCGCCCGATCTGGCCAGCCTGCCCGGCCCCTTCTTTGACCGCCACGACAATGGCGCGCTGCGCCTGCCCTTTGTGTTTGCCGCCGCGCCCACCCATGGCGATCTTGAGGCCGCCGCCAGCATCTCCTCGTGGATGGGCAGCCTTGCCTCCTATCGCGGTTTTGCCTTCAAGCCGATGGTGGGCCGCCTGCCCGCCGGCAATGCTATCGTGTTCATGAAGGCCCCCGCGCTGGGCATCAATGTGCCGATCAATGGCGCGACCGCCACGATGATCCGCAACCCGGCCGATGCCAGCGGCATGCTGCTGGTGATTGCCGGGCGCAATGATGCCGAAATCCGCCTTGCCGCCGCCGCTCTGGCCAGCGCCAAGGGCATTCCGGGCGGCGCCCAGATGAGCTTTGACAATGCCCGCGTGCCGACCTGGCCGCGCTATGGCGCGCCGCGCTGGCTGACCACGGGCCGCGAGGTCAAGCTGGGCGAGATCATGGCGCCCTATGCGCTGGTGGGCATGGGCCTGCCGCCCGGCCCGCTGGCCGCGCGCTTCCGTCTGGCCCCCGACCTGTTCTTCTGGCCCCGTCAGGGCGGCTCGCTCAGCCTTGGCTATACCTATCCCGACGCCAAGTGGCTGGACCGCGAAGGTTCGCGCATGGACGTGTCGATCAACGGCCAGTTCCTCAAGACCCTGCCCCTGACCGGGCTGACCTGGTGGCAGCGCCTGTGGTATGGTTCGGGCGCGAACAGCGTCAATGGTCGCGGCAATGTGGGTCTGCCCCGCTATAACCTGTTCGGCTCGAACGAGGTGGTCTTCGACTATAACCTCATCATGGCCGACAAGCAGAAGTGCACCGGCACGCTGCCTGAAAATGTGCGCGTGGGCCTTGATCCCAATTCGACCATCGACCTGACCGGCGCATGGCATGGGCTGCAGATGCCTGATCTGGCCAGCTTTGCAGGCGCGGGCTATCCCTTCACCGTGCGCCCCGATCTGTCGGAAACGGTGGTGGTGATGGATGAACACCCCAGCGAACCGGCGATCGAGGCTTTCCTCGACATGATGGGCCGTCTGGGCGATTCGACCGGCGTTGCCACCACGGGCGTCACCGTCTCGATGGGCGGCAATGGTGAACAGACGGCCGACCATGATGTGCTGGTGATCGGCAGCGCCAATCTGGCGGGCGGCGCGCTGTTCGCCAATGCGCCGCTGCGCAATGAGGGCGGCACGCTCAAGGTCACGGAACGCTCGCCCCTGCAATATGTCGAGAGCCTGTTTGGCGGCTGGGGCAAGGACAGCAAGGAAGACGTTGAAAACACCGTCTATGCCTCCAAGGGCTTTAACGGCATCGTCGCTTTTGAATCGCCCTTCTCCTCGGGTCGCAGCGTGGTGGCGCTGGTGGCGGATGACACCGCCACACTGCCCCAGTTGGTTGACGGCATGAGCGATGACAAGATCAACGCCCAGATCCAGGGCGACCTTGCCGTCACGACGGGCGACGGCATGAACAGCTTTGCCATCGGGCCGCGCTATTGGGCGGGCAGCCTGCCGCTCTGGATGAAAATGGCCTATTGGTTCAGCCAGCGCCCGCTGTTGATGGCGCTGAGCGGGGTGCTGCTGGCCCTGCTGCTGACCGGCCCTGTCTATCTGATCTTTGCCCGTCAGGCCAAGAAGCGCCTGCAAGGTGAAGCGCCTGCCGACCTGAACCAACACAAGGGGGACAAGAAGTGAGCATCGCCTCTCAACGCCGCGCAATGCGCTGGAATACAGGCGTAGCGCTGGCCGCAGCGATGCTGGCCTCTGGCATGGCATCCGCGCCCGCCCATGCGCAGGCATCGGGGGTCAAGACGCTGCTGGATCAGGCCCAATATTGGGAAGGCAAGGGGCGGCACGATCTGGCCGTGCAGGCATGGCGCCGCGCGCTCGAACTGGACCCGGCCAATGCGGTGGCCAAGCGGGCGCTCTCGCCCGCCGCCGCCCCGGCACCCGCGCCCCAGCCGACCCGCACTCTGGCCCCGGCGCCCCAGCCCGCCCGCGCCCCGGCCCCGCGCCCGGTAACGCCGCGCGCCGGGCCCGCACCGGTGGCGGCGGTCGAAAAGCCCGCCCCTGCGCCGCGCGCCGCCGCGCCCGCCGGTCCTTCGGCGGCCGACCGCGCCGGTCAGGCCCGCGTAATCGGTTTCCGCGAACTTCAGGACAATGATCTGGAAGGCGCCGAGCGGCAGTTCCAATCCGCCCTCTCGCGCAACAAGCGCGATGCCGATGCGCTGGGCGGGCTTGGTCTGGTCGATCTCAAGCGCGGCCGCTTTGCCCAGGCCCGCGATGCGCTGGCGCAGGCGAGCCAGCTTGGCGATGCGTCCAAATGGAAGGAAGCGCTGGAATCGGCGCGCTATTTCGCCTCGCTTCAGGAGGCGCAGGCGATGGTGACGCGCGGCGCATTGGACGATGCGCGCAAGGCCGCCGAGGCGCTGGTGCGCTCGGGCTATGCCGACAATGGCGGCGCCTATGAATTGCTGGCCGACATCTATGAGCGTCAGGGCCGGTTTGCCGATGCGGCGGACATGTATCGTCAGGCAGGCGGCGAGGACAGCACCAACGGCCAGCGTTTGCAGAGCCGGGCGGCGCGTGGGGCGGCGCTTTCGGCGGCGGCGCGCGGCGACGATTTCGGCGCAGAACAGGCGTTTCAGCAGGGCATCATGCTGGACCAGAGCGATCCGTGGATCCGCTATGAATTTGCCCGCTTCATGATCCGCCGGGGCCGCGTGCCCGAAAGCGAGAGCCTGATTGCCTCGCTGTCCTCCTCGACCGATCCCGATGCGCTCTATGCCGCCGCGATGCTCAATGCCGATCTGGGCCGCACCGCCAATGCGCAAGGGCTGATCGACCGTATCCCGGACGAGGCGCGCTCGGCGCCGATGCGCAATTTCGCCATCGGGCTGAAGATCGACACCGCCATCATCCGCGCCAAGCAGATTGCCGCCAACGGGCAAAAGGGCGAAGCGGTCGGTGTGCTCAAGCAATTGGGCGGCACCAAGGGCCTCTCGCCAGTCAAGCAGGCCGCGATTGCCGAGGCGCTGCTTGATCTGGGCGACAATTTCGACGCCGCCTCGATGGCCCAGCAGGCGATCAACGGGCCGGTTTCCGAAATCGCCGGTTATGAGGCGATCCTGCGCGTGGCCGTGCGCACGGGGCGCGATGATCTGGCCCGCACCGCGATGGCCAAGGCCACGCAATTGGCCGCAGGCGACCCCAATGGCCAGCGCGCCGTGGCCCGCATGGCCGCCAGCGCGGCCGCCCAGCAGGCCGACCGCCTGCGTCAGGCGGGTCAATTCGCGCAGGCCTTTGACGTGCTCCAGACCGCCTTCAACGCCGCGCCCGACAGCCCGGAAATCCTTTCCTCGCTGGCGCGGCTCTATCAGTCGGGCCGGATGAATGCCCGCGCGGCGCAGACCTTCCAGATGATTCTGGTGCGCGATCCCAAGAACCGCGATGCGCTCTCGGGCCTGATGGAAACCGCGCAGGCGGCGGGCGACAAGAGCCTGAGCCAGCAGGCGCAGGCCCAGTTGCTGCGTGAAAATCCGAATAATTACGAGGTATGGCTGGCCGCCGCCCGCACCGAGCAGGCACGCGGCAATGCCTCGGCCGCGACACGCTATTTCAAACAGGCCCGCGATGTCTATCAGCGCAGCAGCGGCACCAATAACGGCGCCAATCCCTTCGCCTCTTCGCCCTTTGCCGCCGATGGCATGCAGGCCGCGCAGCAGGCGCCCGACGCCAACCCCTTCCGCGCGCAGCAGCAACAGCAGCAGCCCGCCGCGCCCACGATGCCCAATCCCTTCACGCTGGGCGGGGGCACGCGTCTGCAAATGAGCACGGCGCAGCAGCCCGCAGGCTTTGCACCGCAAAACGGATACGCGCCGCAAAACGGGTATCAGCCCAATGGCGCGCCGCAGGGCGGTTTCTCGCCGCAGGGCAACAATCCGGCCTATGGCAACAATTTTGCCCCGCAATCGGCTCCGGCTCCGGCCACATGGGGCGGCCTGCCGGGCAACGGTTTTGCCGGAGGCGCCCAGAATAACGCCGCCCCTTTCGTGGCAACCCCGCAAGCACCCGTCGATCCAGTGCTGGCGGGAATTGAGCGCGACATTGCAGGCCTGGCCGCTGACAATGGCCCGCGCGCCGAGGTCAACGCCTCGTTCCGCGCGCGCAAGGGCGAAACCGGCCTCTCGCAATTAAGCGAGATGAAGACCAATGCCCAATTGTCCACCGGGCTTGGCCGCGGCCGCGTCTTTGCCCGCGCCGAGGCGGTGGTGATTGATGCCGGGCGGCCGACTGGGTCGGGCCTTGCCCGCTTTGGCCGCAACGCCACGATCGAGGCGCAGGCCATCGTCAACAAGGTCGCCTCCGCACTGATCAACGCCGAAACCCAGCGCGCCTCGGGCGTCGCGCTCAGCGCCGGTTATGCCGACAAGCTGGTTCAGGTCGAGGGCGGCACCACGCCGGTCGGCTTTGGCAACACGCGGGCCACATGGCGCGTGGCCGTCACGCCGCAAATGTCCGAGCATGCCACCGCGCGCGCATGGTTTGAACGCAAGCCGGTAACCGACAGCGTCGTCTCCTATGCCGGAACGCGCGATCCCGTCACGGGCCAGACCTGGGGCCAGGTGATGCGCACCGGGGGCGGTGTTGGTTACTCGTATGAAAACAATGGTAATGGCGCCTATGGTGACGTCAGCTATAACCGTTACAATGGCACGAATGTCGCCTCGAACAACAATGTCGAGGTCAATGTCGGCGGCTATATGCGGGCGTGGCGCGGCGAGCATTCCTCGATCACGGCGGGGATGAACGTCAATTATCAATCCTATGCCAACAACCAGAACCAGTTCACATGGGGCCAGGGCGGCTATTTCAGCCCGCAGAGCTTCCTCGCGCTCAGCTTTCCGATCCGCTATGCCTATGAAAAGGGCAATCTGGATCTGAAGGTGGCGGGCACGCCGGGCTTCCAGAGCTTTTCGCAAAACCGCACCGATCTGTATCCCAACGATGCAGCGGCGCAGGCTCAGTTGAACGCGCTGAAGGCCACCAACAGCGATGTGCGCAATTATTACGACAGTCTGAGCAAGACCGGTTTCGGCATGTCGGCCCAGACCTCGCTCTATTATCGCATCGGCCCGGCCACCCGCGTGGGCGGCGAGGTCAGCTATAATACTTTTGGCAATTATGACGAATTCCGCTCGATGCTGGGCATTCGTCAATCCCTTGGTAGCACCAAGTGAAGGGGGCATCGATGAGGCTTGCATATGATGGGACACCCACGGGGAGGGGCACGATGGATGACATGCCTTTACCGCCGCTGACCTCGGAGCGCGGATTGGCGGTGATCGCGGCTTTGGCCGTATCGGAAATCTTTGCCAATGCGGGCAAGGAGCAGGCGCAGGGCTTTTTCCGCGCCGTGGGCCAGCGACTGGCGCGGCAGAACCCGATCCCGGCGATGCGCGACCTGCGCGAGCTTCAGGGCGCGGTCAATGCGGTCTGGTCGCGCGTCGGGCTGGGCGAGGCGGAGATCACGCTCGACCTTCAGGGCGTGCTGATCCATCATCACGATGCCCCGGCCACCATTCCCTATGACCCCGATTTCCACTGGGGCGCGGCGCTGCCTGCGCTGTTGCTGGGGGCCTATGACGGCTGGATGCGCGCGATGGGCAGCCCGGAAGCGTTGCAGACCCGTTTGTTGTCCTGCGCGGACAATATCATTGAAATCCGCCATGGCGCAGAGATTGATGCAAGATAAGACCATGCTGTTCGACCGTCGTCATATGCTGATGGCCGCCAGCGCCGCCCTGATGGTGGGCTGTTCGCGCAAGGGGGAAGGCAAATCGGTGGCACCCGAAGGGCCGATGGGGCAAAAGCAGTCGGGCGGGCAAAAGTCCATCGACGCGCCCAGGAACCTTGACGGCATGTGGACCAGCTTTCGCCAGATCTATCTGGACGCATCGGGCCGGATCGTGGACACCGGCAACGGCGGGGTCAGCCATACCGAGGGTCAGGGTTACGGCATGCTGATGGCGGCAACGCTGGGCGACCGTCCGGCGTTCGAGGCCATGTACAACTGGACGCAGGCCCATCTTTCGCGTCCCGACATGGCGCTTTATTCGTGGCGCTATGATCCCCGGTCGAACAATCCCGTGGCCGATCCCAACAATGCCACCGATGGCGACATGCTGATCGCGCTGGCGCTGGCGCGGGCGGCGCGGCGCTGGAACGTGGGCGCGTGGGAGGCCCGCTCGCGCCAGATGCGGCAGGCGATCCGCGAGCGGCTGGTGATCGCGCGCGGGGGCCAGCATTATCTGATGCCGGGTATTGCGGGCTTCGATCTGGGCGACCGGCTGATGCTCAACCCGTCCTATTTCATCTTTCCCGCACTCGACACCTTTGCCGCGCTGGATGGCGCGGGCGCTTGGGGCCCGGTGATCGCAACCTGCGAAAACCTGCTGCGCAAGGCGCGCTTTGGCGTGCATAATCTGCCCACCGACTGGATCGTGATCGGGGCCGACGGCATGCCCCAGCCCGCCCCCGACAAGCCGCCGCAATTCGGTTTTGATGCGGTGCGCGTGGCGCTTTACGCGGTGGCGGCGCGGCGCGGGGCGCTGGTGGCCCCGATTGCCGATTACTGGCGCGGCAAGCAGGCACAGGGCCAGCCGATCCCGGCATGGGTCGATGTGTATTCCGGGGCCGAGGCGCCCTATGCCCTCTCGCCGGGTGGGCTCAACATCGTGCAACGCACCTTGAACCAGCCGCTCAAGACCGAGGCGTTGGCGCAGGATTATTACGGCTGCGTGCTGCAATTGCTGACGCGCAACCTGCGTTAGAAGGATGGCCCTTGCGGGGGCGGCCCATCATCCACATCTTTGCGATGAAGGAGACCGATGGATGACCGCCCCCGTAACGCTCAATCAGACCCGCCAGCGCTTTGAAATGCCCATTGAGGGCGATGCCATGGCGATTTGCGACTATCGCGTTGATGATGGCGGGGCCTATCACCTGCTGCATGCCGAAGTGCCGCCTGCTTTTGAAGGGCGCGGAATTGGCGGGGCGTTGGCGCGCGGGGTATTTGATCTGGCCCGCGATCAGAGGCTGAAGCTGGTCCCGCGCTGCTCGTTCATGGTGGCCTGGGCCAAACGGCATCCCGATTATGCCGATGTGCTGGCCTGACCCGGTTCGGCATAGGGCATGATCAGGCGGCCATCGGGCGCGGCGGTATAGGTGGTCTGGGTCGGATAGGGGATGGAAATCCCCTCGGCGGCAAAGCGGCGCATGATCGCCACCAGCAGGCGGTTGCGCAGATCATGCGCCAGCGGCCAGTCATTGCCCGGCACGTCCACCTGCAACGCGAAATCGAGCGAGCTTTCGCCGAATTTTTCAAAGCCCGCGCGCGCGGCAATCCCGCCCTCAGCCTCGACCAGTTCTTTAAGGATACCGGGAAGGCGCTCCAGCGTATCGGGCGGGGTTTCATAGGCCACGCCGATCATGAAGGGCAGCCGGATATGATTGCGCCCGGAAACGTTGAGCACTTCCTTGTCGAGCAGGTTGCGGTTGGCGATCACGCGCAATTCGCCGGTATAGGCGCGGATGCGGGTGGATTTCAGCCCGATCGCTTCAATCGTGCCGCTTGAATCGCCATAACTGATCGCATCGCCGCGATTGAAGGGCCGGTCGAAAATGATCGCCAGCGCTGCGAAAAGGTCGGCAAAGATGCCCTGTGCGGCAAGGCCGATGGCGATACCGCCCACGCCCAGACCCGCGACCATGCCCGTGACATTGACCCCGATATTGCCCAGCAGGACCACAGCGGCAATCGCAAAGACGGTAAAGCTGACCAATATGCGGATCAGGCCCATGGCATTCAGGATCGTTTCGCCCTGAAAATTCTTGGCCGAGGTGCGATGTTCGATCAGTCCCAGGATCAGTTCACGGGTCCAGATCGCCCCCTGAATGACCGAGGCAATGGCAAAGAACACAAACATCCAGTGTTCGAGATTGTCGGGCATCTGGGAATATTTGCTGACCACCCGGATGGCCAGAATGACGATGAAGAAGGTCGTGGTCCGCATCACCACCTGCGCAAAGACCGCGCGCATCGAGGCCGGACCCACGAGGGGATCGTAATTGCGCCGCCCCCACCGCCGCAGCGCAAACAGCAGGCTCATGATCGCCGCGGCCGCCGCCGCCGAAATGGCAATCTGCAACCAATAGTCGGAGATCCAGTTCAGCGTGGTGTTCGACAGATCCTGCACCATAGCGCGAAGATCGCCGGGGCGCAGGGGATGGGCGCTGGCCATCACCGAAGGCGTGGCGGTGGGGGTGGCATTGCTCATGGGGGATTATCCTGCGGCCTGATGCTTTACGGCAAGAGATCGCGCAATTCGTCGGCGTGCTCTTCTTCCTGCGCCAGAATGCTCTCGATCAGGGCGCGGGTCGTGGGGTCGCGGTCGCCCAGGAACTGGACAAGCTCGCGATAGGAATCGACCGCGATGCGTTCGGCGATCAGGTTTTCGCGGATCATCTCCTCGATTGTTTCGCCGGTGGTATATTCGGCATGCGAACGCTTGGTCAGCGTGGCCGGATCGAGATCGGGGTCGCCGCCCAATTGCACGATGCGCTCGGCCAATTTGTCGGCATGGGCCTGCTCCTCTTGGGCATGTTCAAGGAAATGGGCCTTGATCGGGCCGGAGGTCGGGCCGTTCACGGTGTAATAATGGCGCATATAGCGCATCACGCAGACCCATTCGGTGGCCAGAGCCAGATTGAGCCGGGCAATGATCACCTCGCGGTCGGCGGGAAAGCTGGCGGTTACAGGTCCATCGGCAATCGCGCGCTTGGCCTTGGCGCGAAGCTCGGCGGTCGAGGTGAACGTGTCTTCTTTCGACAGATTGCGGGTTGCCATAGGGGTTGCTCCGTTTTTGTTGGCCCGCCGTTGCGCGCCACATGGTCTGGGAATAATTCTGGGGCGCAATCGTTCCATGCCCATCGCATGGGCGGGCCAATCACAATTCCTCGCGCACCTGCGCATGGGCCAGCACCGCAAACAGGCCCGTGCCGCCGATGACATTGCCCAGCAGCGTGGGCAGGATGATATCCATCACCGCCTGCGCAAAGGTGATCCGCCCGTCCAGCATCAGCACCCATGCCTCGCCCGATCCGGCCACCACATGGGCAAAGCCGCCCAGCGCAATCAGCCATGTCAGCAGCAGGATGACCCAGAATTCCTGTCCGCGCGTGGTGGGCAAGGACCACGGGATGGCCGCGATCAGGAAGCCCGCCGGAATGCCCATGCGCAAGGTTTGCCACCAGTCGCGCTCAAGCAAGCGGGCGGACAGTTCTAGGATCGCATCATAGAGCGGGGCCGACACGATCCATTGCCGTTCAAAGGCCAGCGCGACGATGAAGGTGCCCAGCAGATTGGCCCCCAGCACCAGCCCCCAAAAACGCAGCAGCCGCAAGACATTGGACCGATGCGGATGGGTGGCGACCGGGATGACCGCCGAGAGCGTGCTTTCGGTGAACAATTGCAGATGGCTCAGGATCACCACGAGAAAGCCCGCCGAATAGCCAAGACTGGCCACCAGCGGTCGCCATTTTTCATCCGGAAGCAATAATTCCATCTGCGCCTCGGCCAGAATGGAGGCGCAGATGGCAATCCCGCCCGCCAGCGCCGACATCAGCAGCGAAAAGGCCGGGCGCTCCATTTCCTCGTCGCCATGGCGGCGCACGACCTCGTGGATCACCTTGGTATTGGCCCCCTTTGCCGAGGCGACCGAGGCGCGCTCGCTCTCGGTCAGCGCGATGTCGCGTTCGCGCGCCTCCAGCGCCGGGGATGGGTTTTTCGCTTCGCTGCTTTCCATGCAGGTCTCCGGTTGGTGTGCGCGGTTCAGATCGAGGGGGCCACCACGGCATTGGCCGTTGCCACGTCGAGCGCGGCCTGCTCGGCCACGCTGCGGATGGGGGCCAGCCGATGGCGCAGGAAAGCGATCAGATCATTGGCCAGATCATCCTGTCGCGTGGCAAACAGGCCGTGGGGCGCGCCGCCATATTCGACCAGCCCGGCCATCCCCACCGCATCGGCCACGCGCTGTGATGTGGCGCGCATGGGCACGATATCATCGGCCGTGCCATGGATCAGCAGCGTCGGCACGTCGATCGCGCCCAGATCCGCGGTAAAATCGGTGTGCGAAAAGGCGCGCATCGCGGCCAGCGTGGGCAACAGCCCGGCCTGCATCGCCATGGCGCGGGCATGGTCCAGAACTTCCTGGCTGACCGGGCGGTCGATCAGGCCAACGCCATAGAATTGCTTGAAAAAGCGCGTGTAGAAATGGGCGCGGTCATCGACCAGCTGCTTTTCCATATCGACAAAGATTTCGGGAGCCACGCCATCCAGATTGTCGTCGGTCTGGATCAGGCCGGGCGCGACCGAGCTGATCAGCGCAATCTGTGACACCACGCCGCGATTGTGGCGCGACATATAGCGCACCACCTCGCCACCGCCCATCGAAAAGCCGATCAGCGCGGCATCATCGGTAACTCGATGAAAGGCCATGACCTCGGCCAGATCATCGGAAAGCGTGTCATAGTCATAGCCATGCGAGGGCTGGTCCGAGCGGCCAAATCCGCGCCGGTCATAGCTGACCACGCGAAAGCCGGCATTGGCCAGAATGGTAGCGATCGGGTCCCAGCTGTCGGCGGTCAGCGGCCAGCCGTGCAGGAGGACAACGGGCCTCCCCCATCCCCAGCATTTGGAATAGATGGCGGTGCCGTCGCGGGTCAGAACATGGGTCATGGTGGCGCTCCTTGATGACCGGCCCAGATGACCGGCCCAGATGACCGGCCTTGATGACCGGGAGGCGGGGCAAACGCCCCGGTGCATAGGATGGGAAGCGCGCGGCGGGCAAAAGGTTGCAGGCCGCGCCGCCCGCTAGAGCGAATCGCGCCGCACCCAGACGCTCACGCTCTCGCCGCGAACGGGAAATACGCCCTTGCCGCCCTCATCCAGCGTCACCTCGCCGGGATGATGGCCCAGAAAATCGACAAAGGTTGCCCCGGCATGGTCGCCCCCCAATTCGGCCTCACGCGCTCCATCGCCCGCGTTGGAGAGGACGACCACGCATCCTGCCTGCTCGGCCGTGCCATGGCGGATAAAGCCGATGCAGTTGGGCTCGGCAAACAGATCGGTCTGCGCGCCATGGGCATAGGTCCGGCGCGCCTTGACCAGCGCGGGCAGGCATTCAATCGCGGGCAGGTCGACATGATGCGTTTGCTCGTCACCCCCCGCATCATCATAGCCCGCGCCGTAAAGGTCGGGATAGAACAGGCAGGGCAGCCCGCCCTCGCGCAACAGGATCAGCGCATAGGCGAGCGGTTTGAACCATGGCTCGACCGGGCTTTCCAGATCCTGCAACGGCTGGGTATCGTGGTTGGCGACGATGGTGACGGCATGTTCGGGGATGGCCGCCACCAGCGATCCGTCAAAAATCGTGCGCAGGTCATAATCGGCATGGGCGCGCCCGGCGTGGTGGAAATTATGCTGAAGCCCCACATCGAACAGCGCGAATTGCCGGTCCACGCGGTCGAGATAAAGCGCAAGCGCATCGACATCCGGGTTCCAGTATTCGGCCACGACAAAGATGTCGGGCGCCACCGTTTCGCGCAGATGCCCCACCCAATCGCGCAGAAACCATGCCGGAATATGCTTGGCCGCGTCCATGCGAAAGCCATCGGCCCCCACCTGCTCCACCATCCAACGGCCCCAGTATTTGACCTCTTCATAGACCGCCGGATTGCGGAATTCGACATCGGCCCCCATCAGGTAATCGAAATTGCCCAGTTCCTCATCGACCTCTTCATTCCACCCCTCGCCATGTTCGTTCAGGATGGAAAAGACGCCGGTGCCGTCGGGGTCCTGAATGTAATCGACGCCCGAAAAGCAGGATGCATTCCATTCAAATTGCGAATGCGCCCCGCCCCGCCCCGGAAAGGTAAAGCGCGTAAAGGCGCTGGCCTCGAAAGGTTCGCCCTCGAAGACATTGCGGTCATCCTCGCGCACCCGCTGAACCGTCACGCGCTCGGTTTCATCGGCGCCCATCTTGTGGTTCAAAACGGCATCATGGATCACCCCCAGCCCCGCCTCGCGCGCGGCGGCAATCGCCTGCTGCAAATCCTCGCGCGGGCCATATTTGGTGGCGCGGCTGCCCTTCTGTTCAAATTCGCCAAGGTCAAACAGGTCATACGTGTCATAGCCCACCGAATTGGCGCCCTCGGCCCCCTTGGTCGCGGGGGGCAGCCAGATGTCGGTCACGCCCATCTCGGCCAGCGACGAGGCCTTTTGCGCCACCTCGCGCCACAATTGGCCGCCTCCGGGATAATACCAATGAAAGAATTGCAGCAGAGTGCGGGCCATGATGCCTCCCAAGATGAGCGTGCTGTTGGCCTAACTTTCACAGGCGATCTTTGTTGCATGTGCGAAAGGCAATAAGATCCATCAGGCGTTGTTTTTTGTCGCCCAACCGAAAAAGCGGACGGAACCCGGCCCACCCAAGGCCATTTCACAACCGTATTCAAACAGGGTGGGCCGACATGACCGAGATGACCAGCGCTGACATTTCCCAAAGCGAGCGCGAAAAAGCCCATGAGGTGGTCAACCTGTTCAGCCAGCGGCCCGGCGATGCGCGCCGCCTGCGCGTGGCGCTGGTGGGTACCTATGCTCCGCGCGGCTGCGGCATCGCCACTTTCACCACGGATGTTCGTGAAAAGCTCAACGCCTATCACCCCGACATTGATGTCGATGTCTATGCGCTGGACAATGAAGACCCCAAGTTGAACTATGCCGGCGACATCCACCTGATCCGCGCCGACACCCGCGCCGATTACATCAAGGCCGCCCGCGCCATCAACGAGAGCGGGGCCGATGTCGTATGGGTCCAGCATGAATTCGGCATTTTCGGCGGAGTTGACGGTGCCTATGTCGCCGATCTGGTCGATGCGGTGGCCGCGCCCGTGCTGGTCACGTTTCATACGGTTCTGGCCTCGCCCTCGGCCGGACAGCGCGCCGTCATGGAGCATATGATCACCCGCGCCTCGCGCATCATGGTCATGGCCCAGCAAGGGCGGGAACTGCTGATCGATACCTATCGCGCGCGGCCCGAAACCGTCGAAATCATCGAGCACGGCGCCCCCGACCGTCCCTTTGGCACCACCGAAACGGCCAAGGCCGCCAAGGGGCTTTCGGGCCATCGCGTGCTGACGACCTTTGGCCTGCTGGGTCCGGGCAAGGGGCTGGAAACAGCCATTGCCGCCCTGCCCGCCATTCTGGAGCGGCATCCCGACACGATCTATCGCATTCTGGGCGCCACCCATCCGGTGCTGGTCGCCCGCGATGGCGAGAGCTATCGCGAAGGGCTGATCGCGCAGGCCGAGGCGCTGGGCGTCTCCCACGCCATCCAGTGGGAAAACCGCTTTCTCGACATCGAGGAACTGCTCGAAAATCTCGAATGCTGCGACATCTATCTCACGCCCTATCCCGGCATGGCGCAATCGACATCGGGCACGCTGTCCTATGCCGTGGCGCTGGGCAAGGCGGTGGTTTCAACGCCCTATGTCCATGCGCGCGAATTGCTGGCCGATGGGGTGGGCTGCCTGATCGAACCGCATTCGCCCGAGGCCATCGCGCAGGCGGTCAATGCCTTGCTCGATGATCCGCAATTGCTGGTCGATACGCAAAAGCGGGCCTATCAGCGCGGGCGGCGCACGATCTGGCCGCATTTTGCGCGCTCCAGCGCCCATCTGATCCGCAACACCGTCGCCCCGCGCGCCCGCGCCGTTGAACCCACCGTCGTCCCCGGCCTGTCTGGCGTTTGGGCAATGAGCGATGCGACCGGCATGTTGCAGCACGCCATCGGCATCATTCCCGACCGCCGCCACGGCTATTGTCTGGATGACAATGCCCGCGCGCTGATGCTGATGAATGTGGCGACCGGCCTTTCCGAATCCGAACGCCTGCGCGCCAGCAGCAGCTACGCTTCCTTTATCCAGTTTGCCTGGAACCCGGATGAGCGCCGGTTTCGCAATTTCATGCGGTTTGACCGGACATGGTGCGAGGATGTGGGGTCGCAGGATTCCAATGGCCGTGCGCTCTGGGCGCTGGGCCATACGGTCGAGCACAGCCCGATGGCCGACATGCGCTATTGGGCCCGCGATCTCTTCGATCAGGTGTCGGGGGCGATGGAGGAGCTGGAATCGCCGCGTGCGATGGCTTTTGCCGCGCTGGGCGCCTGCGCGCTGCTGCGCCGGGGCGAACGCAACAGGGAAGCGCGCGATCTGGTCATCAACGCCTGCGACACCCTGTTCCGGCTGGTTGAAGGGCAGAGGCGGCCCTCCTGGGTCTGGTTCGAAACGGTGCTCAGCTATGACAACCCGCGCCTGTGTCAGGCGCTGATCGAGGGCGGCATGCTGCTGGGGGAAAAGCGCTGGCAAAGCGCGGGGCTGGAAACGCTGGCCTGGATCGGTCAGTGCCAGACCAGCCCGCAAGGCCATTTCCGCCCCATCGGCTCGGAAAGCTTTGGCAAGGAAGGCACGTGGCAGCCCTTTGACCAGCAACCGCTGGAAGCGCAGGCAGCGATTGAAGCGGCGCGGGCGGCGTGGGTGGCAACGGGCGATGAACGCTGGATCGCACGCGCCAATCAGGCCTATCAGTGGTTCTTTGGCGCCAATGATCGCGGGGTGGTTCTGGCCGATATTGCCACCGGGCGCTGCCGCGATGGCGTGACCCCGCGCGGCCGCAATGAAAACAGCGGGGCAGAATCGATCCTTGCCTTCCAACTGGGCCATTATAACCTCGCCGCCATGCTGCGCGCAGAGCGGCAATTGTCTAACGCAGGAAACGAATTTGGACACATCGCCGGACAGTCTCGCCCACAGCCCGCTGCACATTCATGAATTGCGGCTGCATGCCGATCCGTCGCGGGTCGTGCTGCGGCCCTTTCATCTGGGATGGCAGGCGACCAATGCCCCCGAAGGACGCGCGCTGAGGCTGGTGCGCGATGTCATGTCCTTGTCGGAAGACCAGGTGGCGCATGAATATGCCGTGGTCATGCGCGATTTCGGCAATCGTCATTGGCAGACCGAACATCTCTTCGACGACCGCTACCGCGAGGTGGAGGCGAGTCTGGCCTTGCATGGCCAGCCGATCTCGGACGCGCGCAAGCGGTTGATCGGGGCCTATTTCTGCCACGAATACACCTATGCGGCGGCCGCACTGATGAACCCCAGCATCGTGCCCAACCCCGATCAGGCGGGGATGGATGACGGCGCGACCCGCTTCATCCTGTCGCTGCGCGCGGTGGGCGAAGGCCACATCAGCTCGATCGCCTTTCGCGAAGGGATCGTCGAGGCCGACGGGCGCTTTTCGCTCTGGCCGGAAAGCGCCTTTGCCACCAGCGTAACCCGCACCGATCAATGCGACCGCAATGACTCAGAATGCACCGTCACCGTTGAACGCCACCCGGAAAGCACGCTGTCCAACACCGTGATCTTTCCCATCACCGATCAGCAGGCCAACGGTCTGGAGGATCTCCGGCTGGTGCGGGTCGATCATGGCGGGGGCGATTTTGAATGGGTGGGCACCTATACCGCCTATTCGGGCCGGTCGATCCGCTCGGAACTGCTGCGCACCCGCGATTTTCGCCAGTTCCAGTTAGAGCCGATCCATGGCCGCGCCGGGCGGAACAAGGGCATGGCGCTGTTTCCCGAAAAGGTGGGCGGCCATTATTGCATGATCGGACGCCAGGACGGCAAAAACCTTTATCTGCTGCGCTCCGACCGGGTGGACACATGGGATGATGAGGGCGAATTCCTGATGGGCCCCAAATACCCGTGGGAATTCATCCAGATCGGCAATTGCGGCAGCCCGATCCGCACCGAGCGCGGGTGGCTGATGATCACCCATGGCGTGGGGGCGATGCGCAAATATGCGCTGGGCTGCGCGCTGCTGGATCTGGAGGATCCCTCACGCGTGATTGCCCGTTCGCCCGAACCGATCCTGACGGCGGAAAATGCCGACCGGGCCGGCTATGTGCCCAATGTGGTCTATAGCTGCGGCGCGATGATGGTGGGCACGGAAACGCTGCTGTTGCCTTATGGCATTTCCGACATTGCGGTGGGGTTTGCCACGGCCCGCTTGACCGATTTGTTCGACGCGATGGTGTAACCCCCCCTGGGGGCAGCGCCATCGACCATCAACAAAAACACGCGCCGGATCGCTCCGGCGCGTGTTTTTGTTGGCCATTTTTATTGGCCGATGCCGTTTTGCGCCTTGTTTCATCCCGCATGAGGCAGGCATGAAACAAGGCCGCAGAAAACGCCCTTTTTCAAGGCACGGCGCCAGCCAGACATCAGAGCGAGCAAGCTGGGGGGCGCTGTGAATTTACGCTGTCTGCGGCCTTGGCCCATAAAGGCAAGCGTTGACCCCGCTCTCGCCAGCGAGGCCAACGCCCTGCCTTGCGGCAGCTTATTCGCCCAGCGCGGCCTTGGCCTTGCCCGCTGCGGTCTGAACCTTGCCCTTGGCGTCCTGTGCCGCGCCTTCGGCGGCCAGCTTGGCGTCGCCGGTTTCCTTGCCGATGGCTTCCTTGGCCTTGCCGACCACCGAATTGGCGGCGCCCGAGATACGATCGCTGACAGAACCCATGATATTTCTCCTTTGATCTCAAAGTCTGAAAACTTGAAGGTCAGCCTTCGAAAAAGGGAATGGTCGGCAGGCCCCAAGGGTTCCATCGAAGAAATATTTTCAAATCACAATTTCCTTGTGAAACCTTTTTGCGGCTGAAGCGTCTAACCGATGGTTCAGGCGCGGAATGCGCGGGGGGTTTTATGAATTTCGGGCCGAAGGGCGCCTGTCTGGCGCTGGCGGCATGCCTGATGCTTGGCGGTTGCCTTGACGGCAAAAGCGACGATGATGTCTGGTATGGCTATTACTATGACGACCTGCGGCTGAATGCCGATGGCGCCATGTCGCGTCCTTATAAATCGGCCAAGGAATGCCGCACGGCGATGCAGGATTACACTCTCGAGGCCAAAGTGACCTCCGGCTTTGCCTGCGCGCGTGGATGCGCGCCGCCCAAGGATGGCGTCATCGCCAATTGCCGCGAGGTTGTGCGCTGATATGCCCCAGATGCTAGAGGCCCGGAACCAGTTTCGCAGCAAATTGATCGGCATGATCGTGCTGGGTTTTATCGCTTTGGCCGGGATCGTGGGTTCGGCGGCCATTTTGATGACCATGAACCAGCGTCAGATGGAAGGCGTTGCGCACACCTATCAGGTCGAACGGCAGGTCTCCGCGATGCGCCTGTCGTTGATGCGCATCGACAGTTTTCGCCGCAAGAAAGACACCGAGCGCAGCGCGGAGGAGTTGAAAACCTATCGTTCGCGCCTCGACGCCGCGATCGACAGCTTTGGCGATCTGACCAAGGACAACCCCCGCCAGCAGGCCCGCGTGCCGTTGCTCGAAGGGCTGGAGGCGCAGGTCCTGCTGCAGGTGGGCGCGATTTCCAAGGCGGAATATGGCGAGCGGGTTCATTTTGACGAACCCATCGCCATGCTCGACGTTCTGACCAAGGCGATGCAGGACGAGGAACTGCGCCTGCAAGGCTTCCGCGCCGGAGAATTGCGCCGCATCCAATATGGCTTTTATGTGCTGCTGGCGGCGGCAGGCCTGTTGCTGATCGTGGTGGGCCTGCTCACCTTTGCCAGCTTGCGCCGCTTTACCCAGGAACTGATGGATTCGCGTCAGGCGCTGCGCGATGCCAACACCGGGCTGGAGCAGGCGGTGCAGGAGCGAACGAGCGATCTTAAACGCGCCAATGGCGAATTGCAGCGCTTCGCCTATATCGTCAGCCATGACCTGCGCTCGCCGCTGGTCAATGTCATGGGCTTCACCTCCGAGCTCGAAGTGGCCACCAAGCGTCTGGGCGAGATGCTGGCCGATGCGCGCAAGACTCGCCCCGAAACGCTTTATCCCGGCACGGACGAGCTGATCGAACAGGATTTGCCCGAAGCGATCCATTTCATCCGCACCTCGACGCAAAAGATGGACCGCCTGATCAACGCCATCCTGCAATTATCGCGTCAGGGCAACCGGACCCTCAATCCGACATGGCTGGACATGAACCGGGTGATTTCCGATGTTGCCGAAAGCCTGAAAGTGCGCGCCGAACAGGCCGATGCCCAGATCATCGTGGCCCCCAATCAGCCCGAAATCTATGGCGATCGGGTGGCGATGGAGCAGATCCTGTCGAACCTGATCGAAAACGCGATCAAGTATAATCATCCGCAAAGACCGCCCGTCGTGCGCATCACCGGACGCCGCATCGGCCAAACCGCCGAATTTCGCGTATCCGACAATGGGCGAGGCATTGATGCCCGCGATTTTGATCGAGTGTTTGACCTTTTCCGCCGATCCGGTACTCAGGACCGGCCAGGGGAGGGCATAGGGCTGGCGCATGTGCGTGCGGTCGTCTACCGTTTGGGTGGATCCATTCTGCTGGAATCCGAATTGGGCGTGGGCACAACCTTCATCCTGTCGATCCCGCTGCATTATTCCGAGGAGCAGAGTCAGGTTTCATGAGCAATCCATTGCCTGTCACGATTATCATGATCGAGGACGATCTGGGCCACGCACGCCTGATCGAGAAGAACATTCGTCGTGCGGGGATTTCGAACCAGATCACCCATTTTGAAAATGGCACTGCGGCGGTCGAATATCTGTTTGCGCCGGAACGCGATCCGGCCACGCATGGCCCGGTGCTGATCCTGCTCGACCTCAATCTGCCGGACATGAGCGGGACCTCGATCCTTTCGCGGATCAAGGAAGACGCCAGGCTGCACCGTACGCCTGTGGTGGTTTTGACCACCACCGACGACAAGGTGGAGATTCAGCGCTGCTATGATCTGGGCTGCAACGTCTATATCACCAAGCCGGTCAATTATGAGAGCTTTGCCGAGGCGATCCGCCAATTGGGGCTGTTCCTCTCGGTGATCCAGCTGCCGGAAACGGGTGGCTGATGCCACTGACCGGATCCCGCATCCTTTACATCGACGATGATGAAGGCCTGTGCCGTTTGGCCAAGCGTCATCTCGAAAGGTTGGGCTGCCTGCTGACCATTGCCCATTCGGGCGCCGATGGTATCGAACTGGCCCGGTCGCAACCTTTCGACCTGGTGGCGCTCGACCATATCATGCCGGGCATGAGCGGGCTGGACACCCTCGGGCATCTCATGGCGCTCCCCTCGCCGCCCGCGGTGATCTATGTGACGGGATCGGATGAGACGGGCGTCGCGGTGGCCGCGCTCAAGGCCGGGGCGGTTGACTATGTGGTCAAGACCGGCAGCGGCGATTTCTTCGAACTGTTGACCAGCACGCTGCATCAGGCGCTGGCCACATTGCGCCTGCGCAAACAAAAGGAGCAGTTTGAGCAGCAATTGCGCAGCAGCAACGCCCAGCTTGAAGCGCTGCTGCATGAGATGAACCATCGCGTGGCCAACAGCCTCCAGATGGTCTCCTCGCTGGTCAGCCTGCAGGCGCGCCGGGCCACAGGCCCCGAAGCGCGCGCGATGCTGCAGGACGTGCGCCACCGCATTCAGGCGATCAGCCGCATCCACCGCCAGCTCTACACCGGCGAGAGCTTTCAGGCGGTCAATATGCGCGAGTATCTCGAAGGCATGGCGCGCGACCTGACGGGGACGTTCTCCAGCGAGAATATCTCCCGCTCGATCAAGGTGATGGCCCAGGATGCCACGCTGCCCGCGGCAACGGCCGTTACGCTGGGCGTGCTGGTCAACGAACTGGTCAGCAATGCCTGCAAATATGCCTATGGCAAGGAAGAATCCGGCGAAGTGCGGATCCGTTTCGAGCTGGAAGGCAAGGACGGCTATCACCTGCGTGTCGAGGATGACGGCGTGGGGATGGCTGATGATGCCAAACCCAAAGGGACCGGGCTTGGCTCTCAGATCATTACGGCCATGACGCGCTCGCTGGGCGCGAAACACCAATTCTCTTCCACGGGCAAGGGCTTGCAGGTCGATATTTATCGTACGCCCACGTCTGAACCCTCAATTGACTTATCCGTCGCACCTGTCACCCTGCCTCATGTTCCCATGGCTCCGACCGGCCTGGGGATCATCCCATAAGGAAAGATTGGTCAACGCGATTTTATGGCATCAACATTAAAAGCAGCCAGTGAAGATCCCACTGCGCTGTTCGCAGCAAAAATGCGTGCGCTTTCCACAGCGGAGCGCGAGGCCTATATTACAGACCTCGGCCAGGTGGGGCGTGATGTTCGTGACAAGCTGGACGGCTTGGCGCGGGCGGCCTCCCACATCTGTGATACGCCGGTTGCTCTGGTCTCGCTGGTCGGGCGCGAGGAGCAGGCATTTCTGGGCCGTCAGGGCTATGACGGGCCCGAACCGCCCAGCGCGGTATCCTTTTGTCAGCATGCGATGCTGGGCGAAGCGGCCATGATCGTGCCCGATGCTACACTTGATCCGCGATTTGCCGAAAATCCGCTGGTCACGGGCGATATGGGTATCCGCTTTTATGCGGGCCATCCGTTGCGCAACAAACAGGGAATGCCGCTGGGCAGCCTCTGCGTGATCGATACTGTGCCCAAGGCCGGCCTCTCGCCAGGCCAACTCGACGATTTGAGCAATTTGGCCGATGCGGCGATGCTCTACCTCGAAAACTGGTCGGAAAAGCGGGTCCATGGCGAGATCAACGCTCAGGCGCAGCGCGACATGGACGTGATGACCCGCCGGTTCATCACTCTGGCGGATGCCTTGCCCCAGTTGGTCTGGTCCACTCCACCCGATGGTATGAGCGATTATTTCAGCAAACAATGGGTCGAATTCACCGGTGCCCCGGCCAGCGATAGCTTTGGCTTCGGCTGGATCAACTTCCTGCATCCCGACGATGTGGAACTGACCAGGGAAGCGTGGCGGCGTTCGGTGATGACCAGCCAGCCATATCAGATCGAATATCGCGTACGTCGTCACGATGGCGAATATATCTGGATGCTGGCGCGCGGCATACCGGTGCTGGACGCCGAGGGGCAGGTTGCGCGCTGGATCGGCACATGCACCGACATCAACGACCGCGTCGCCACGGGCGAGGCTTTGGAGATCATGTCGCGCGAATTGAGCCACCGGATCAAGAACCTGTTCTCGGTCGTGCAAAGTCTCGTAACCATGGGCCTGCGCCAGTTTCCCGAGATGGGCGAGGTCAGCCGCGCCCTGCAATCGCGGATGGTGGCGCTGGGGCGCGCGCATGATCTGGTGCGGCCGCGCGTGGTGGATGGGCGGCCTTCCTCGTCACAGACGATGCTGCGCGAATTGGCCGAATATCTGATCGAACCGTTTCAGCCAGAGGGCGAACCGCGGGTTTTCATCAAGGGCGAGGATGCGATGGTGGGCGATTCGTCGGCCACACCGATCGCTTTGTTCCTGCACGAGATGTTGACCAACTCGGTCAAATACGGCGCCCTGGGCGCGCCTGGCGGGCGGATTGCCCTGACGATCGCGCAGCAGGACGATGCGGTGCTGATCGAATGGCATGAGAGCGGCGGCCCGGCAATTGCGGAGGCCCCCGCCCCCGGCTTTGGCACCCGCCTGATCCAGATGACGATTGAGCGCCAGTTGAGCGGAACTATCACCCGCCAATGGCAGGATGGCGGACTGCTGTTGCAGGCCCGCATCCCTCTGGTGCAACTGAGCGCGCACTAGGACGCGCTAAAAAGTAAAGGCCAGAAATGATGGCGCCGACGGCTCCCGCTTGGAGAACCGTCGGCGCCTTTTGCATTGGCTGGCGGGGGGTTAGGCTGCCAATCGCAAAGTCATGTGCGCGGGTGCAATCTGTCGAAATTGGGTGATGAACGCCTCCAACACCTCGCCTTCCAGAACAAAGTTGTGGCGGAAGTCGGGCAATACGCCCCCTTCGAGGACGGCCGACAGAGCGGCGCGGGCGCGGGCGATGCGGCTCTTCACGGTGCCCACGGCGACGCCGCAGATTTCCGCGATGTCCTCATAGCTGACCGACCCGACCGCCATCAGGATCAGCACTTCACGCTGAGCATCGGGCAGGGTCTGGAGCGCGCGCAGCACGTCGGTGGCTTCAAGCTGGCTTTCCTGATCGCCCTTGGTGTTCAGGATGGTTTCGGCCACGCCCTCGTCATATTCGCCGACGAAGCGCTCGCGGCGCAGCTGGCCGAAATAGTGGTGACGCAGGATGGTGAAAGTCCAGGCGCGGAAGCTGGTGCCCGCGACATAGCGGTCGCGCGCGGCCCAAGCCTTCATCAGCGTCTCCTGGGCCAGATCGTCCGCGCGGTCGCGATTGCCGCAAAGCGTGCGGGCAAAAGCGCGAAGATGCGGGATCGCGGCAGTCAATTCCTTATGGAAGTCGGCATCACAAAGTGGTGCGCCAGACAGAGTGCCGGGTTTGCTGGATTTGTCGGAACGCTCGGTCATGGGTATTTCCTTTTAAGGTCCTCACCCTGCCTAACGCCCGGTTTTTGCGAAGGTTCCATCGGGCAAAAATTCTTTTCGAGGATTTTTCCTTATAAAAATCAGCACGCTATAGACATAATCAGCAAGTCAGAAAAATTTTCGCATTTTTTTCGCACCGTGGAACCCTGCCCGGTCTAAGCTGTTTGAAGCACATGCGGGTTCGCGCCCGCGTGCCCGTTTTCCCAAGTGTATGGTACTCGCCTACACATACTCACCTCGAGGGATGTATGAATTTGACAACTGAGCGTACGGGTTCTGCCCGGAAGTCTGGCGATCTTGCTTCGTCGCTTCCATTTTTGCGCCGATATGCGCGCTCTGTCACCGGGCGCCAGTCGAGCGGAGACGCCATTGTGCGCGCAACGCTCGAAGCATCGCTGAACGATCCGGACCTGCTTGCCGAAATCAACGGCGGCGCGGTGGGATTGTTCCGCGCCTTTACCAAGGTCTGGACCAGTTCGGATGCCGGATTTGCCCGCGACGCCGGCGCCTTTGCGGCCGAGACGTCCTCGCAGATCGCGCGCGTTCCCAGCTTTCCGCGTCAGGCCCTGCTGCTTAACCAGCTTGAAGATTTCTCGATCGCCCAGACCGGCGAGATCCTTGGCGTCAGCGAGGAAGAAGCCGGGCAGCTGGTCAAGCAGGCGATTGCCGACCTCGCGCTGGACCGCCCCGCCGATGTGCTGATCATCGAGGATGAAACGATGATCGCCAGCCATCTGGAGGACATCGTGACCCAGGCCGGGCACCGCGTGATCGGCAATGCCACCACCGCCACAGAGGCGCGCGACATCTTTGCCGAAAAGCGTCCGGGCCTTGTGCTGAGCGACATGCAACTGGCCGATGGCAGTTCGGGCGCCGATGCGGTGGACGAAATCCTGCGCCTGAGCGATGTGCCGGTGATTTTCATCACGGCCTTCCCTGAATTGCTGCTCACCGGTGAGCGCCCCGAGCCCGCGTTCCTGATCGGCAAGCCGTTTCGCGACGAAACCGTACGCACCGCGATCAGCCAGGCGCTGTTCTTTGGCTCTCACGTTGAAAAATAAGCGTAACGGGGAAAATGAGCGCGGCAGGCACAATTGCCCTTTGGTGCAAGGAACCTAGCCGCAAGCCAATCATTAGCTTACCATAGAGCGCCCGTTTGCTCAGATTTTTAAAATTGCCCCTGATAAACGGAATGGGACAAACCAGTGAAAGAAGTTCCTCCCTCCAGCAGCACCCATCCCGCCAATACAGCGGGACGCAGGTCGGAAGCTGATGTCCCAGAGACAGGAAAGCCCGCGTGGAGCGACGACATCCGCTCGTATTATCAAGCCGCCGCACAGGAGCCTGTTCCGCAGGATTTCATGGATCTGATGGCGCAGATTGCCAAGCAGATCAAACAATGAGCATGCAGCGCCAGCCATGGCCTGAAGGATGATTGATGGCATTATTCCGAGTGGAAGGGTCACATGAGGGGCGGTGACCTGCGATTATGGCTGCGTCAGGAGACGGGGGCTCTGCATGACAGGCTGGATGACGGCATGTCACGGCTCGATCTCTCGACGCGTGCCGGGCTAGAGACATTCCTGATTAGCCATGTTTATGGATTGCGCGCGGTGCTTGGCATCGCGCGCCGATTTGCGTTCCAGTCCCTCCATATCCCCATGCCCGATTATCTCGCCATGGCGCAGGCCGATCTGGACGCGTTGGGAGCGGCCGCGCCCGATCTGACCGCCGATCCTGAATTGAACCGCGAGGCACATGCAACCGATGGCGCGGGCGAGTGCTATGTCATCCTCGGCTCACGCATGGGCATGAGTGTGCTGCGCCAGCAAGGATATTGGCGGGGCGGCGATTTCCGCCACAGCCGCTATATGGACGATGCCGAGGAAAAGCAGGCGTGGGGCGCCCTGCTCGACTGGTTGGGCGCGCGTCAGGATGATCCGGCGCTGAACGCCTCCGTCCTGACCGGTGCCCAGCGCGCCTTTGCCGCATTTGAACAAGGGCTCAACCTGGCCCAGCGTGAACAAGGGATTTTCACCCCATGACCGGCCGGTACCCCATTCAGGGCGTTGACCTGACAAGTTGCGATGTCGAACCCATCCACATCATCGGCAGCATCCAGAGCTTTGGCTATCTGCTGACTTTTTCCAGCGACTGGCTGCTGCAAAGGGCCTCGACGAATTGCGCGCCCCTGCTGGGCATGGAGGCCGAGGAGGCCATCGGGCGCAATGCCCGCGACTTCCTCAACATTGCCGCCATGGATGTGTTGCGGGCGCGGATGATGGATCTTGACACCAGCAGGGTGGAGCGTGTGTTCGAGGTCGATCTGCTGCGATCGGGTGGCCTTTACGATATGGCGATCTATCGCTCGGGCCGGGCTCTGGTGCTGGAATTTGAACCCAGCCCGCGTGAACAGGGGCGTGACTATCTTTCGATGGTGCGCCCCATGTTTCACGCGGCCCGTTCCTCGACCTCGGTTGAGGGCCTGTGCGATATGGCCGTGCGGCAATTGCGGGCACTGACCGGCTATGACCGGGTTATGGCCTATCGCTTTGATGAAACGGGCGCGGGCGAAGTTTTGGCCGAAGCGCGCAGCGACGGGATCGGCAGTTTCCTTGGCCTGCACTTCCCCGCCTCGGACATCCCCCAGCAGGCGAGGCGGCTGTATACCGAAAATCTGCTGCGCATCATTGCCGATGTCGATGCGGTGCCGGTCGGGATCTATCCCCAGATCAACCTGCATGGCGAAGCGCTGGACCTGAGCCAGAGCGGCATCCGGTCGGTTTCGCCCATCCATCTGGAATATCTGCGCAATATGGGTGTGCGCGCCTCAATGTCGGTGTCCATACTGCGCGATGGCAAATTGTGGGGCCTGTTTGCCTGCCACCATTATTCGCCCCGCTATCTGCCCTTTGGCACGCGCACGGCAGCCGAACTGTTTGGCGAATTCTTTTCCAGCACGCTCAGCGATCTTGAAACCCGCCGCGCGCTCAGCCTTCGCGACACCTCGGTCCATCTGCATGACAGCCTGATCGGGCAAGTGGCAAATGGTCGCGGTTTTCTGGAAAGCTTCGACAGCTTTGCGACCGTTATTCGCGAGGCCATTCCCTGCGATGGCGTGGTGGCCTATGTCGGGGGCGAATTCCGCGCGCAGGGCGAGACCCCGGATTATGAAGATTTCGTCGAGATCGCGCGCTTTCTGAACACTGCGGGCAATGGCGCCTGTTGGTACACCCAGCATATGTCCGCCACCTTCCCGCATGCCGAGGCCTATGCCGAGCGCTGCTCCGGGCTGCTGGCGGTGCCGGTTTCGCGTGTGCCGCGCGACTATATCGTTTTGTTCCGGCGCGAATTTTCGCAAGTCGTGAACTGGGCCGGCGATCCAGGCGCGCCCAAGGCCATCGGCCCCCTTGGCGACCGGCTGACCCCGCGCAAGAGTTTCGCGATCTGGAAAGAAGAGCGCCGTGGGCAAAGCCGGTCGTGGAGCGCGGAGGATCGCGCCATGGCCGAGGGCTTGCGCGTGTCGCTGCTCGAAGTGATCCTGCAACTGGTGGATTCGGCCGCCCATGAGCGCGCATCCCTCACCCGGACCCAGCAGGATCTGATCGCCGAATTGAACCACCGGGTGCGCAATTCGCTCAACCTGATCGCGGCGCTGGTCAATCAGGCGCGCGACGAGGCGATGGACCAGCAGGAATTCCGCCAATCGCTCTCGGCGCGGATCAAGGTGCTCTCGCGCGCCCATGATCTGGTCAATGCCAGCAGTTGGGTGCCCTACCCGCTGATTCCGCTGATCGAGGAATTGATTAAAGAGAGCGCCAATGCCGCGACGGCCAATCTGGTCATCGAAGGCTCCTGCGCCCAGATCCGTCCCTCGGCTTTTACCACAATGGTCATCGTGCTGCATGAATTGATCAGCAACAGCAAGGCGCTGCAAAGCCCGGAGGGCAGGGTCACGATCACCCTCTCGCGCGATCCGCATGGCGATCTGGCGATTTCCTGGCG
Organism: Novosphingobium sp. KACC 22771; assembly: GCF_028736195.1. Classification (GTDB taxonomy): domain Bacteria; phylum Pseudomonadota; class Alphaproteobacteria; order Sphingomonadales; family Sphingomonadaceae; genus Novosphingobium. The sequence goes on along the minus strand of NZ_CP117881.1, from coordinate 766,668 downwards.
TGAGGAAGGCGATGTCTGTTCGCAGCCATGGCACGATGCCTTTGCCGTGGCCATTGTCGAGCGGACCATCCCGCATGAATTGAGCGGTCGGTCATGGCTGAATTTCGGCGATGGCTTTATGGAGGCCATGCTGGTCATTCCGGGCAGCAGCGTCGTGTTCAACCACGACCCTGTGCCTGTTGTCCGGCCCTTGCCGACCCGCGCCCCGGCCGCGCCGCCGTCGGGCGCGCAGGAAATCGACGTGCTGGAGCGCGACGATCTGGACGAACGGGTGCTGCTTGAGGGCCGCGTGCTGCTGGTCGAGGACAACGTGTTGATCGGGATGGAGGCGGAATACCAGCTTCAGGACCTGGGCGCGCAGGAAATCGACATGGCGGGCAATGTGGCGGCCGCGCTCGACCTGATTGCGGTGCATGACTACAAATTTGCCGTGCTGGACATTAATCTGGGCAATGAAACCAGCCAGAAAGTGGCCGAAGCCCTAAGCGAGCGCGGCGTGCCCTATGTCTTTACCACCGGCTATGGCGAAGTGCCATGGACGCAGGCGGCGGCCTATGGCGCGCCGGTGGTGACCAAGCCGTTGGACCCGACGGCGCTGGAGCGGGCCATTCTGGAAACCCGGCGCAGGAAGTAACCCTCTTACAAAACGCGCAAAAAGCCCCGGCGGACATGGTCCCGCCGGGGCTTTTTGCATGGGCCATTCCGGCGATCCACCGCGCATCAAATTCCTTATGGAACCTCCGCGCCCGGCAACCATTTCCGAATCTGTAACCGCCTTGTGGCGACTACCTCAATAAAAAGAATGGAGGACAGCCATGCTTCTTTTTCTGGCCATTATTCTTGTCGTCGCATGGATCGGCGGCTTTGCGGTCTTTCACGTTGCGGGCGGGTTGATTCACCTGCTGCTGCTCTTCGCGATCGCTTCTTTCATTTTCCACCTGATCACGGGTCGCTCTTCGGCAACGTGAACCATCGGCGCCGTTAAGGCGCCACCAACCAAGGACCATGGCCGCCGATAGGATCGCGGCCCCTGACAGGAGAGTGACATGGGCATTATTCTTTGGCTTATCGCAGGCGCTTTCGTGGGTTGGCTGGCCAGCCTGATCATGCGCCGTGACGGTTCGCAGGGCATTCTGGGCGACATTCTGGTCGGTATCGTGGGTGCCTTTATCGGCGGCATCCTGTTTACCGGCGGCACGATCAATGATGGCGTGATCTCGATCAACACCATCCTTGTTTCGCTGGTGGGTGCGGTGATCCTGCTGGCCATCGTCAATCTGGCGCGTCGCGGTTCGCTGCGTTAATCCGCGCCATCGCGAAACCCAAAAAGGGCGGCACCCACCGGGCGCCGCCCTTTTTGCTTATCCCGCGGTCAGGCGCTGAACGAAATCCAGCTTGGCCACAATCGGCGCAGTCAGATGGAAAGGATAGCAATCGGGCTGGCCCATCGCGCGATTGATCGTGTTCATGGCAAAGGACAGGGGCGCCATCGCCTCGGCCAATGGTTCGGCCTTGGCACGATAGGGGTTGAAATCGAGCCGCACGTCCAGATCGCCCTCTTCCACCCGCAGCCCGATGCCCGCCCCGGTGGCCAGCACATCGACAATGTGCAGATAATGGGCAAAGGTTTCGGCAAAATCCTCCCACGGATGCGAAGTAGCGTAAAAGCTGATGAAGTCCTCGCTCCACACCTGCGCCGGATCGGCATCGTAATGGGCGGCCAATGCCTGCGCATAATCGGCCCGTTCATCGCCAAACAGCGCGCGAAATTCCTCCAGCCTTTGCGGATCGTTTTCGACCAGCCGGTTCCAGTAATGATGCCCGATCTCATGGCGGAAATGGCCCAGCAGCGTACGATAGGGCTCGCCCATATTCTCGCGGATTTTCTGGCGCTGCGCATCGTCGGCCTCGACCAGATTGAGCGTGATGACGCCGCCGTCATGGCCGGTCATCACCTGCGCATCGCCTCCGTTTTCGGCCGCAGGGTCGTATAGGAAGCGGAAGGCAAACCCCTGCTGGCCCTCCGGCGCTTCGGCGGGGGTTTCCACCGGCAGGCCCAGTTGCAGCAGCGAATGGATCATCCGCCGCTTGGCCTCCTCGATTTTTGCCCATCGCTGGGCCACGCCCTCCATGTTCAGATCGGGGATGACCTCATTGTGGCGACAGGCGCGGCACAAAGGCTCGGCATCATCCGTCCGCACCAGCCAGTTGCAGATTGCATGATCGGTGTTGTTGGCGCAAACAACCGCATCGACGATCTCGCCCGCACCGTCGCGCCAGCAAGTGGCCTCATCGGCCAGAAAGAGAAATGTGTTTTCGCCCGGGTCATAGCCCAGCGTGGCCTGGCAGGCGGGACAGACCCGCGCCTCGAAATGCACCAGACGCCGGCAGTTCGGGCATGCAAAAGGAGCCATGATGAAACCTGTCGTGTTGCAAGGAGAGCAGGCCACCGCGGCCCGCTTGTCTCGTCCAATGCAATGCGGCGTGGGATCAAGGGTTTCATCGCCGGGCGGTCAATGGGCCAAATTCCTGCCCCCGCGTCGGGATCCAAACCGGGCCTTTGTGCATTATGGTTTGGTGAGTCATAAGCAAAACCTGTCGCCCATCCTTGCCGCCCCGCTCCGCTTTCGCGTGAGATATGCCCCATGACCTATGCGCAGGGGCTTTCGTTTGCGCTGCTGCTGGGCGCGATTGCGATGTTTGTGTGGGGGCGGTTCCGCTATGATCTGGTGGCGCTGGTGGTGCTGGTCATCGCCATGGCCACGGGCGATGTCCCGGTCAAACAGGCCTTCACCGGTTTTACCAGCGATGTGGTCATGATTGTCGGTTCGGCGCTGGTGGTCAGCGCGGCGATTGCCCGTTCCGGGGTGATCGAATGGGCCGTGGGACCATGGCTTGAGCGTTTGCGCACCGCGCCGGTTCAGGTGCCGGTGCTCTCGGGCGTTACCGCGCTGCTCTCGATGCTGACCAAGAATGTGGGCGCGCTGGCGATCCTGATGCCGGTGGCCCTGCGCATCGGGCGCAAGACCGGCACCTCGCCCTCCAGCCTACTGATGCCGATGGCTTTCATGTCGCTGCTGGGCGGGCTGGTCACGCTGGTGGGCACATCGACCAATATCATCGTCAGCCAGATCCGGCAGCAGGAATTGGGCCGCCCCTTTGCGCTGTTCGATTTTGCCCCGGTCGGTCTGGTGCTGACCGGGCTGGGCCTGCTGACGGTCAGCGTGGCATGGCGCCTGTTGCCCGCCACGCGGCAGGGGGCGGCGGGCCTTGACACCGCCTCGGCCCAGACGCGCTATGCCACCGAAGCGCGCATCACCACCGAGCTGGCGCAAAGCGGGGTGACGATTGCCGATCTGCGCCTGAGCGATGACGGGGTGACGCTGCGGCGTCTGATCGGGCCGGATGGCACGGCGCGCCCCGCCCTGCCCGATGCACTGCTGCCCGCCGACAGTTGCCTGGTGCTGGAGGGACAGGACGAGGCGCTCGATCGCCTCTTCGCCCGCGTGCCGCTGATGCATGGGCGCGAGAGCCGCGAGCCGGAAAAATCCGAACCCGGCGAGGAAATGCGCAGCATTGAGGCGGTAGTGCAGGAGCATTCGCTGCTGGTGGGCCAAACCGCGCAGGAAGCCGGGCTGCAGGACCGCTTTGGCGTCAGCCTGATGGGCATCGGCCGCAGCCAGGAGCGGATCACCGAGCGGCTGGATGAAACTGCCCTGCGCGCGGGCGATGTGCTGGTGCTGCGCGCGGGCGAAAGGGCGCTGCCCGCGATCCTGACGGATCTGGATCTGCTCCCGCTGTTCGAACGCAATGTCAAACTGGGCGACCGACGCCGCCGGTTTCTGCCGATCATCGTGCTGGCGGCGGCCATGCTGCTGGTGGCCTTTGGCGTGGCGCCGGTGGCGGGCGCGTTTTTCGGCGCGGCGGTCATGATGATGGTGGTGGGCGCGCTTTCCCCGCGTGAGGCCTATGGCGCGCTGGAACCTGAAGTGCTGGTGCTGCTGGGCGCCTTGACGCCGATCAGCGAGGCGGTGCACCACAGCGGCGGCACCGAGATCATCGCCCATATGATGACTGGGCTGCTGGATAATCTGGCGCCGATCTTTGCGCTGGGGGTGATGATGGCGGCGGCGATGATCTGTTCGCCCTTTTTGCACAATGCGCCCACGGTGCTGTTGCTGGGGCCGGTGGCGGTGGCCGTGGCCCGCGGGCTGCATCTCAATCCCGACGCATTCCTGATGGCCGTGGCCACGGGGGCGGGATCGGATTTCCTGACGCCGGTCGGCCATCAATGCAACACGCTGGTGATGGGGCCGGGCGGCTATCGCTTTGGCGATTACTGGCGGCTGGGCATGCCCTTGTCGATCATGGTGATCATCGCGGGCACTCTGGCCATCAACGTGTTCTGGCCCTTATAGGCGGGCGCGCAACGCTTGCGCGCCCGCTGAAACGTTCAACGCAGCGACCCGCGCCGAAACAGATTGACGATGCCCAGCAGCACGATGGCGCCCACCAGCGAGACCGAGAAAGTGCCGATGGTCAGCGGGCTGTTGTTGATATCGCCATGCGAGAACAGGAGGCCGCCCAAAAACGCGCCCACCACGCCCACCACGATATTGCCGAACAGGCCCAGCGCCTCGCCCATGATCATGCCTGCGACCGCGCCAACCAGCGCACCGATCACAAGCCACAGAAGGATGCTCATAAAAGGTCTCCTTGATTGCTTCTATAAAGGGCTCAACAGATGCCCTTGCGCGAGGTTCCATCGGCCGTTTGGCGGCCTGCGAAGGGGGAAATTTTTGCTGCAATCGCAAAAAGAGGTATTTTCACCCAATTTCCATGCAACCTTCCTCCGCTTCATGTCTTTCATGGTCAGAACGCAGGCACAGCTCGCCAACGACAACGCCCGCGGCTCCAGAAGGAAGGAAACCCATGAGAAAACTCATTATTATGGCCGCTCTGGCCTCGTCTGCCATGGCAACCTCGGCTTACGCGGAAACCGGCCCCTATATCACGATCGAGGGCGGCGCGGTGAAGCAGGAACGCTCGGACGTTTCGGGCCCCACCGGGTTTGAACGCAGCAACCGCTTCAAGTACGGCTGGGAAGCAGGCGGTGCCGTCGGTTATGACTTCGGCAACTTCCGTCTTGAAGCTGAAGGCTTCTACAACGAATCCAAGATGGCCAGCTCGATGCGCCCGACGGCCGTCCCCGGTCCGCTCGGCACTTTCACCCGCGATGGCGGCACGCTGGCCGGTCACACCTCGACCGTGGCCGTGATGGGTAACGCCCTGTTCAGCGTCGGCCACTGGGGCGGAGCCAAGTTCTACGCCGGTGGCGGCGCCGGTTATGCCGACGTTTACCTCTCGGAAGGTCTGCCCGGCACCAACGCCGCCTATACCCGCGACCATGCTCAGGGTTTTGCCTGGCAGGCCCTGGCCGGCCTGACCATGCCGCTGAGCAAGAACGCCGACTTTGGTGTGCGTTACCGTTATTTCCGTCCCGATGGCGCGGACAATTTCGCTGACTCGACCGGCGCGTTCCACAATGCCAAGCTGCGCAGCCACTCGGTTCTGGCCACGCTGACCTATAACTTCGGCCGCGCCGCCGAGCCGGTGGCCGAGCCCGCTCCGCCCCCGCCGCCCCCGCCGGCCGCCGAACCTGCTCCCCCGCCGCCGCCCCCGCCCCCCCCGCCGCCCCCGCCGGTTTGCAACAAGGGCCCCTACATCGTGTTCTTCGATTGGGATAAGTCGGACGTCACGAGCGAAGCCGCAGGCATCCTCGACAGCGCGATCCAGGCCTATGGCAATTGCGGCACGGTGCCGGTGATGGTGGCCGGTTATACCGACAGCTCGGGTACGCCCAAGTACAACCTCGGCCTGTCGCAGCGCCGCGCTGAATCGGTCAAGTCCTACCTGACCAGCCACGGCGTTGGCAGCGGCTCGATCACCACGCAGGGTCTGGGTGAAACCAACCAGCGCGTTCCCACCGCCGACGGCGTCCGCGAACTGCAGAACCGTCGCGTTGAAATCACTTACGGGCCGGGCTCGGGCAACTAAGCCCTCCTTCCTTCCCCGTAATGGAAAGGGCCGGAGAAATCCGGCCCTTTTTATATGCGTTGATGTTGGTGGCCGACGGAATTGAAATCCGACGGGCTGGTCGACAATAAGGGCGCTTACTTCATCGCCATCTGTGTCGGCGTCAGCATCGATTTGGCCCCATCGCCCACCAGGAAATAGGCACCCCAGTAATAGGGATGCGAAAAGCGGCGGGTGTCGATCATCTGGTCCTGCGCGGTCTTGATCGCGCTGGCCATGGTGGCGCTGCGTCCGGTGCGGTAAAAGGTGGACATCAGATCGTCGGTCTGGGTCAGAACCGGCACGGCCCAGAACGTGGCCATGACCGTGCGTGCGCCCGCCGCGATAAAGGAGCGCACCAGCCCGTCGAGCGCGGGCGAGGCGCTTTCCAGCCCGGCCTTGAGCGCGGTCTGGACACTGGTGCCCGCCGCCGTGTCGCAGGCCGAGAGCACCACCAGATTAGCGTCCAGCTCCAGCTTGGCCACTTCGTCAAAGGACAGCATGCCATCGGACAGGACCTGACCCGAGGGCGTCGGCGCAGCCAGCGTGGTCAGCAGCGCGGGCGGCAGATGCAATTTGCAGGTGGAGAGATCGACCTGCGTTTCAGGCAGTCCATGGGTGGCGAAATGAACGACCTGATACTGGCCAAGCTGGGATGAGGCCGGGCCGTCGATCAGGCTGATATCGGTGAATTTGTCGCCCACGATGGTGGGCGCTCCATCGGCGCCGATAGCATTGGCCGCAATGGTCAATTCACGCGCGCTGATCGGGTTGACCTTGCTCAGATAGCCCGCCCATTGGGTATAGGACAGGGAACAGTCAAAGGGCATCCGGTTGTCGCCGGTGTTGGCCGGGGCCGGTTCGGGCGCGGCATTTTCGCCTATGCCCAGAAATTTGCCCCGCGCGGCCGAGGATTTGACATCATTGCGCGAGCGCAGAAAAGCCCGCGGCGACAAGGCCACCGAGGACTCGCTGCTGCGCGCAACAAAGGCCAGTTTCGAATAATCGCCCTTGGCCTTTTGCGCCTGATAGGCCGTAACGGAGGCGGGATCGGTCACCAGCACGGCCAGCGGCACCTGACGCAGCTTGCCCGCCGGATCATAGATGATCCGTTCCGCGCCCGCCACGGCGGAGGCCGCAGGCCCGGTGATCGCCTGAAACAGCTGTTGCGACTGAGCCACGGCAAAGGGGCTGATCCGGCGTGTCTTTTCATCCAGCCGCGCGCTGTTCATCACCGCATCGGCAAGCGCATCGGTCTTGGCCAGCCCGCCATCGACCATATAGATCCACGTCCGCTCCTTGGTCACCACGATGCCCGCCATCGAGCTGTAAAGCTGGACCAGCTTGAGATAGGCCTCACGGGGGCCAAGCGCGCTGCGGATCGCCTCGATGGTGGCCGGTTCGTCCTGAAGCGCGCCGATGCGGTTGCTGGCCGACAATTGCGCCGCGATCTGGTCGCGCTCGCCGGTGGCGGCAAGGCGCTCCTTTTCCAGCTCGGCCAGCGCCGCGCTATTGGCGTCCGCACTGGCGATTTCGGTGCGTAGGCGGACCAGCTGGCGGTCAACCTGAGCGCGGCGGCGCAGCAATTCGGCGGCCTTGGGATCGGCCGAAAGCACGCGCTGCAATTGCGCATATTCCAGCGCGATGGCCGGTTCACCGATCATCTGCATCGCCTGGAAAAAGCGGTCATCGCGCTCGGGCGTAGCGGGGGCGCGCGTCAACAAGGCGAAATAGCGCTCGATCGAGGCCAGCGAGACATTGCCCGTCCCCGTCAGTTGCGGCAGGCTCTGCACCGCATTGGCATATTCGGCCAGCACCTTGTCCGAACTGATCGCCGGATTGCGCGAGGCGGCGCTGGCGCGTTCCAATTGCGTATCGGCTAGCAAGGGCGCGGCCACATAGGTATCGCTCAGCGGCTTGGCATTGGGGAACAGGCAGGCCGTGCCCGATGTCCGCCCGCTCAATCCGGCAATCGCGCAATCGTAATGGTCCAGCGCGCGGGCAATGTCGCGCGCCGTGTTGCGCCGCATGTAAATGCGCGCCTGCTGACGCTCCAGCGTGGTGCGCAGCCAGGCGATATTGTCGGGCGCATAGCGCTGGACAATGGCATTGGCCGCCCCGCTGGCCACCTGCAAGGCGGCCCCCGCCTCATCCACGCGCCCCGCGCCCAGATAGGCCACGCTCAAGGTCTGATAGCGCTGAACCTTGAGCAGGGTCGCATTGAGGTCGGTGTCATTGCTCAATTGCGATTGCAGATTGCTGCCCCGCCCGCTGCCTTCCTGATTGAGACGGCTGAGCGTTTCGGGATCTTCGATGCCGCCCGCGCTGGTGCCGGGCATGCGGTTCAATTCGGCAATCGCCTCGTTCCAGCGATGCTGGTTGACCAGATCGATGCCGCGATAAATCCCCAATTGATTCATCAGCAGGGAGCGCTGGGGCGAGGGTGGCGCATCGCGCAGATAGCCATCCGCCACGGCAAAATCGGCAGCGGCCAGTTCAAACTGGGTCAGATTGGAATGCGCTAGCCCGGCGGCGAGGCGCAGATCCGCGCGCGTGGTGGGATCGGCATTGGCAAAGGCGCGCAGCCCATCGCTCAACGTGCGCGAGGCATCGAGCAGGCGCCCGCTCTGCAGGGCGATCACCCCATCGGTCAGCACATTGGCGGGCGAGAGTGCCTGCCCCTGCTGCTCCACCTTGGCCGCAGGCGCCGGGGGCAGCGCGGCAAGCTGGATCGCGGATTTGGGCGTCTGGTTGCCCTGCGGCGGGGTCGCGCCCATCGCGATCACCCCCAAGGCGGTTTCCAGCACGCCCAGCGCCGATTCCACCGCCGCTCCTTGCCACACCGAACCATCGCGCGCGGTGATGCGGATATCGATCGCCGGCTTGCCCAGACGCGGGTCAAAACAGCGCCGCACCTGCGCGGGAATATTGCCCGCAATGGTGGCCGCAACCGCCTCGCCGCAGGTGGTGGCCTCAGCCGGTTTGCCCCGCGCGCTGACATAGCCCTGCAGATCGGCGGCGGCGATGTCGCGGCAATTGATGACGAAAGGCTGATCGGCGGCATAGCTGATCGGCCCGGCCCCCGCCCCCCACTGGCGCGAGGCGGAACAGGCGTCGCCATTGGCATTGGCCCCCAGCGCAAAGCGTTCGGGCGCCAGGGCCGCCTGCGCCGTTGCGCCCAAGCCCCCGATGCTCATCGCCAGGAGCGAGGTGGCGAGCGTGAAAAAGGTCTTGCGGTGCGTCATGATGCTCACTTGCCTCCCTTGGGCGGGCAGTTGGTATCCGAAGGCCGGCACTCGATCGTGTCGAGGCTGACCGCGGCATCGGCTACATTGACGATCAGGCTGTCATTGCCGCGCCCGATCAGGGGGGTGACGGCCAGCGTGTCGCCGCTCTTGAAGTTGAACACGGCCACCTTGCGCTCATCATAAAGGTTGAAGTTGGGCTGGGCCACGTCGGTGGTCAGGCATCCCTTGTCAGGCGCGCCGATGGCGCATCCGTTGATCCGCGAATTGGCGCGCGACACGCGGAAGGCATTGAGCGAGCCCGCCGGGGCCAGTTCGATGGCCGCATTGGTCAGTGTTGCCGCGCTGGTTCCGCTAAACCCGTCCACCGTGCCGAACATGGCAAAGCTGTTGGCCGGGGTGTCGCCGGTGCTGATCAGCCGGATGGCCAGAGCGGTGGGATTGGTGCCGCCCGCCGAATTGATCTGGACCCCCTGATTGCCCGACACCTGCGTGTTCTGGAACAAGGCGAAATTCTTGTAGCCCACCGTCACCTGACGCGCGGTCAGGAAAGTGCCGATGTTTTGCGCGGTGGGATCGGTGTAAAGCAGCGAGGAAGCATTGGCGACCTGCGAGGCGATCTGGCCCGCATCCATGCCGCCATAGGTCGAGAGCATGGTGGCCGTGCCAAACAGGATCCTGTCCGCGCGCAATTCGACCGTGGCCGATCCGGCATTGATCGAAGGCGTGCCGCTGCCGCCATTGACGCTCAGATTGGCGGTGATCTGGGTGGCGAAAGTATGCGCAGCGGCATTATCGGTCAGCGTGTCGAGCAGGCCCCCGATCTGCAATGTGCGCTGGGCCGTGCCCTGCACCGCCACCGGCCCGGTGATCGCCACCGCGCCTGTGGCGGTAAAGCGCATATCGCTGGTGGCGACATCGTTCAAAATGTCCAGCTTGCCGATCTCCAGCGCCTTGCTTCCCGTATCGACAATCACCGAGGGCGCCTTGAGCAGGGCCATTTCGGCGTTGCTGAGCGCAAAGGGATTGCCCGCGGTGCTGGTCGAATTGCCCACCGTGGTGGCCCCGGTCCCGGTGTTGCGCAGGATGATCCGCCCGCTCGAGGTCAGATTGCCGCTCAGCGCCACATCGCTCGCCTCAATGATGATATTGCGGCCGTTGGGATCATTGGCGAGGCTCGACCCGCTCGGCAGGCTCTTGGCCCCGCGCGCATCGCCCGAAACCAGCGCGATGGCGCCGCTCTGGCCTGCACTGGCGTTGGTCAGCACGGCATGGCGCGCATCCAGCCCGGTCGCCGAACCGCCGATGGTCGCCGTTGCCGCCGAAACCGTCCCGGCCGCCGCCAGTTCGATATCGTCGCCTGCGGTCAGTGCGGCAAATGTCGCGCTGGTCCCGGCCGAGGCCGCAATATCCTCGCTGGCGCTGGTGGCGCCGCTTGTGGCGATGCTGCCGCCCGCCAACAGCGCAATCGAACCGCGCCGCGCCGTGCTGGCCGCCAGCGAAACATTGCCTTTGGCATTGACCAGAATATCGCCCGCGCCATTGGTCGTCAGGCTGGTGCCCGAGGTCACATTGCTCTGGACGGCCCGCAACCGGATGGTCGCCGCGCCAAGCTGGGCGTCCTCGGCTCCGATGCTGATCGAGCCTGCCGTGCCCGCCGCGCCGCCAAACACCACGCCGGTCAGGCCCGCGCCGACCGCCGCGTTCGACAGGCCCGTCGTCAGGCTCAGCGCCCCATTCTGCGCCACAAGGTCAATGTCATCGCCCGCCGTGGCCGAGCCCACGCTCACCGCGCTGCCCTGCCCGGCAATGTCCTTGCCCGCGCTCAGCGTCGTCGCCGTGATCGTCCCGCCCGCCAGCAGCCCGACCGAGCCGGTGGTGGCCGCAGCGCTCGCCACGCCGATGTTGCGCGCCGCGCTGATCGCCAGCGTATTGCGCAGCGCGTCATTGCCCTGCGCGGTGGCCTGCGTCGTCACAAAGGCCGAGGTCGCGCTGGTCAGGCCGACGCCATAGCCCGCGCTCAGGTCATCCACCCGCAGCACGTCGGTGATCGTGTCCGAACCGATGCTGGCATTGTCCGCGTTGTTCTTGGTCAGCACCGCGTCATAATGCGCCGAACCCGTGCCCACCTGCAGCAGGCCACGGCTGGCCAGCAGGTTGAGCGAGCCGTCGCGCGCCCGCACCGTATCGACCATCAGCGCCTGCGCGCTCACGCTCACCTGATCCTGATCCAGCGTGCCCGCGCCGCTCCCCGCGATCACCGTGCCAAGCTGGGCGATGCCATTGGCGGCATTGACCGTGATCCGGCCATTGTCCGCGCCGGCCGTCAGATTGGCCAGCCCGTTGCCCGGCGCCAGGCGCGTCGCCGCCCCGATCAGTTCAAGCGAGAACGCATCCGCCGCCCCCGCCGCCGTGGTCAGCGTCGCGCTGCCCGCCGTGAGCGTGCCCACATCCAGCGTCTGCTGCGCCCCCAGCGTCACCGTCCCGCTGCTCACCGTGCCGATCCGCAGCGTGTCGGCCCCGTTGCTGAGCGTGGCCACCGAACCGCCCGCCCCGGTGCTGATCGCGCCGAACGTCCCGCTGCCCACCGAGAGCAGCACCTTGCCGCCCGTCGCCGTGATCGTGCCGCCGCCCGCCGCCGCATAGCCGCTCGGCAGGCCCGTCACCGAGCCGCCCGTGCTCGTCACCGCAATGTCCCCGCCCGAGGTCACATCGCCCAGCCGGATGTCGCCCGCGCCATTGGCCGTAAACGCCCCGCTCGTCGTCACCGTGCCCGCCAGCAGGCCCACCGGCGCCGTCGGCACGCTGCCGCCCACCCCGCCGCTCACCACCAGCCGCACCACATTGGCACCGGCCAGCGCCGCATCATCGGGCGTGGTGAAGGTCACGCCATTGCTCTGCCCCGCCGTGCCGCTGATCACATCGGCATAGCGCGTGCGATCCGCCCCCCCGCTCAGCGTCAGGCCGGTAAAGCTCAGGCTGGCCGCGGTGATGTCAATGTCATCGGCCGCGCTCACGCTGCCCAGCGCAGCGCTGCCGCCCGCCGCCACGCTCACGTCCTCGCTCTGCGAGGTCAGGCTCAGCGCCTGCGTCACATTGCCGCCCGCACGCACCGCGATGCTGCCCGAGGTCAGCCCGGTCGCCGTCACCGTATTCAGCGACACATTGTTCGCCGCATTGACGATCACATCGCCATTGTTCGTCGTCAGGCTGGTGGCGGAGGTCACATCGCCCGCTGCCGAGCGCAACCGGATCGTCGCCGCGCCAAGTTGCGCATCCTCGGCCCCGATGCTGATCGAGCCTGCCGTGCCCGCCGCGCCGCCAAACACCACGCCGGTCAGGCCCGCGCCGACCGCCGCGTTCGACAGGCCCGTCGTCAGGCTCAGCGCCCCATTCTGCGCCACAAGGTCAATGTCATCGCCCGCCGTGGCCGAGCCCACGCTCACCGCGCTGCCCTGCCCGGCAATGTCCTTGCCCGCGCTCAGCGTCGTCGCCGTGATCGTCCCGCCCGCCAGCAGGCCGACCGAGCCGGTGGTGGCCGCAGCGCTCGCCACGCCGATGTTGCGCGCCGCGCTGATCGCCAGCGTATTGCGCAGCGCGTCATTGCCCTGCGCGGTGGCCTGCGTCGTCACAAAGGCCGAGGTCGCGCTGGTCAGGCCGACGCCATAGCCCGCGCTCAGGTCATCCACCCGCAGCACGTCGGTGATCGTGTCCGAACCGATGCTGGCATTGTCCGCGTTGTTCTTGGTCAGCACCGCGTCATAATGCGCCGAACCCGTGCCCACCTGCAGCAGGCCACGGCTGGCCAGCAGGTTGAGCGAGCCGTCGCGCGCCCGCACCGTATCGACCATCAGCGCCTGCGCGCTCACGCTCACCTGATCCTGATCCAGCGTGCCCGCGCCGCTCCCCGCGATCACCGTGCCAAGCTGGGCGATGCCATTGGCGGCATTGACCGTGATCCGGCCATTGTCCGCGCCGGCCGTCAGATTGGCCAGCCCGTTGCCCGGCGCCAGGCGCGTCGCCGCCCCGATCAGTTCAAGCGAGAACGCATCCGCCGCCCCCGCCGCCGTGGTCAGCGTCGCGCTGCCCGCCGTGAGCGTGCCCACATCCAGCGTCTGCTGCGCCCCCAGCGTCACCGTCCCGCTGCTCACCGTGCCGATCCGCAGCGTGTCGGCCCCGTTGCTGAGCGTGGCCACCGAACCGCCCGCCCCGGTGCTGATCGCGCCGAACGTCCCGCTGCCCACCGAGAGCAGCACCTTGCCGCCCGTCGCCGTGATCGTGCCGCCGCCCGCCGCCGCATAGCCGCTCGGCAGGCCCGTCACCGAGCCGCCCGTGCTCGTCACCGCAATGTCCCCGCCCGAGGTCACATCGCCCAGCCGGATGTCGCCCGCGCCATTGGCCGTAAACGCCCCGCTCGTCGTCACCGTGCCCGCCAGCAGGCCCACCGGCGCCGTCGGCACGCTGCCGCCCACCCCGCCGCTCACCACCAGCCGCACCACATTGGCACCGGCCAGCGCCGCATCATCGGGCGTGGTGAAGGTCACGCCATTGCTCTGCCCCGCCGTGCCGCTGATCACATCGGCATAGCGCGTGCGATCCGCCCCCCCGCTCAGCGTCAGGCCGGTAAAGCTCAGGCTGGCCGCGGTGATGTCAATGTCATCGGCCGCGCTCACGCTGCCCAGCGCAGCGCTGCCGCCCGCCGCCACGCTCACGTCCTCGCTCTGCGAGGTCAGGCTCAGCGCCTGCGTCACATTGCCGCCCGCACGCACCGCGATGCTGCCCGAGGTCAGCCCGGTCGCCGTCACCGTATTCAGCGACACATTGTTCGCCGCATTGACGATCACATCGCCATTGTTCGTCGTCAGGCTGGTGGCGGAGGTCACATCGCCCGCTGCCGAGCGCAACCGGATGGTCGCCGCGCCAAGCTGGGCGTCCTCGGCTCCGATGCTGATCGAGCCTGCCGTGCCCGCCGCGCCGCCAAACACCACGCCGGTCAGGCCCGCGCCGACCGCCGCGTTCGACAGGCCCGTCGTCAGGCTCAGCGCCCCATTCTGCGCCACAAGGTCAATGTCATCGCCCGCCGTGGCCGAGCCCACGCTCACCGCGCTGCCCTGCCCGGCAATGTCCTTGCCCGCGCTCAGCGTCGTCGCCGTGATCGTCCCGCCCGCCAGCAGCCCGACCGAGCCGGTGGTGGCCGCAGCGCTCGCCACGCCGATGTTGCGCGCCGCGCTGATCGCCAGCGTATTGCGCAGCGCGTCATTGCCCTGCGCGGTGGCCTGCGTCGTCACAAAGGCCGAGGTCGCGCTGGTCAGGCCGACGCCATAGCCCGCGCTCAGGTCATCCACCCGCAGCACGTCGGTGATCGTGTCCGAACCGATGCTGGCATTGTCCGCGTTGTTCTTGGTCAGCACCGCGTCATAATGCGCCGAACCCGTGCCCACCTGCAGCAGGCCACGGCTGGCCAGCAGGTTGAGCGAGCCGTCGCGCGCCCGCACCGTATCGACCATCAGCGCCTGCGCGCTCACGCTCACCTGATCCTGATCCAGCGTGCCCGCGCCGCTCCCCGCGATCACCGTGCCAAGCTGGGCGATGCCATTGGCGGCATTGACCGTGATCCGGCCATTGTCCGCGCCGGCCGTCAGATTGGCCAGCCCGTTGCCCGGCGCCAGGCGCGTCGCCGCCCCGATCAGTTCAAGCGAGAACGCATCCGCCGCCCCCGCCGCCGTGGTCAGCGTCGCGCTGCCCGCCGTGAGCGTGCCCACATCCAGCGTCTGCTGCGCCCCCAGCGTCACCGTCCCGCTGCTCACCGTGCCGATCCGCAGCGTGTCGGCCCCGTTGCTGAGCGTGGCCACCGAACCGCCCGCCCCGGTGCTGATCGCGCCGAACGTCCCGCTGCCCACCGAGAGCAGCACCTTGCCGCCCGTCGCCGTGATCGTGCCGCCGCCCGCCGCCGCATAGCCGCTCGGCAGGCCCGTCACCGAGCCGCCCGTGCTCGTCACCGCAATGTCCCCGCCCGAGGTCACATCGCCCAGCCGGATGTCGCCCGCGCCATTGGCCGTAAACGCCCCGCTCGTCGTCACCGTGCCCGCCAGCAGGCCCACCGGCGCCGTCGGCACGCTGCCGCCCACCCCGCCGCTCACCACCAGCCGCACCACATTGGCACCGGCCAGCGCCGCATCATCGGGCGTGGTGAAGGTCACGCCATTGCTCTGCCCCGCCGTGCCGCTGATCACATCGGCATAGCGCGTGCGATCCGCCCCCCCGCTCAGCGTCAGGCCGGTAAAGCTCAGGCTGGCCGCGGTGATGTCAATGTCATCGGCCGCGCTCACGCTGCCCAGCGCAGCGCTGCCGCCCGCCGCCACGCTCACGTCCTCGCTCTGCGAGGTCAGGCTCAGCGCCTGCGTCACATTGCCGCCCGCACGCACCGCGATGCTGCCCGAGGTCAGCCCGGTCGCCGTCACCGTATTCAGCGACACATTGTTCGCCGCATTGACGATCACATCGCCATTGTTCGTCGTCAGGCTGGTGGCGGAGGTCACATCGCCCGCTGCCGAGCGCAACCGGATCGTCGCCGCGCCAAGTTGCGCATCCTCGGCCCCGATGCTGATCGAGCCTGCCGTGCCCGCCGCGCCGCCAAACACCACGCCGGTCAGGCCCGCGCCGACCGCCGCGTTCGACAGGCCCGTCGTCAGGCTCAGCGCCCCATTCTGCGCCACAAGGTCAATGTCATCGCCCGCCGTGGCCGAGCCCACGCTCACCGCGCTGCCCTGCCCGGCAATGTCCTTGCCCGCGCTCAGCGTCGTCGCCGTGATCGTCCCGCCCGCCAGCAGGCCGACCGAGCCGGTGGTGGCCGCAGCGCTCGCCACGCCGATGTTGCGCGCCGCGCTGATCGCCAGCGTATTGCGCAGCGCGTCATTGCCCTGCGCGGTGGCCTGCGTCGTCACAAAGGCCGAGGTCGCGCTGGTCAGGCCGACGCCATAGCCCGCGCTCAGGTCATCCACCCGCAGCACGTCGGTGATCGTGTCCGAACCGATGCTGGCATTGTCCGCGTTGTTCTTGGTCAGCACCGCGTCATAATGCGCCGAACCCGTGCCCACCTGCAGCAGGCCACGGCTGGCCAGCAGGTTGAGCGAGCCGTCGCGCGCCCGCACCGTATCGACCATCAGCGCCTGCGCGCTCACGCTCACCTGATCCTGATCCAGCGTGCCCGCGCCGCTCCCCGCGATCACCGTGCCAAGCTGGGCGATGCCATTGGCGGCATTGACCGTGATCCGGCCATTGTCCGCGCCGGCCGTCAGATTGGCCAGCCCGTTGCCCGGCGCCAGGCGCGTCGCCGCCCCGATCAGTTCAAGCGAGAACGCATCCGCCGCCCCCGCCGCCGTGGTCAGCGTCGCGCTGCCCGCCGTGAGCGTGCCCACATCCAGCGTCTGCTGCGCCCCCAGCGTCACCGTCCCGCTGCTCACCGTGCCGATCCGCAGCGTGTCGGCCCCGTTGCTGAGCGTGGCCACCGAACCGCCCGCCCCGGTGCTGATCGCGCCGAACGTCCCGCTGCCCACCGAGAGCAGCACCTTGCCGCCCGTCGCCGTGATCGTGCCGCCGCCCGCCGCCGCATAGCCGCTCGGCAGGCCCGTCACCGAGCCGCCCGTGCTCGTCACCGCAATGTCCCCGCCCGAGGTCACATCGCCCAGCCGGATGTCGCCCGCGCCATTGGCCGTAAACGCCCCGCTCGTCGTCACCGTGCCCGCCAGCAGGCCCACCGGCGCCGTCGGCACGCTGCCGCCCACCCCGCCGCTCACCACCAGCCGCACCACATTGGCACCGGCCAGCGCCGCATCATCGGGCGTGGTGAAGGTCACGCCATTGCTCTGCCCCGCCGTGCCGCTGATCACATCGGCATAGCGCGTGCGATCCGCCCCCCCGCTCAGCGTCAGGCCGGTAAAGCTCAGGCTGGCCGCGGTGATGTCAATGTCATCGGCCGCGCTCACGCTGCCCAGCGCAGCGCTGCCGCCCGCCGCCACGCTCACGTCCTCGCTCTGCGAGGTCAGGCTCAGCGCCTGCGTCACATTGCCGCCCGCACGCACCGCGATGCTGCCCGAGGTCAGCCCGGTCGCCGTCACCGTATTCAGCGACACATTGTTCGCCGCATTGACGATCACATCGCCATTGTTCGTCGTCAGGCTGGTGGCGGAGGTCACATCGCCCGCTGCCGAGCGCAACCGGATCGTCGCCGCGCCAAGTTGCGCATCCTCGGCCCCGATGCTGATCGAGCCTGCCGTGCCCGCCGCGCCGCCAAACACCACGCCGGTCAGGCCCGCGCCGACCGCCGCGTTCGACAGGCCCGTCGTCAGGCTCAGCGCCCCATTCTGCGCCACAAGGTCAATGTCATCGCCCGCCGTGGCCGAGCCCACGCTCACCGCGCTGCCCTGCCCGGCAATGTCCTTGCCCGCGCTCAGCGTCGTCGCCGTGATCGTCCCGCCCGCCAGCAGCCCGACCGAGCCGGCGGTGGCCCCCGTGCTGACATCAGCCACATTGATGCCGGTGCTCGACGAGAGAAGAATATTGCCGCCGTTGCTCTGGATATTGCCGGTCTGAATGTCGCTCGTCGCGCCATTGGCCGAAATGGCGACATCCGCTCCGGCATTGCCTACGGCAATCGCGCCGGTATGCACAAAGCCGCCCGTGGAAGTCAGCGTCAGCGGCGCGTCAACAGTGATATCCTGCGTGCGCAGGTCTGTGGCGGCAATAAGGTCAGTGCTGCTGGCCGAATGCAGGCTGGAGGCGGTGACATTGCCAAGATTGAGGCCGGGCGCGCTGGTGATGACCACTTCGCTGCGCTGGGTGGGGGTGCCGCCCGCCAGACCGGCGATAAGGCTGGTCGTGGTGTCGAAATTGACCGCCCCGGCATCGGCCTTCAGCGTCAGCGCCGAGGCGCCAGACCCTGCAGCGTCCGATTGCAGGGTCAGCGCGCCAAGGCCGGTAATGTCCGACGTGCTCGCCTCGATATTGACCAGGCCGCCTGCGGTTTGCTGCACCGTCGTGGCGGCCGCGCCCAGCGTGATGCCGCTGCCCGACACTGTATAATTTTGCCCTGCGGTGACATTGCCCGCCACCGTCACCGCGTCATTGGCCACCAGCTTGACATCGCCACCCGCACCGGCAGCCGAGAGCGCGCCGTTGCCGGCAATCGAGGCCAGCGCGTTGGTGCCGTTGTTGACGGTGATCGTGTTTGCCCCCGCCGTGGTCGAGGCTGTCGCCAGCACCACCGCGCCATTCACATCGCTGGCCGTCAGCGTGGCGCCCGCATCGACATTGAGCAGCGTGGCGGTCAGGTTGTTCTGCAAGGCGCCCGCGACAACCACCGACTGGCCCGAAAGGCTGCCCTGGACATTGACCCCGCCGGTCAGCGTGGTGCCTGCGTTGATGGTGAAGTTGAGCGGGCTGCCAACGCCGCTGTTGAAAGTGACATCGCTGGCCGCGACCAGCACGACCGAGCCGCTGTTGGTGCTGATGGGGGCGGTGTTGGTGATCGATTGCCCCACGGCCATGATCGAGCCGGTGACATTGAGCCCGGCGCTGTTGATCTGGATCGGGCTGGCGGCGGAGCCGGCAAAGTTGAAGGCGGTGCTGTTGGCCGCGCCTGCCGAGGCAAAGGCGGTGCGAAAGGCGCCATCGACCGGGCTGCTGAAATCCAGCGTCGAGAGCAGCAGGCTGCCCCCCGCGATCTGGGCCGAGCCGTTGAAGGTGATGCCGTCCTGATTGAACAGCCAGACCGAAATGCCGTTTTGCGCGGTGATCGTGCCGTTGATGATCGAGGTGCCGCCCGCGCTCAGCACGCGGTTGGCCGCCACCAGATCGGTCAGGGACGTGGTGGTCGTGACATAGCTGACCGTGCGACCGGCGGCGATGTTGTAGTTGTTGAAGTCAATGATGCGACTGGCATCGTTCAGGTTGACCGTCATCACCTCGGAGCCGACAGGCCCCGATGTGCTGATGCTGGCGCCGCCCGCATTGGCCAGGCTGGGCAGGGACTGGGCCTGTGCCGTGCCGGTCAGCAGCGCAACCCCCATGAGCGTGGTGCCCATCAAGGTGGTGGAGGCCAGAAGCGCCCGACGGCGGGCGCGGGCCGGTGTGAAAGGCGACATGCTGCGGCGGAACGTCATGGCATCTACCCCCGTCAGAAAATCTTGGCAGTCAGCGAAACCAGAACCCGGTCGGCCGGTTTTGCCACATCGTTGATCTGGGCCTTGTCGAGCGGATGGGCATAGGTCACATCCAGCACCAGCCGCCGTTGAAGAATGAAGCGCAGCCCCCCGCCCACCGAGCGCAGCGTGCGCCGGGCATTGACCGTGCCGGGATCGGTGTTGATGATCCGCACCCAGTCATAAAACGCGGAGGCCGCGACATTGACCCCCGGCACCGGCAATTGCACACGCGGTTCGGCGGTAAAGCCATAGACGTGATCGCCGCCGTTCGAGCCCGGATCATAGCCGCGCCCATGGGTGAAATTGCCCAGTGAAAATTCTTCAAGGTTGAGCAGCGGATCGCTCGACCACTGGCCAAAGGCGGCCAGATTGAGTTCGGCAGGGCCGCGCGGTTTGACAAGGACATTGAGCTCATCCTTGAGCACAACCGCCTGCGGATCGCCGTAAAAGCGGCTGGGCGCGCCATCGGCCGTTGCCACGCCAAGACGCGTGGGGTTGAAGACATTGAGCCCCTTGCGCACCTCGGCCACATTGCGCAGTTGGAACAGGTTCCGGGTCGCGCCGCCAAATTGCGAGCTGGCGTCGAGGCGGGCATAGAACACCCGTGTGCGGTCCAGTGTAAAGGGCACGTTGACCGAGCCGCTGCGGATATGCGACTGCTGCTCGATGGCTTCAAAACCGATACCGCCCACCACATTGTTGCGCAGGCTGCGCAGCAGGGGATAGGTCAGATCAAGGCCCGCAATGATCGAGCGCGAGCGCAGATCAAGGCTGGGGATCGTGGGGCGCGACCAGGCAAAGCTGCCCCGCAGGCCCAGCCGCAGACCGCTGTCGGTCAGGGCGAAATCATGGCCCACCTGCGCCACGCGCACCTCGTTCCAGTCGGTCGAGTTCGAATAGCCAACATAGGTCCGGTCGCTCAGCCCGGTCAGGCCATAGGCCTCGACCCGCACCGATCCAATCCAGCGGCCCAGCGCGCGCGAGCCGAAATTCTGCATATTGGCCAGCACGGCAAAGCGGCGCGTGGCCACGGTCATCGTGCCGATCACATCGCCGGGCCGCGTGTCCGCGCCGGATGCCGCGCTGAGCGAGAGATTGACATCCAGACCCGGAATGTCGCGCATCAACAGCAGGATGCGCTCGGCCTCTAGCCGATTGAGCGGATCGAGCGCGCGGATGCGGGCAATGGCACGCTCCAGCTGGGGTGCATAATGCCCTGCATCGCCCACGATCCGCACCGGCGCGACGATCCGTGCCGTGACGATCTCCATATGCAGCGTGCCGTCGTCGATCTTTTGGGCGGGCACCTGCGCCAGCGCGACATAGCCCGCGCCATCCAGCCGCTCGTTGATGCGGTCGCGGATGGTGCAGACCACGGCAATCGGATGATCGCCATGCAGATCCGCATCCACCCCGGCCAGCAACCGGACCAGTTCGGGCGGCAGCGCGCTGCCATCCGAGCGGGTCAGGGC
Organism: Novosphingobium sp. KACC 22771; assembly: GCF_028736195.1. Lineage (GTDB taxonomy): Bacteria > Pseudomonadota > Alphaproteobacteria > Sphingomonadales > Sphingomonadaceae > Novosphingobium. Next base: position 745,674 of record NZ_CP117881.1, on the reverse strand, counting down.
CAGACGCTGAAGGTTGATGCGCAGGCTGGACTGATCGAGCGCGCAGGGTGTCTGGGGCAGCGCCTGTCGGCTGTCGACCGAAACTCTGGGCGCCTGGGCCGGGGTTTTGTCGGGCAGGTTCTGCTCAAGCTGGCCTCGGCCCAGATCCTGCGGCACGCCTGCCGAAGGTGGGGGCGTTGACTGCGCCATGGCCGCGCCACTCGCGCACAGCCCAACCGCCGTCAGGGCCCAACGTTCCCAGCCGATCGCCATACTACCCCCATAAAATATGAAACAAAATTACAGAAAACTGTCAGATTTCTTCACATCATGATGAACAGTTATTCACCAAGCCCAAGCAGAGTCAACTATTATTTAATATATACCCTACTTATCTTTCAGAAAATTTGTTTGCGTTAGCAAATCATTACAAGACTTTGTTTTCAATAAGAAAGATTAATTTTTAAAATCTATTTCAAGTCAAAGTCCAGATATAAAAATCAACTCAAAACTAGGCGCAAAGCAGGCCCGCCCGCGCCAATTGCGTGATGGCCGAGACCGCATCAATGCGAATGTCCGGCCCCTTCACGTCCCGATCCCAGCGTTCGCACACTTCCTCCAGCGTCAGACTGCCGTCGAGCAGGGCCAGAACCTGACGCGGCGCCTGCTCGACCACCATCAGCGAGCGGTGGTCGAGCGTGAGCACCTGCTGCTGATCGCCCGCGATCAGCGCGCGTGTCAGGCTGGTGGTCTGGGGCCGGGGGCCTGCGTTCAACACACCGGGGAAAGGCAGCGAATGCAGTTCCAGAATCCCCCGGTTGACCAGATTGAGGATCGCCAGCCCGCGCGCCTCATCGGTGGTGAAATGGACCAGCGGCACGCGCAAGGGCCGCTCGCGCACCAACAGGTCGAGAAATTCGGCCAGATCCGCATCATCGGTTTCAAAGCGATTGCCGGCGATGGCAAATTCAAACTCGCCTTCGCGACTCAGCCCCGGCGAGGCGCAGATCAGCAGACGCGCCAGCGCATCCAGATCCAGACGGCGCAGCGGCGCCCGCCCCGGACGGATGAACAGCGACTGGTGAAAGAAGCAGACATCGTCATCGTCCACCTGCTGGGCCAACCGCACAACCTGCGGATCGTCCAGATCGCGCCCCGGCAGGCCGTGAAACAGCCCCCCCGGCTGGGCTTCGGTGAGATAGGCCAGATGATGCTCGCCCGCCTCGGCGCAGATCTGGGTCAGGGATTTGGGATCATACCATTCGCCCAATTCATCGTGAAACAGCGTGTGCGCGTTCTTTTCGACAATAAGCCGCGCAATCCGGCGCAGCGCGGCCTGTGATGCGCCGTCGCCCTCCTTGGGCTTGCCAAAGTCCTCAAGGAAATCGAGCGCCTGTTTCAGCCGCTCCTCGGGCTCGGTCACGCCCTCCAGACGGCGCAGCAGCATCTGGCGCACCGCCATGCGCAAATGGCCGCCGGGCATGGCGTTATAGCTGATATAGGCAATCCCCTCGGGCGAGAGCACGCGGTCGATCAGGCGCAAGGTGGCCTGCTGCACCTCTGGTGAGACCCAGGCATAGAGGCCATGGGCAATAACATAATCGAACGATCCTTCGAGCCGCTCGGCCAGATCGACAATATCGCCGACCATGATCCGGGCATTGGCCAGCCCCGCCGCATCGGCCATGGCCTGCCCCTGGGCAACGGCGCTGGGCGCCAGATCGAAGGAAACGAATTGCGCATCGGGATAGGCGGCCGCCATCGCCATCGCGTTCAACCCATCGCCACCGGCAATTTCCAGCACGCGGGCGCGGCGCGGATCGGCCCCGTCCAATCCATGCAATCGAAGTATTGCGGCCAGATGTTCGGGGTGTGTTGTCCTGTAAAGTGCTGAAGGATAAAGAACGCGATCGTAGATAGTGTGCCCTTGCCCCAAGTCACCCTCCCCAATCAACTTGCCAATCTGTTCGGCTGCTCTATGAGTCTCCATCCGCCAGACAGCGGAGGGAACATGCCTCTTATCCTGACCTTGCGCAAGACGAACGAATTAAATGCCGCGCCTGTCTTGCGGGCGGATCGCGGAGAGATCGTTATTGGTCGAAATCCCGATGCCTCGCTGGTGCTGGCCGATCCGGCGGTATCGCGCCGCCATTGCGCGATCGCGGGCGAAAATACCGCCTGGCGCATCACCGACAGCAGCAGCGGGGGCACCTTTCTCAACGGTCAGCGATTGACCGGGCCGCAGATGCTGCGCCATGGCGACATGCTGCGGGTAGGCGCCCACGAGATCCATGTGGGGATCGAGGCCGGGATGGCGCAGCCCTCGGCGCGCGAAAGTTGGGGACGCCCCGCGCCCGGCATCATGACCACGCCCGATGCGGGGCGCACACAGGCCCCGATGGCTGCGCCTTTGCCCGCCTCTGCCGATCCTGTCCTGTCGGCTGCTCTTTCCGCGCTGCTCCGTCTGGCGCAGGACCGGCGCAAGGCCCGCGCCGATCTGGGGCTGGCGCAGGCGGACGAAGCGCCGCTGCCCGAGGCGCAGGATCTGGCGCGTCAGTTGGCCCAGATGCCGCCCAGCGAGGCTGCCGCGCGCATCGAGGCGATCTATCGCGAAATCGACGCCCATCAACGCGCCGTGCTGGGGGCGATGCAGGCCGGTCTGCACGCCGCGCTGGATCAATTCGCGCCCGAGGCGATCAAGCACCGCGCCCGCAGCGATGCCGAAGCATGGCAGGCCTATGAAAAGGCTTTTGCCGCGCAGGACGGTTTCGTCGAAATCTTCGCCCAGGCTCTGACCCGCCACTATGATCAGCAGGTTAAGGCCCAACAAATCAGGGCCCAACAAATCAGGGCTTAGCCGCGGGCGTATTGGGAATATTGTCGACGAATTTGTACCAGACGATCTGCGCCTTCCAGTCATTGGCGCGCGCTTTCTGCTCAAAGGCCGCCTTGCCCGCCGCCGTGGTCAGATCGCTGAGCGCCGTGGGCGTAAAGCCGCCCTTGCCGGTCAACAGCACGATGCCTGCCCATCCGGGCTTCGCATTGGTTTCGATGTCCAGCCGGTAATTCTCGATGCCGGGCAATTTCTGGATCGTCGAACCATTGACATTGGCAGGCAGGATCGAGCGGTTGGCGACGAATTGCGTGATCACATTCGAGGTTTCGATCGAATAGAGCGAATAATCCGAACTGATCCCGTCCAGCGCCAGATCGGTGACCACGCGGGTGCCGATCTGCCCGGCATATTCGCCCTGCGCCATCGTCTCCAGCTCATATTCGGGCTGTTTGCGCGTCATGCGTTCGGGCGGCGGCGCGCGGAATTTGGCCAGTTCGTCGAGCACCGGGCAATAGCTGGGATCGATGCGCACCACGCCGGAAAAGTCGGTCCCCGGCTCCACCCCCAGCTTCTGCGCCGCCTTGAGCAAGCCGTTTTCCGCCTCCAGCGGCGATCCGGCCACGCCCACCGCCCGCATCGTATAGCCCGCCCCGTCGCGCGCGGTTTCCACCGTCATCCATGAACAGGACAATTGCGGCAACACGCCCTGCACCGCCGCGTCCAGCGCGGGCAACGAGACATTCGAAGCGGCAGCAACGGCAGGCGCCTGCGCCGCCGGAGGAGCCGGACGCAAGGCATACCACCCCGCCCCCACCACCATCAGCGCCGCCACCCCGCCAACCCCGGCCAGCACCGGCATGGGCAGCGCCATCAGCCCCGCCCCCTTGCCCCCGCCCGATGCCTTGCGCCCCTTGATCGCGTCCAGCGCGCGGATCACCTCGTCCATCGAGCGCAACCGCTTTTGCGGATCGGCCACCAGCATCCGGTCGATCACCGTGCGCAATTGCGGCGGCACGGCGCTGGTGTCCACGCCCTTGCGGCGCTTCATGATCGCCTCGGCGGGCAATCCGCCAAGGTCGGGCTTGCGCCCCTGCGCCAGCGCGAGGATCACCAGCGCCAGCGAATAGACATCGGTCCAGGGCCCGATCTGCTGATCGAAATCGCCCATCTGTTCGGGGGCGACATAGCTGGGCTTGCCGGCAAAGCCATTGCCGATGATGGTCTTTGATCCCGGATCGGTTTCCTTGACGATGCCGAAATCGATGATCTTTGGCCGGTCCATCCGGTCATGATCGAGCAGCACATTGTCGGGCGAAATGTCGCGATGCACCGCGCCCAGTTCATGCGCCTCGCGCAGCCCCTCGGCCAGACGGCGCAGCAGGCTGACCAGTTCCTCCTCGGTCGGCGTGGTCTTGCCCACCAGATCGGACAGGTTGCGCCCGTCGATAAAGCGCGTGACGATGTAATAAAGGTTGCGCTCCGGCTCGAGCACGAAGTCGCGGTATTGCACCACGGCCGGATGCGAAAGCTGGGTCAGCGCCTGCGCCTCGCGCTGAAACATGGCGATGACATTGGGGTCGGCGGCCAGATCGGGCAGGATGGTCTTGATCGCGACCCGCTCGCCGCTGTCGATATGGACGGCCTCGAACACTTCGCCCATGCCGCCGCGCGCCAGAAAGCGCTTGATCTCCAGACGGTTGAGGCGCGTGCCGGGCTGGAGGGTCGCCTCGGCCCCGCCGGTGCGGCGCGGGGCCGCGGGTGGCGATGCGGGGGACGCGGGCGGGATGGAGGAGGCTGGCGGCGCGTTTGGCGCGGCGGCAAAGACGGTCCCTTCCTCCTCGTCCGCCGGGAGCGCAATGGGGGCGGCTGATGCAGGGGCGGGCGGCGTGGATGGGGCGATAAAGACCGTGCCCTCCTCCTCATCGCTTGGCGGCGCGGCCGGGACGCCCCCTGTGGCGGGCGCCTCTGGGGGCGAAGGCGCGGGCGCGGCCGAAGGCTGAAAGACCGTTTCGTCCTTTTCCTCGTTCACGGCGTCCTGCCTCCCATCAGATCTCTGGCGCATGGTGGCCGAAATGGGCCAGCGTCACCTCGCTGGTCGCCACCCCGACCAGTGTGACATTGTCGGGCGCACCCAGCTCCAGACAGCGCTTGAGCATCACCCCGGCCGCCCGCTCAAACGGCATGCTGCGCAGCGTTTCCTGCATCTCGGCCTCGCCAAGGACACCGTAAAGCCCATCGCTGCACAAGAGCAGCAGATCGTCATCCTGCAACGCGTCCACCACCGTATCGACCTGCAACGGCCGGGCCACGCCCACCGCGCGCGTCAATACATTGCGCAAGGGATGGCTGGCCGCCGCGCTTTCCTCGATCAGGCCCCGGTCGAGCAGTTCCTGCACCTGGCTGTGGTCGCGCGTCAGGCGATAGAGCCGGTTGGCGCGCAGCAGATAGGCGCGGCTGTCGCCCACCCATGCAATGCCAAAGCGATTGTCGCGGATACACAGCGCCACGGCGGTCGAGCCCATCTGCTTGCCGACCCGCTCCGACTCGCTCAAAATCTGTTCATTGGCCTGCTCCAGCGCGCCCGTCACCGCCGCCAGCATGCCTTCGACATCGCCCTGCTGCGCCACCGCCGAAACCGCCGCAACCACCAGCGCCGAGGCCCATTCTCCCCGCTCCAGCCCACCCATGCCATCGGCCACCAGCCAAAGTCCGGCCTTATCCGAGGCATAGAAGCTGTCCTCGTTATGCTTGCGAACGATACCGGGATCGGTCAACGTCCATGATTCTGTCCGAATAGGTATCAAGGTCATCTCCATGACCGCCTGAATGGATAATAGGCGCAGTTCTGTGAATTTCGCAACAGCGACTGTTCGCTTCCGCTCTTTTCTATTATCAACTGCTTTGGCCAAATAATGGAATGCGGATATGAGCGAGGATATTTTCTATTCTTACAATCCGCGTCAATGGGTTACGCGCTGGAGCCCGTCCGTTGCATCGCCCGGCAAGGGCGGCCCTGCGCAGCAGGGGCGCGCGCGGGCCATCAGCATCGTGGGCGGTTTGGGCATCCTGATCGCCGGGGGTCTCATCGCCTGGCTGGGCGGTCCGGGCGAACCGACGCGCGCGCCCGACCACGCGCCCGGCGCCCCCGCCCCGGCCCAGCCCAATGCCGTGCGCCGCACGCTCGAACTGGCCGGTGTGGGCGAATTGCAGGGCGCGCTCGAACGCTTTGGCCTGCCGCCCGCGCTGGCCGCACAGGTCTTTGCCCAGGCCCAGCCCCATCTGAACCCCACCGGGCCGATCCGCGCCGTGCTGGAAATGACCCGCGCCGAGGGCAGCCTGCGCTTTCGCCGCCTGCAAGCGTCCAATCAGGACAGCTCTGGCGCCATCGTTCGCATGACCGAGCAGGGGCAGCTTGCCACCACGCCCATGGCCGCACAGGTCAGCGAGCGGACGGTGGTGCTTCATGGCACGATGGACGGCGACAGCTTCTATACCTCGGCCGTGGCGATCGGCGTGCCCAATGCGGTGATCTCGCCCTTTGCCAAGGCGCTCTCCTTTGACTTCGACTTTCAGCGCGATGTGGCGGCCGGTGATGCCTTCGAACTGGCCTATTCCCAGCCCACCAATGCGGCGGGCGAGGCGATGGGCGCGCCAACGCTGCTCTATGCCTCGCTGACCACCTCAACCAAATCGGCGGCGGTCTATCTGTTCCAAAAACAGGGCGGCGAGCCGGACTGGTATGATGCGGGCGGATCAACGGCAACGCGCTCGCTGATGCGCACGCCGGTCGATGGTGCGCGCATCACGTCCAAATTCGGGATGCGGTTTCATCCGGTGCTGCATTACACGCGGCTGCATGGCGGGGTCGATTTTGCCGCGCCCATCGGCACGCCGATCTATGCCGCGGCCACCGGCACCGTCACCTCGGCCACGCCCAACAATTGCGCGGGCAACATGGTGATCATCCAGCACGCCAACGGCATGGAAACCCGCTATTTCCACCTGATCCACTATGCCGAAGGGCTGCATGCGGGCCAGCAGGTGCCGCAGGGCTATACGATCGGCTTTGTCGGCGTGACCGGCATCTGCACCACCGGGCCGCACCTGCATTACGAAATCCACATGAATGGCGAGCGGGTCGATCCGCAAAGCGTCCAGCCCGACACCGGCAGCGAGCGCAAATCGCTGAGCGGGGCGGATCTGGAAGCCTTTGAGCGGGTGCGCGACCGGATCGATGTCGCCCGCGCCCAAAGCGGCAGTTGATCCGGCTTAGGTGATCCGGACTAGGCGGGGCGCGGCCGGGGCCAGAACCAGACCGCGCAGAGCAGCGCCGCCAGCACGATATAGGACGACAGGCTGGCATTCAGCCCCTCGCCGCTGCCGCCCCAGATAGCGGGGCCGGACAGGTCAAGGTTGATAAGCGCGCCGAAAGTGCCCACCCCCGGATTGGGATAGAGGCCAAAGAGCAGTTCCTCCGACCAGTTCCAACCGAAATGCAGCGCCCATGGCAGCGCCAGCCCCCCGGACCGCTGATAGCACAGGCCAAACAGCAACCCTCCCAGCAGCAGTGTGATAAAGCTGAGCGGATCGCTGGCCCCGGCCAGGAAATGCAGCAGCGCAAAGGCCAGCGCCGCGACCGCCAGCGCTGGCATGGGCCCCCAGCGGCGCGTCAGATCGCCTTGCAGCCAGCCCCGGAAATAGACCTCCTCGGCCCAGCTTTGAAACAGCACAAGCAGCGTTTCGAGCAGGATCAGACCGATGCCGGGCGGTGGCGGCGATCCGGCATGGGCCGTCCCGGCAATGATGCACAGCGCCACCGAGCAGCCGCAGCCCGCCACCCCCAGACCCAGCCCGACCGCTGCCAGTCCAGGACCGCCATAGCGCAGCGGCAGACGCAACAGGCGGATGGCCCCCAGCGCCAGCGCGGCCAGCAGGCCAAAGGTGACCAGCGTGAAAATCGACTCCAGCCCATAGGCGGGCATGCCCGCGATGCCGGGGCCAGAGGCAAGTAGGCCGAACAGATAAGGCACCCCCAGCAGGATGATCGCGGCCCCAAGGCAGGCACCGGCCAGACTGATGAAACCCGATAAAGGATTGTTTCCGGCCGACTTGTCTTTTGACACCAGCGCCCCCGATCCCTGCGTTTTATCATGGATTAGGCCAAATTGATTCGCCTGCAAGGCCTAATTGATGGACCTCGCGTTTCTTGCCATGGAATCCAATTCTTGCAACGTCTTAAAAATGGACTCTTACAAAAATCGCACCTGTTGTCTTGGTTATGAAGTGGGTGTATATCCCCTTATCATTTTTATTGCTTCCGTTGGAGCAGGGGAAGTCTGTCATGATGAGGGTTTCGGTCGCACTATTGATGGGCACTTCCGTATTTGTCGGCGCCCAGATCGCGGCTGCGCAATCTGAACCGGCCGGCGCGGCCGTCAGCCGAGAGCAGATTCATTGTTTTGTGGCAGGCGGTTGCAACGATGCCGCCCCGCCGACGGCGGCCAAGGCCAAATCGGATGACGATGCCTGCATGGAAACGGGCGACTGCTCGGTGGGCGAAACCAAGGGGTTCCACCTGACCACCGGCGCGGCGGCGGCGGCAGGCACTGCGCGCCCGAGCGTGCGTGCGCCTTCGCGTCCGGCCTATGCGGCGGCGGCCTCGTCCACGCCGCGCGCGGGGCGCATGGCCTCGCCCGCGCCTGCCCTCTCCGCGCCGCGCCAATCGCTCAACATGCGCCTGTCATTCGAACTGAACTCGGCGCATCTGACGCCTGAGGCCCGGCAGCGCGCCGATATTTTCGCCAGCGAGCTGAAATCGGCGGCGGGCGGGCGTCGCTTTGCCATCGAGGGCCATACCGACAATGTCGGCAATCCGGCCTATAACCAGCGCCTGTCGCGCGAAAGGGCGCAGGCCGTTGTCGATTACCTCGTCGCCCAAGGCGTTCCGGCCTCAAGGCTGCAGGCGGTGGGCTACGGCTTTGCCCATCCGCTGGACGGCAGCACGGCATCCGACCCCAACAACCGCCGGGTGGAAATCACGCGGTTTTAACGGCGTAAACATGGGCATGGCGTCATGAGATCGGGCGCCATGCCGTGGAAGATCAAGGCATGTGCTGCGGGAAATAACCCGCCTGTGACAATTCATGGGGCAGCAGACCATAGCCCGTCACCATCAAGGAGTCGCGTCGCAGGTCAGGGTCCGACAGGCCGGGGATGAACATTTGCGTCAACCCCAATGACTTGGCCCGCATCCCGTCCAAATGCTCCCGACCTTCCTTGACCGTTGCGGACGCCCCCGAACCCTCATAGGCCAGCAAGGGCTGGATCACTCTTGCCTGCACGACAATTGTCATGTCGCTCCATTCCAGCGGCACACAGCACAGTTCACGAACAGCAACCGGCACAGATTTTCCCGCCGCGTCGGCATATTGTTCAACAATTTGATAATTGCCCCAATCGAGCCACCATTCACCCGCCGCTACTTGCGGAACCAATACGCCGGAGCCAAATCGAACCAATTTCGTACCGGCGGCCACCACGCGCTCTTGCGGATTCTCGATCCCTCCGGTGGCCAGCAAAGACTGTTTGACGCAGTGGATTGATTCAACCTCGGGACGGTGAGGCTGAGGATTGAGGCTGGTATTGTACCCCATCGCGCGCAGCTTGGTGCCGGGCGCGTCAAATTGCCTCTGGTTTGCAAATGTCATCAAACCGCCCCTTCACCATGCCATCGACGGATCGTGCGCGCATGCCTCAGCGCGCGCGATCCGTCCAAACTTGCCCGTTCAGCTGAAAAAGCTCATCGCCTCGCTGCCCAAATCGCGCTCAAGTCGGCGCCGAATATGGGGCCAGAGGGCCTGAATGCCCTTATAGAGGAAATAGGCGCCCAGCACTGCGGCGCCCAATCCGATCACCGCCGCCAGCCCGGCCGACACCGTGCCAAGACCGAACACCTCGACCACAACCACCCCGATCCGCGATGCATTGGCAAAGATCGACAGGCCTTCGGCCACCCCAATGACCCCGCCGATGATTTTCAGCGAGTCGATCAGACCGGGGCCCGAACTCAAATCGGCATTGTCCAAGGTGTTGTCGATGCTGCCGATCAGATTTGCCCGGTTTGAAAGAAAGCTTTTGGCGGACATGATCGGCACGAAGATGTCAGACTCTTCGACGTTCATGAAACGCGAAAATGCAGAAATAATATGACCTTGGGCGACAGGTTCATCATTGAAACTCATAGCCTGCACTCCTTCATTTCCACTGTTTGCCGATCAAAACTTCCGATCAGACCGGGGCCGTTCTCGTCAGCCCCCGACGATCACCGTGAAGCAGCCGAGCGTGATCGCGCCGCCATGGGCGGTCATGTCGCCGATTCGTGCCTGAGGCATGCCGCTGGTGATGACGGTTGCGCTGCCCTGGATGATCGTATCGGGGGGGCCGACGCAGACCGCCATGTCGGAAATGCGCGCAGCGGGCAAAGCCCCGATCAGCACCGTGGGCGCGCAAGGGCCCGATACCGGACCGCCAACATGGGGCACCACCCCCGTCACCATCGGACAGACATGCATGTCGGTGATTCGCGCGGCAGGGGGCATGATCGCGATACGCCTTTCAATCGTGTGAAGTATTGATATTGACGCATTTTATGTAATGACTGACTACTATTAACATGTTTTCCCCCAAGACATCAAAAAGAAGTGGAGTAATGATCGAAAAACTGTAACTTCATGTTGGTTCTGACAGCAGCGAGGCATGAACTGTGTTGATCGACGAGGAGCGCCGGACCGCGATCCTGGCACCGTTCGATGAATCGGTGGGCATTGACGGCCGGGACGACGAAGGCGCTGCTGGAAATCTGCTTCGTGAACTGCGTTCTCAGCGCAAGGCGATCGTTCGCCTTGAACAGGCCGCGATGATGACTGACGATGAACTGATCCTGCCCGAAGGGGCGTGGGATTGGGAACGTCTGGCCGAGGAAGCGGCCGATTACCTGTCGCAATATGGCAAGGATCTGGAGCCGATGTCGGTTCTGGTCGAGGCGGCCGCGCGCAGCGACGGACTGGCCGATCTGGCGGCGGCCATGACACTGCTGGCCGATTTCGTCGAGGCGTTCTGGGACATCGGCCTCTATCCGGCCGAGGATGAGGACGGGGTCGAGACCCGCTATCAGCCGCTCTCGGGCCTGTCGGGGGGCAGCACGGACAAGGATGGCGCGCTGATCGCTCCGCTGCGGCGGCTGGTGATTGCGCGTACCAGCGAGGGCGATCTGCGCCTGCTGGAAAAGAAGAGCGCCGATGCGGCGATGACCGCCTCGCAATCGCTGACCGGCGAGGCGAAGAGCGGGCGCGTCGAGGAAGCCAATGAATTGTATCGCGGCATTGAGGCCCACGGGCGGCGCCTTTCGGGCGATGCCATGGCCCGCTTTGCGGCGCAGGCCGCCGAGGCCGAGGCCGGATGGCGCCGCGCCATTGCCTATATTTCCGAGCGGACCAAACCGCAGTTTCCGGCCGCCTCGCGCCTGAGCGATGAGCTGAAATATTTGCGCGAATGGCTCTCCGCCATGGCGCCGACCACGGCGACAGAGGCAGCGGGCGGCAGCGAGGATGCTGGCCCGGCGGCGACAGCCGAAGGCGGCGGCGCGCCGGTTGCGGCCGGTGGCGGCTTTGTCGCGGGCAAGATCACGCGGCGCGAGGATGCGCTCAAGGCCGTGGCGGCGGCGGCGGATTATTTTCAGGTCAACGAACCGCTCTCGCCGCTGGGCGCGGCCCTGCGCGAGGTGGACCGGCGCGCGCGCATGACGATGGAAGATCTGCTGAACGAACTGATCCCCGACAGCGATGCGAGGCAGAATTTCTATTGGCGGTCGGGCATCAAGCCCCCCGCAGAGACCTACGACGAATAATGGAGAATGCCATCCGCCCCGAATTGTCGGGCGGATATGAGGATGCAGCCCAATTCAGGCCCAATCTAGGGAGGTCGATATGAGTGACTCGGTACACGACAAGCTGAAGCGCGTGCGCAAGCCGCGCGTGCATATCACCTATGATGTCGAGACAGAAGGCGCGCAGGAAACCAAGGAACTGCCCTTTGTCGTGGGCGTCATGGGCGATTTTTCGGGCGATTCGGCGGTGCCCAAGAAAAGCCTCAAGGAACGCAAGTTCATCGACCTGAAAAAAGACAAGTTCGATCAGGTCATGGCCCGTATCGAACCGGCCGTTAAGATGAAGGTTGAAAACACCATCGAGAAAAACGGCAAGGAATTTGAGGTCAACCTCAAGTTCTCGTCGATGGACGATTTCGAACCGGAAAAGATTGTCGAACAGGTCGAGCCGCTGCGCAAGCTGATGGAGACCCGCAACCGCCTGCGCGATCTGATGTCCAAGGCCGACAGTTCGGAAGAGCTGGAAAACCTGCTCGAACAGATCCTGAGCGACCAGGACAAGCTCAACTCGCTCTCTTCGCAACTGGACGCCGGCGACAAGCCTGCCGCCTAATTCATTCGGAGTAAGATGATGGCCGAATTGGAAGCCCAGGGCGCCGGCGGCGCCCAGACCGAAACCGTCTCCGCCCCGCTCAGCTTTCTGGACGAGGCAATCGCCGCGACCAAGCAGACCGAGCCTTCGCGCGTTGAAGAATTGATGAAAACGCTGGCGCAGGAGGCAATGAGCGGCACCGTTCAGTTCAACAAGAACATGACGGTGACGCTGAAGGCCGCGATTGCCAAGATCGACGCGCAAATCTCCGAGCAGCTTGCCGAAATCATGCATGCGCCCAAGTTCAAGGAGATGGAAGGCACCTGGCGCGGCCTCAACTATCTGGTCAAGAACAGCGAGATCAGCACCACGCTCAAGGTCCAGCTGTTCAACGCGACCAAGAAGGAAATCGCCGCCGACCTGTCGAAGGCCACCGATTTTGACCAATCGACGCTTTATAAAAAGGTCTATGAAGAACAGTTCGGCACGGCGGGCGGCATGCCCATTGGCGCGCTTGTCGGCGATTATTACTTCAGCAAGCATCCCGATGACATCGAACTGCTTACCAATATTTCGAGCGTGGCGGCGGCGGGCTTTACCCCCTTCATCTCGGCGGCCGAATCCAATCTGTTCGGCATGGACAGCTACAAGGATCTGTCCAAGCCGATGGATCTGAAGCAGATGTTCGAGACGGCCGATTACACCAAGTGGAACTCGTTCCGCCAGACCGAGGATTCGCGCTTTGTCACGCTGACCATGCCGCGCGTGCTGGCCCGCCTGCCCTATGGCCGCGACACCAAGAAGGTCGAGGGATTTGATTACGAAGAGGCCCCGCGCGACGAGAATGGCGCGCCCAAGGCCATGGCCCATGACGACTATTGCTGGATGAACGCGTCCTATGCGCTGGCCGCGCGGATGACCGATGCCTTTGCCCAATATGGCTGGTGCACGGCGATCCGCGGGGCCGAAGGCGGCGGCAAGGTATCCAATCTGCCCACCCATGTGTTTCAATCGGACGATGGCGATCTGGACACCCAATGCCCGACCGAAATCGGCATCACCGACCGGCGCGAAAAGGAACTGTCGGATCTCGGCTTCCTGCCGCTGTGCCACTATAAGAACACCGATTATTCCGTGTTCTTTGGCGCGCAGACCACGCAGAAGCCCAAGACCTATGACCGGCCCGAGGCAACCGCCAATGCCGCCATTTCGGCCCGCCTGCCCTATATCATGGCGACCAGCCGTTTTGCCCATTATCTCAAGGTGATGGCGCGCGACAAGATCGGCTCTTTCATGGAGGCGAGCGATTGCGAGACCTGGCTGAACCGCTGGATCACCAATTATGTCGACGCCACCGAGGGTGCCGGACAGGAAGCCCGCGCCAAGCGGCCCCTGCGCGAGGCCAAGGTCGAGGTCAAGGAAGTGCCCGGCGCGCCCGGTTCATACAGCGCGGTGGCCTATCTGCGCCCGTGGTTGCAGTTTGAGGAATTGACCACCTCGATGCGCCTTGTTGCCCGCATTCCTTCGGCCAACTGAGGCTGACGGGCGGCGATGACCGCGCCTTCCTTCGTGATGGATGAACCGGACGAAGCAAGGCGCGTCAGGCTGCGCGCGCTGGCCGCGGCCGCGATTGCCCGGATTGACGGGCAATTGGGGCGGCAACTCGACGCGATCCTGCATCACCCCGCGCTGCAAAAGCTGGAAGGCTTGTGGCGCGGGGTCTGGTGGTTGCTCGACGGGGTGCAGGATTCCTCGGTGGTGCTGCGGATTCTCGACGTGCGCTGGTCGGAAATGGCGCGCGATCTGGAACGCGCCCTCGATTTTGACCAAAGCGCCCTGTTCAACCTCGTTTACAGCGAGGAATTCGGCATGCCGGGCGGGCGGCCCTATGGGCTGATGGTGGTGGATCATCAGGTGATGCACCGGCTAGGGCGCGGCAGCCGGGTGGACGACATGGAGGTGCTGGACGGGTTGATGGGCGTGGCGGCGGCGGCCTTCTGCCCCTTTGTGTTCGGTATTGATCCGGCGCTGCTGGCGCTCGACGGGCTGAACGAGATCGACCTGCGTCAGGACCTGTCCGCCAGTTTCGAAGACCCCTCGTTTCAGCGCTGGAACCGGATGCGCGCCCGGCCCGACAGCCGGTTTCTGGGCGGGGTTCTGCCGCGCCTGCTGGCCCGCCTGCCCTATCGCGGGCGCAACCACCCCCGGCTGGGCTTTGTCTATGACGAGAATGTGGAATCCAGCAGCGACATGGTGTGGATCCACGGCGGCTTTGCCATGGCCTATGTCACCGCGCGGGCCATGTCGCGCCACCGCTGGCCCGCCGCGATCCGAGGCACCCAGCCGCCGGGGCTTGGCGGCAATGTCGATGGCCCGATCCGCCATTTCCTCACCAGCGACCGGGCGGGCATGGTGGCCCGTTTCGCGCTGGAAACCGCCATTTCCGAGGCGCAGGAGCAGGCGCTCAACGAACAGGGCATCATGGCGCTGCGCCAGATGCACCTGACCGGGCAGGCCGCCTTCATGAACCTGCCCAGCCTGCACCGCCCGCCCGATTATGACGGCGAGGCCGCGCGGGCCAATGCGCGGATGAGCGCGATGCTCAACTATATGCTCTGCGTCGCCCGTTTTGCCCATTATATCAAGGTGATCGCCCGCGACTGGGTGGGCAGCTACCGCGATGCCTATGAATGCGAAAGGCTGCTTCAGACATGGCTGCAGAAATATGTGACGGGCAATGACGATGCCTCGCCCGAAATGCGGATGCGCTATCCCCTGCGCGAAGGGCGGGTCAGCGTGAAGGAGATTCCCGGCAAGCCCGGCGCCTTTGGCTGCGAAATCCATCTGCGCCCGCATTATCAGCTCGACCAGATCTCAACCGAGTTCCGCCTGACCACCATTGTTGGCGAGGAGGCGGCGGCCTGATGGTGCGGATGCTGACCCATTCACTGATCGACCGGCTGATGGACGATGATCCCTCCGCCGCGGTTGACCGGCTGGAAAGCGAGGAGGAGAGCTTTATGCGGCT
The DNA here is from genome assembly GCF_028736195.1 of Novosphingobium sp. KACC 22771. Classification (GTDB taxonomy): domain Bacteria; phylum Pseudomonadota; class Alphaproteobacteria; order Sphingomonadales; family Sphingomonadaceae; genus Novosphingobium. The sequence continues at coordinate 730,355 of NZ_CP117881.1, read as the reverse complement.
CAAGGTGGCGCTGCGGCGCGATCTGGAAAGCCTGCTCAACACTACACGGCCATGGCTGCCTGCGACGGGGCGCTATGGCGGGCTGGAGGATACGATCCTGGCCTATGGCATACCCGATATGTCGACTGAGGACATGTCGGTGCCCGCCGTGCGCGAACGCACGCGCATGACCATCGCGCAAGTCATCGCCCGCCACGAACCGCGCCTGTCCAATGTCGAGGTCGAGGTGGACGAAACGCTGGGCGCGCGCGGGCTGCGGCTGCGCATCGCAGCGGTGCTGACCATCCTGCAAAGCGAGGAGCCGATTGTGTTTGAAGCCAAGGTGCGCCCCGGCGACCGCGCGATTGATGTGGCCTTGCCCGCATGATCGACGATCTGATCGCCTATTATCAGCGCGAGCTGGATTATCTGAAACGCAACGCGGGTACTTTTGCCAAGGCCTATCCGCGCTATGCCGCGCGGCTGAAAATCAGCCACGACACGATCGAGGACCCCCATGTCAGCCGCCTTGTGCAATCGGTGGCCTTTCTCAACGCGCGATTGCGGCAAAAGCTGGACGAGGATTATTCCGAGCTCTCCGACTCGCTGCTGCTAACGCTCTATCCGCATCTGGTCGCGCCCCAGCCCTCACTGATGGTCGTGCGGCTCAATCCGCAGGCCGATATGGCCGAGCCGGTGATTGTGCCCAAGGACACGCTGATCGATTGCGAGCCGATTGACGGGGTTGCCTGCCGCTATCGCCTGTGCGGAGACACGCGACTGCTGCCTTTGCGGATTGTCGATGCCGCGATGGTGGGGCCGCCCTTTGATGCGCCGCCGGTGGCGGTATCGGGCGCGCGCGGCATGCTGCGGCTCAGCTTTGAGACGACCAAGCCCGAGGTCGATATCGCCTCGCTCAACATCGAGAGCCTGCGCCTGTTCATCCAGAGCGATGCGCGCCGCGCCCAGATCCTGCTGGAGCAACTGGGCGCCAATCTGACCGGGGTGGCGGTGGCGACGGGCAACAGCGATGCGCGGGCCATGCTGCTGGGGCGCGAAAGCGTGCGGCTGTTGGGGCTGGACGAGGATGAACTGCTGCTGCCCCAGCCGCGCACCGCGCGGCGCGCCCATGCCATGCTGCAGGAGCACTTTGCCTATCCGCAAAAGCATCTGTTCTTTGAAATCTCCGGGCTGGACCGGCGCCTGCTCGATCTGGACGGGCGGCGCTTTGACATCTGCCTGTTCTTCGACCACCTCTCGGGCGAATTGGAGCGCGTGGTGCGGCCCGAGGATTTCGAGCTTTTCGCCGTCCCCGCGCTCAATCTCTTTCCGATGGAGGCCGAGCAATTTCCGCTCGACCAGACCTCGATCGAATATCGCGTGGTGCCCGATGCCCGCGCTGAGGATGCGCTGGAGGTTCATTCGATCACCGGCGTGATGCTGCAACAGGCCAATGGCGAGTTGATCGAGGCACCCTCGCTCTATGCCCTGCGCGCCGGATCGAGCGAAATGGGCAGCCATTTCCACGCCATCTCGCGCCGCTCCAGCTTTGGTCCGGGCGGGGGCGATGATGTCTATCTGACCATCGCGGATCTGCGCGGGGCCTTGCTCGACGATGACACAACGGTGGTCAACACCAGCATTCTGGCCACCAACCGCGACCTGCCCGCGCGCCTGCCCTTTGGCGGGGGGCAGCCTTTTCTGTCGGTGGCGGGCACGATCAACGGGCTGGCGGGCGTCTCGGCGCTGACCAAACCCAGCCCCACGCGCCGCCCCGAACGCGGGCAGGCGGCGCAGTGGAAGCTGATCGGGCAACTCTCGCTCAACTATCTCTCGCTGGTCGGCAATGAACTGTCGGCGCGGGCCTTGCGAGAGATATTGGCCGTGCATGATACCGGCCATGCGGCGGATGAATATCTGCGCGAAAGGCTGATTGCCGTGCGTTCAGAGCGCGGCGTGGCGCGGCTGCGCTTTCGCGGGCATACGGTGATGTGTTCGGGCATCGACGTCACGCTGGAGTTCGATGACGAGCGATTGTCCGGTTCCGGCTCCTTCCTGCTCTGCGCGGTGATTGAAAGGTTTCTGGCGGGCGCCTGCGCGCTCAACAGTTTTGTGCGCGTGACGGGCAGGCTTCAGCGCGAGGCGGGCCCTTGGGTGTCATGGCCCGCCCGGCGCGGCGACAGGCCGCTGGTGTGATGGCCTCGCTGCTCGATCGCCTGCGCCGCTCGACCTTTGTTCAGGCCGCCCGCACGGTGCAGAACCGCGCAGGCGGACAAGGCAAGCGCGGCGAGGCCGGGCGCGACGACTGGCCCGCGATGGAGCCGATGCGCTTTGTCGCCTCGGACCGGATGCATATGCCGATTGCCGACATTGCCCGCGCCGAAATCGGCGCAGCCCCGGCGGCGGCCGAGGATCAGGTCGTGCTGGTGGCCAATGTCATGGGTCTGGCGGGGGCCACCCCGGCCCTGCCCCCGCCCTACAGCGAATTGCAGTTGCAGCGCCGCCGCGCGCGCGATTTTGCCTTTGCCCATTTCCTGTCGATCTTTGACCACCGGGCGATGTCGTTCTTTTGGCGCATCGCGGAAAAATATTCGTGGCCGCTGATGACCGAGCGGGCCGGGCGCGGCAAACCCGATCCGATCCGGCAAATGCTGCTGGCGCTGGCGGGCGTGGGCCATGGGGTGGGCGAAGGGGTCGGCAAGGAACGGCTCGATCTGCCCGACGAGGCGCTGGTGACGCTGGTGGCGCATCTGGCCGATGCGCGGCGCAGCGCGGCCAGTCTGGAAACGGTGCTTCAGGTGGCCACCGGCCTGCCGCTGCGCATTGTCGAGGGGACGCCGACCTGGATGAGCGTGCCCGCATCGCAGCAGACGCGGATCGGCGTGGGGGCGGGCCAGTTCGGGCGGTTGGGCGATCCCGAGGATGAGCCGGGCGAGATCAGCGCGGCCGCCATGATCGGTGCCAGCGTGCTGGACGCGCAGCAGCATTTCACGGTCGAGATCGGCCCGCTGGACCATGGCCGCCTCCACGAATTTTGCAGCCGCCCGCAGGCAAGGCGCCGGATCGCCCAGCTTTGCGCGCTGACGGCGGGCATTGAGCAGCGCGGCTCGATCCGCCTGCTGATCGCAACGCGCGACATTCCCGAACTGCGGCTGGGCGGGGACGAGTCGCCCGCGATGCTGGGCTGGACCACATGGATGGGCCGCCCCCGGCGCGATGAGGGCATTGCCGCCGATTGTCTGGTGCCGATGGATGTGTCGGAAGTGCTGCGTGATTGAATTGTCATAAGAAAAGCCAATAGACTCGCGAGTCGCGCAAGTGTTCAATTAAAATCCTCATGTAATACAACGGTCATCGTAAATATTTTCATTGACGAGAGCCAACATGAGGGCATTGTAGCGACCAGCGAATGCTTGACATTCGGATCGCGGACGGGGGACGTGCGTGGAACTCAATCTCAAGAGCCTGATCGGCAAACTCGACGACACCTGCCGTCAGGCGCTCGAAGGGTCGGCCGGGCTGGCATTGTCTCGCACCAACTATAATATTGAAATCGAACACTGGCTTAATCGCCTGCTCGACAATCAGACATCCGACCTGTCGGTCATTGCCAGCCATTTCGAGGTCGATCTGGGCCGCGCGGCGCAGGATATCAACCGCCAGATCGACGGCTTCAAGACCGGCAACGGTCGCTCGCCTGCCATCTCGCCAAGCGTTGTCAAACTGGTGCGCGAGGCATGGCTGATCGGTTCGCTGGAATATGGCGCGGCGCAGGTGCGCTCGGGCCATGTTTTGCTGGCGCTGCTGACCAGCAATGAGTTTTCCGGCCAGACCATCAGCAGCCAGTTTGCCAAAATCCCGGCCGAAACGCTGCGCACCGCCTTTGCCAAGATCACCGAGCGATCGGAGGAGGCAGGCACGCCTGCGGCATCCTCGGCCCCGGCCGGACAGGCCGCGCCGGGCAGCGGCGCGCCCAATCCGGCATCGGGCGGGGCGGCGCTGGGCAAATTCTGTATCGACCTGACCCAGCAGGCGCGCGACGGCAAGATCGACCCGATCTTTGGCCGCGACCCCGAAATCCGCCAGATCATCGACATCCTGACCCGTCGCCGCCAGAACAACCCGATCCTGACCGGCGAGGCGGGCGTAGGGAAAACGGCGGTGGTCGAAGGCTTTGCGCTGCGCATTGTGCAGGGCGATGTGCCCGAGGCGCTCAAGAACATCCGCCTGCTCTCGCTCGACCTTGGCCTGTTGCAGGCGGGCGCGGGGATCAAGGGCGAGTTCGAGAACCGGCTGAAATCGGTGATCGAGGAGGTCAAGAAAAGCCCCACCCCGATCATTATGTTCATCGACGAGGCCCATACGCTGATCGGTGCGGGCGGGGCCGAGGGGCAGAATGATGCGGCCAATCTGCTCAAACCCGCGTTGGCCCGCGGCGAGATGCGCACCATCGCGGCCACGACATGGGCCGAATACAAGAAATATTTCGAGAAAGACCCCGCGCTGACCCGCCGTTTTCAGGTGGTCAAGGTCGAGGAACCAAGTGAGAATCTGGCCGTGGCGATGCTGCGCGGGCTGGTGCCGGTGCTGGAAAAGCACCATGGCATCGCCATTCTGGGCGAAGCGCTGGAGGCGGCGGCGGGCCTGTCGCATCGCTATATCGCAGGGCGGCAATTGCCCGACAAGGCCATCTCGCTGCTCGATACGGCCTGCGCGCGCGTGGCGATCAGCCAGGCCGCCACGCCCCCGCCGGTCGAGGATCTGGAGCGGCAGCTTGGCCTGCTCGATTCCGAAGTGCGGATGCTGGAGCGCGAGGGCAAGGCCGGAGCCGATGTAAAGGCCAAGCTGGAGGCGAAAGCCGCCGAGCGCGTCGAAATCGAGGCCGAAAAGGCCCGGCTGGACGAGGCATGGCAGACCGAACTCGCGGCCGTCAAAGCCGTGGCCGAGGCACGCAAGGCGGTGGGCGAGGCGGCCGATGGCACGCCCGAGGCCGAGGCCGCGATTGCCACTTTGCGTGAGGAACAGGCGAAACTGGCCGCAATTCAGGGTCATACGCCGATGGTCTTTGACGTGGTCGACCGCAATGTGGTGGCCGAGGTGCTGGCCGGATGGACCGGCATCCCGGTGGGCCGCATGGTCAGCGACGAGATCGCCGCCGTGCTGGGCGTGGCCGATCAACTGGGCGAGCGGATCAAGGGCCAGCGCTATGCTCTGGACATGATCGCCCAGACCGTGCGGACCGCGCGGGCGGGCCTTGCCGATCCGCGCAAGCCTTTGGGCATCTTTCTGTTTTGCGGCACATCGGGCGTGGGCAAGACCGAGACGGCGCTGGCGCTGGCCGATCTGCTCTATGGCGGCGAACAGAACCTGACGACCATCAACATGAGCGAGTTCAAGGAGGAGCACAAGGTCTCCACGCTGGTCGGCGCGGCGCCGGGCTATGTCGGCTATGGCGAGGGCGGCGTGCTGACCGAAGCGGTGCGGCGCAAACCCTATTCGGTGATCCTGCTCGACGAGATGGAAAAGGCCCATCCCGGCGTGCAGGACGTGTTCTATCAGGTGTTTGACAAAGGCATGATGAAGGACGGCCAGGGCCGCGACATCGACTTCAAGAACACGCTGATCATCATGACGTCGAACGCGGGGACCGACACCATCGAGTCCCTTTGCCGCGCCAAGGGCAAGGTAGAGATGCCCGGCCCCGAAGAACTGGCGCAGGAATTGCGCCCGGCCTTGCTAGAATATTTCAAGCCGGCATTTCTTGGTCGCGTGTCAACGGTGCCATTTTTCCCGTTGGAACCGGAAATTCTCAAAGAAATCGTGACTATAAATCTTAAACGCATCGCCAAGAGAGTGGCCGAGAGCTATGATGCCGCGTTCACTTGGGACAATGTTCTGCTTGACCAACTTGTCGATCGTTGTACTGAAGTGGAAAGCGGGGCGCGCAATATCGAAAACATATTGAAGAGAGGACTGCTCGCCGACCTGTCCGGAGAATTGCTTGCCCTTCGCGCCGAAGGCAAAAGCGTCAGCCGTGTCGAGGTCACCAAAGGCGATCAAGCCGATTACGCTTTCACGATTACCTGACATCTGATGTTCCGACAGTTCGTACGCAGCCAATAAAATCCAGACGTCCGGCAGGACAAGCGGCAGGAGGCAAGACGTGGCCATCTATCTCAAGTTCGACAGCATCAAGGGCAGTGTTACCGACAGCAAGTTCAAGGACCAGATTGAACTGAGCTCGTTCCAGTGGGGCGCAGGTCTTGGCGTGGGTTCGGCCCGCGGCGGCGACCGCACCACCAGCGAGCCCAGCGTTTCGGAAATCACCGCCAGCAAGACGCTCGACAAATCGTCCGAGGGCCTGTTCAAGGCGCTGCTGAAGGGCGATCCGGTCGGCAAGGGCACGATCTCGTTCACCGCGGCCACCAAGGGCGAAACGGTCGCCTATGCCACGCTGGAATTGGAAGAAGTCATTATCTCGGGCTATTCGATGTCGAGCGGCGGCGACTTCCCCTCGGAATCGATCTCGCTCAACTTCACCAAGTTCGACTGGTCCTTCACCGGCCGCGATGTGAAGCAGACCGGCAGCCCGACCCACCTCATCTACAGCCTTAGCGAAAACAAGATCGGCTGATCGCCTCCTGCGGCGCGCCGGGCCGGTGGTTCCGGCTTGGCGCGGCGCAGGCCTAACCAGATTCAGGCGTGCCGATGGACAAACATTTGCTGAATCTTCGCGTTCTGGCGGACGCTGCGGTTGATGACTACGCCTTGGTTGAATTCCACGGGCGTGAGGAAATTTCGCGCCCTTTTGAATATCGGATCGAATTGATCACCCAGGCCCAGCCCGACCTCTCCTCGTGGATCGGCAAGTTGGCCGAATTCGACATCTATCCCGGCGACGGGCAGGAGCGGGTGTTTTCCGGCCGAATCTATCAGGCATCGCGCGTGGTTGATACCGACATCGGTCGCATCTTTGTCACCATCGGCCCGGCCTATCAGGCGCTGGCCTATGCCAAAGCGACCCACTTCGTTCAGGACAAAACCAGCGTCGAGATCTTTCAGGGCATGACCGCCGATGCGACCGGCCTTGTCACCTCGCTTTCGGTCAGCCCCGCACCGCCCAAGCGCGGCTATGCGGTACGCTATGACGAGAGCGAGATCGACTTTCTCGCCCGCCTGCTGGCGCAGGACGGCATCATGTATTTTTTCATTCAGGACCGCGGATCGGGCGCCTTTCGCCACAAGATGGTGGTGACCAACAAACCGGCCGATTATGTCGATATTGCCGCCGGTCCGGTCGAATTCATGGACGGCAGCGCGGTCGGCCATATTTCGGTGCTGGAGCATCATTTCGGCGCCGCCCCGCGCAAGCACAAGCACGGCTCCTTCAACGTCAACAAACTCGATCAGCCCTTTCAAAAATCCACCTCGGCGAGTCAGGATTGGGGCGGCGTCTATAGCCATGAGCATGAGACAATCGGCTTTGAGGCGATGGTGGAAGGCGATGTTACCAGTCGCCAGAAAGCGCAGGACGAGCAGATCGCCCAAGGCGCCGATTTCATCGAGGGCACCTCGCGCGAACCCTCGTTTCTGGCGGGCGGACGAGTCAAGATCACCGGCAACCAGACCCTTGTGCCGCAGCGCGTCGTGCTGACGCGGGTAGTGCATTCCGCGCGCGATCCGTGGATGTTCGAAGGCGCCGGGACCGCCCATTACAGCAACCGCTTTACCGCCATTGATGCCGGGCAAGCCTATCGCCCGCCGATTGACCAGCCCCATCGCAAGGCCCCCGGCCCGATGCTGGGCACGGTGCAGGCCGAGGGCGCGGTGGCGGGCGAAATCAAGGTGGACAAGGAATGGCGCGTGCCCGTGGCCATCGCGCTGGCGCGGCCCTATCAAAAGGCCGGTTTTCCTGAGGTGGTCTGGCTGCCGGTGCAGCAGCAATGGTCGCATTCCACCCATGGCGCGCAATTCTTTCCCCGCATCGGCACGCGGGTCATCATCGATTTCCTGTATGGCAATCCCGACCTGCCCTTCATTTCGGGCTGCGTTTACACCCCCTCGCAATCCTATCCCTTTGATCCGGTCAGCAAGGTGACCCAGACGGGCTGGCGGTCAGTGACGGAAAAGAACGGCTCGATCACACAGGAGTTCTATTTCGAGGACAAGAAGGGGGCCGAGGAGGTCAAGCTTTATACCGGGCGCGATTATCGGCGCGAAATCGATCAGGACGATTGGGGCACGGTCAAGCGCGACCAGACGCTGGAAGTGCAGCGCGACCGCAAACGCACCGTCAAGGGCAAGGAAACGGTCGATGTCACCCAGACCCGCACGATCACGGTACAGCAAAAGAACCTTTTGGAATCCAAGCAGGAAATCCAGCTCAAGGTCGGCGCATCAACCATCACGCTCAAGCCCAGCGAGATCGAGATCAAGGCCCCCACGATCACCATCAAGGCCGACATCAAGCTGGACATGAGCGCCGGGGCGCAGGCCTCGCTCAAATCCGCGATGACCGATGTCAAAGGCGATGGCATGGTGACCATCAAGGGCGGCGTGGTGATGATCAACTGATGGCCGGCGCCCCATCCCCCATCCCCCTGCGTTTTCAGCGCAGCGAACTGGAGGCCAAGGCCGATCTCTCGGGCGAGGGATTGCAGGCGCTGGCGCAGATCGGCCACCCGGAAAAGCTGATCGCGCATCTGGTCGAAGGGGGCCATGCGCGCGATGCGGTTCACGCGCTGACGCTGTTGCTGCCCCATCGGCAAACGGTGTGGTGGGCCTGCCTGTGCGCCCGGCTGATCCCCGATCTGGACCGCCGGGCGAATGACATGGCGGCCATCGCAGCGGCCGAAGCATGGGTTCAGACCGGCAGCGCCGACCATGCCGCGCGCGCGGGCGAGCTGGCGCTGGCGGGCAATCGCGATGCGGCGCCCGCATGGGTGGCGATGGCGGCCTACTGGTCCGGCCCCACCATCGCGCCGCGCGGCAGCCAGGCCGTGCCGCCCCCGCCCCATCTGCCCGGCGTCGCGGCGCGCAGCGCGATGCTCTTGCTGATGCAGGAGCCGGGCCTGGCCGATCGCATCGACCATGGCGATCTGCTGGGCATCGGGCGCGAGTTGATGCTGGGCGGCAATGGTGCTGTGGCTCATGCCGCCTTGCGCAACCGGCTGGGCGAACCTGTTGCGGGTGCTCGCTGACCGTGTGGGTTATTCTCGTTTCCCGCCAGACCGACGCCCCCGGCACGATCCTTGATCGCCGCCAGCTCGACTATGGTCAGATTGTCATCGGGCGCAGCCTTAAGCATTGCGATCTGGTGCTGCCCGATGAAAGCGGGTTTCTCTCGCGCCAGCATTGCGTGATCCGCGCCGAGGGGCTGGATCTGACCGTCACCGACACCAGCAAGAATGGGGTCATGCTGAACCAGCCCGGCCAGCGGATCGTGCCGGGCCAGCCGGTGCCGATCCGCCCCGGCGACCGCTTGCTGATCCACGATTTCGTGATCGCCGTGACCACGCCTGCCGATGCCGCCGGCCATATCATGACCGAGCCGCCGCCGCCCCCGCTGCCCGCGGGGGGCAGCACGGCGGGCGACGATATCTGGAGCGTGGGGTCATCCAATCCTTTCGGATTTGATCCCGGCGCGGGGGCGGGCGGTTTTTCGTTTGAAAGCGGCGGGACCGGGGCCGATCCTTTCGCGCCGGGCGCTTTTCCTGCCGCTGGCGGTTTTGGTCCTGCCGATGGTGGTTTTGGTCCTGCCGATGGCGGCTTTGGTTTTACCCCCGCGCCCCCGCCGCCCCCGGCTTTCACCCCGATCCCGCCGCTGGGCGATTTCGGCTTTGGCGAACCGATCGGACAGGCTTTCGAGCCGCGCCCGATCATGGCCGATCCGCTGCCCGCGTCGGGCGGCATGGGCATACCCGAGGATTGGGCCAATCCGGGCAATGGCGTGGGCGATGGCATGCCGATTCCGGACTTTGCGCCCGCACCTGTGGCCCAGCCTGCGGCACAGCCGGTGGCGGCACCCGGCGGCGCGCCCGACTGGTCGGCCTTTTACGAAGGGGCCGGTTTCACGCCCGAGGAAATGCCGCTGCCCCCCGATGCGATGCGGCGGTTGGGGGTGATGTATCGGCAGGTAGTGCTGGGCCTGTGCGATATTTTGCAGGACCGCGCGACCTTCAAGGACGAGTTCCGCATCGAGCGCACCCAGATCGCCAACAATCGCAACAATCCGCTCAAGCATCTGGCCGCCTTCGACGCCGCGCGCGTGGTGCTCGGCCAGCCTTTGCCCGGATTCATGGACGGCGAGGAAGCCTTGCGCGCCTCGTTTCAGGATTTGAAGCGGCATCAGATGGCAATGATGGCGGGGGTCCAGAACGCGCTGGTCACGGCCTTCTCACGCCTTTCCCCGGCCGAAATGGAAAAGCTGGCCGGAACGGTTGCGGCCCAGAAAAAAGGCTTCCTCGGCCTTGGCGGCGTTGATCGCTGGTCGCTCTATGTCAGCGTTTATGAGAATTTGCGCAAGGATGCCACATCCAACGCCAGTGGAATTATGAGTTCGGCCTTTCGCGAAGGCTATGAAAACTACATGAAGTCAGCACAGTAAGAGATTTTTTCAAACACACTTAAACCTTTGATCATGCGGTAGGGCGGAGTAACTTTTGAAAATCGGCTGGCCGATTCGGCCTGTTCGTTGCGGCTTGGGAAAAGGGGGAACCGGGTTTTGACGTGGGAGAACAAGCCGGTCTGGTCCGAGGGTATGTTCCTGCGACCCCAGCATTTTCAGCAGTTCGAACGCTTTGTCGGCGCGCAGCTTGAAACGCGCGTGGCGCCGCTGGTGGCGCATGGCTATGGCATAGAACAGATCGAGATCGGCGCCGGGCCGCTGATGACCGGCAAGATCGTCATCAACCGCTGCTCCGGCGTGTTCGAGGACGGCACCCCTTTCCGCATTCCCGAACAGGCCGCCGCCCCGCGCCCGCTCGACATCATGCGCGACACGCGCGACCAGATCATCCACCTGTGCATCCCCGAAAGACGCGCCGGGATCGCCGATGTCGCGCTGGACCGCACCGCGCAGGCCGAGACGCGCTATCTGGCCGAGGAGTTCGAGCCGGTCGATACCGTCCATGGCGCCAGTTCGCGCGTACCGCTCAACGTCGGGCGGCTGCAACTCTCGCTGCGCACCGAGGCGGAGGGGCTGGAGGGCTATAACACCCTGCCCATCGCCCGCGTGATCGAGCGGCGCACCGACGATTCGGTGGTGCTGGACACCGGCTTTATCCCCTGCTGCGTCTCGGTATCGGGCAGCCCGGTGCTGGCCGGGTTCATCACCGAGCTGGAGGGTATGCTGCACCAGCGCGCCGAGGCGATTGCCGGGCGTCTGGGCACGCCGGGGGCCAAGGCGGTGGCCGATATCACCGATTTCCTGATGCTGATGGTGGCCAACCGGGCCGAGGCGATGCTCAAGCATCTCTCCAGCCTGCCCACGATCCATCCGGCCGATTTCTACGCTACGCTCTGCGCGCTGGCGGCCGAGCTTTCGACCTTTACCCGCACCTCGAACCGGCCCACCTTCATGCCGCTCTATGACCACCGGCAGCAGCGGATGTGTTTCGATGCGGTGATGGCCGATCTGCGCCGCTCGCTCAGCAAAGTGTTTGAACAGACCGCCGTGGCCATCCCGCTGACCGCGCGCGGCTATGGCATTCAGGTGGGCCAGATCGAGGACCGCTCGCTCTTCACCACCGCCTCCTTCGTGCTGGCCGTGCGCAGCGCCATCGACACCGAGCAATTGCGCGCCAACATTCCCCGCCTGACCAAGATCGGGTCGGTTGATCACATCCGCGATCTGGTCAACCGGCATTTGCCGGGGGCCGATCTCTATCCGATGGCCGCCGAACCGCGACAGATCCCGTTCCGCGCCGAAACGGTCTATTTCAGCATCAATGCCCGGCATGAACAATGGCAGGCCGTCCGCACTTCGGGGGCGGTCGCGCTCCATATCGCGGGCGAGGTGCCGGGGCTTGAACTCGAACTCTGGGCGATCCGAGGGCAACAGCAATGAGCGGCGATGATGAGGGCGACGATGCCACCGTATTTCGGCCCGCAGGGGGCGGCGCAACAGGCAATGCAGGCCCAGTGCCGCCGCGAGGGCCGCTCGGCGCTGCGCCGCCCTCGCCCGGCTATGCCGTCCCGCCTTCCAGTTTTTCGCCGCCTCCGGGCCAGCCGGTAGGCGCGCCTTCCGGGGGCGCATCAGGCGGCGGGAGCATCGAATTCGCACCGGGCGAGCCGGCCATCTATGGCCCTGAACCGGTGGTGGCCGCCGCGGGGCGGCTGATCCAACTGGCCAATCATATCAAGACCATGGCCATCGGTCCCGATCTTGACGCGCTGCGCCGCACGACCGTGGCCGAACTCGACGCCTTTGCCAAACGCGCGCGCAATCTGGGGCTGGAACAGCGCTCGGTGCAATTTGCGCATTACATCCTGTGCGCTTTTCTTGACGATGCGGTGATGTCCACGCCCTGGGGCGGGCAAAGCCAATGGTCCACCCACAGCCTGCTGGTCGTCTATCACAAGGACGCGCAGAGCGGCGACCGCATGTTTCAGTTTGCCCAGCAGATGGAACGCGATCCAAACAGCGAGCCGCGCCTGATCGAGCTGCTTTATCTGTGCCTCTCGCTGGGGTTTGAGGGGCGCGCCGCGCTGGATCCGCGCGGCCAGAATGTGCTGGTCCAGCGCCGCGCCGCGCTGGCCGCGCTGGTGCAACGGCAAAGGGCCGCGCCCAGCGGCGAACTCTCGCCGCAATGGCATGGGCAGAAGATTGCCGCCGGACGGTTCGGCACGACCATCCCGCTCTGGGCGGTGCTGGCGGGCATCGGGGTGCTGGCGTTGCTGATCTTCGCCGCTTTCCTGATGAGCCTGTCGAGCAGGGGGACCGCCGCCATCGACGCGGTGGACAAGGCCGTGGGCAACGAGGCCCCGCCCCCTCCGCCCGCACCGCCTGCCCAGACCCAGACGCCGCTGTATGAAAAGTTTCAGGACATCCTGCGCCCCGACATCGCGGCGGGCCGTCTGGAACTGACGCGCGAGGGCAATGAGATCGTCATCCGCCTGATGAATGTCGGCCTTTTCGCCTCGGCGCAGGCCGATGCTTCGTCTTCATGGAGCGATACGTTCAGCCATCTGGCGCAGGCGGCCAATCTGACGCAGGGGCCGCTGAAAATCGAAGGACATACCGACGATCAGGCGATCCATTCGCTGCAATTCCCATCCAATCAGGAATTGTCCGAGGCGCGCGCAACATCGGTGGCCAGCGCGATCCGACAGGCCGGGCTGAGCGATCCGGGGCGGCTGAAAATCGCCGGTTTCGGCGCGACCCAGCCCATCGGCGACAATGCGACCCCCGAAGGCCGCACCCACAACCGCCGCGTGGAAATGCGCGTCGAGAACAACGTCAACTGGCGCTGAAACAGGGGTGAGAGCGATGAAGGCAATGCTGCGCAATCTCTGGTTCTGGCGGGTGGTGGGCGCGCTGGCGCTGGGCCTGCTGATCTGGTTCGTGGGGCCGCTGATCGCGATTGGCGGATGGCGGCCGTTTGGCTGGTGGGTGGTGACGCTGGTCTTTGCGCTGCTGCCGATCATCGTGGTGGGCGCGCTCTGGGCGCTGGCCGGGCGGCGCGAAAAGGCGAAGAACGCCCAGATGATGGAGGCGCTCAAGCCCGATCCGGGCGCCGCCGACCGCAGCGAGATCAGCGCCAAGCTGAGCGAGGCGCTCGATATGCTCAAAGCCACGCGGGTCGGCTCGCGTCAGGCCTATGCCTATCAATTGCCATGGTATGCGATCATCGGCCCATCGGGCGCTGGCAAGACGACGGCGCTGCTCAATTGCGGGCTGGAATTTCCGACGGCGGTGGCGGGCGAATATCGCGCGCTGCGCGGCCAGCCCAAGACGCCCAATTGCGACTGGTGGTTCACCGATGAGGCCGTGCTGATCGACACCGCCGGGCGCTATGTCACGCAGGATGACGATGCCAGCGAGGACGCCGCCGGGTGGAAGAGCTTTCTTGAATTGTTGCAGCAATATCGCCCGCTGCAGCCCCTGAATGGGGTGATCGTGGCAATCCCGGCGCCCGATTTCGTCGATGCGGCCAAGATGACCGAACACGCGCGCCATATCCGCGCGCGTCTGGCCGAAATCGGCAAGGAGTTGGGGCAGAATCTGCCGGTCTATGTGCTGATTACCAAGGCCGACCTGCTGGCCGGTTTCCGCGAATATTTCCGCACCAGCACCGACAGCGAGGCCGAACAGGTGTTTGGCGCCACCGCCACCAGCGACACGCCCGACAGCGCCTCGGTGCTGGCCGGGTTCAAGGGGTTGGTCACCTCGATCGCCTCTCGCGTGGTCGAGCGGATGCAGAACGAGCCGCAGATGCATCTGCGCGCCCAGATTGCGGCCTTTCCCGCGCAACTGGCCTCGCTGGAAGCGCCGATTGCGCGGCTGCTCGACAGTCTGGGGCAAAAGAGCCGGTTTGATGAACCCGCCCGCGTGCGCGGCGTCTATCTGGCCTCCTCGGTGCAATCGGGCAATCCCATCGACCGCATTCTGCTCAGCGTCGGCGCGCCCGCGACCCATTCGGCCTATTCGGTCGGCACCGGGCGCAGCTATTTCCTCAAGCGCTTTTTCTCCGACCTGCTGATCCCCGAACAGGGTATGGCCGGGCGCAACCCTCTGGCCGAAAAGAAGGCGGCGCGGCGCTATACGCTCTCGGTCGCGGCGGCGGTGGCGGCGCTGGTGGTGTGCTGCGGCGTGTGGACATGGGGCTATTTCCGCAATCTGGCGCTGATCGACGGGGTGATCGCCACGGCGGGGGCCTATGGCAATGTGCGCGCCTCGGGCACAGGGGTGGATCAGGACATTGCCGCGCTGGGCGTGCTGGGCGATGCGGTGGCCAGACTGGAAAGCGCCAGCGATTTCGGCCTCGGGCTGGGGCAAGGCGGGCGGCTGTCCTCGGAACTTGGCGGCATTTACGGACGCGATCTGCAAAGGCGGCTGACGCCCCTGTTGGTGGGCCTTGCCGAACAGCGGATGGCCTCGGACAATGCCAATCCTTCCGCGCTCTATGATGATCTCAAGGCCTATCTCATTCTGGGCGGTCAGGGTCCGGCGCAGGGCGAGCATGTGGTGGCATGGGTGCAACCGGCATGGATCGCGCGCGCGGGCAGCGGGGGCGAAAGTCAGGCGGGCGAATTGATGCGCCACACCAAAGCCCTGTTCGACCGCAAATTTGCGCCCCATGCCATTGATGCGGGCCGGGTTGAGGCCGTGCGCACGGTTCTGCGCGCGCAACCGGCGGCGGTGCGGGTCTATGGCCGCCTGAAAAGCCAGGCCAACGCCGATGGCGCGGGCATGTGGAGCGCGCGCGAAAACGCAGGCCCCCGCCCAGAGGTGTTCTTTGACATGAGCGGCGCCTTTGCCACCGGTGCTGGCGTGCCGACGCTGTTCACGCGGGCTGGCTATGACAAGGTGTTCCTGCCCATCGTGGCCAAGGGCGGCAGTTTGCTGGAGGAGGAAAAATGGGTGGTGGGCGATGCGGGCAGCCGCAGCCTGTCGCCTGCCGAACTGGCCAGCCTGCATTCCGATCTGGAAAAGCTCTATTTCGCCGAATTCCTCGACCGCTGGCAAAGCTATCTGGGCACGATCAAGCCGCGCCCGGTCAACGGGCTGGGCGACAATGTGCAAAGGCTGCGCGATGGCGGCGGGCCTTTGTCGCCGATCAAGCCGCTGCTGGTCGCCATTGCCAAGGCCACCGATATGAGCGGCGGCGTGGCGGCGGCCGCTGGCGGGCGTTTGGCGCAGGCCGCGGCCGGACTGGGCGGCGGAGCCGGAGCCGTCGCGCTGGGCGGGGCCAGTGGGATGGGCAACGGCAGCGGGCGGCAGGCAGTGATCGATGCCTTCACCCCCCTGCGCATGTTTGTGGGCAAGGGCGAAGGCGCGCCGGTCGATGCATGGCTGCAAGGCATGGGGCAATTGGCCGACAAGCTGAATGTGATTGCCGTGCTGCCCGGCGGCGGAGGCGAAACCGGATCGCAGCAGAGCATGGAGGCCAAGGCCGCGATCCTGCAACTGGACCAGACCGGCAATTCGATGCCCGCGCCTGCGGGCCTGTGGGCCAAGGCGGTGGCCAGCGATGCCAATGTCTCGCTGGGCGGGGCGCGACTGGCGCAGATGGGCGCGGCGATGAGCGGCAGTTTCGGCGAGACCTGCGCCACCGGACTGGTGCGCTCCTATCCGGTCAGTCCGGGGTCGAGCATCGATCTGGCCGTGGCCGATTTCACGCGCTTCTTTTCGCCGCAGGGGCTGTTCGCCAATTTCGTCAACACCCAGCTTGGCGGCTATCTGGACAAGACCCCGCCGACATGGACGCCCAAGAGCAACGCCTCGGAAATCGGGCTGACGCAGGCCACGGTCAGCGCGATGCAGGCCGCCGACACCATCGCCCGCACTTTTTTCGGCAGCGACCCGACCATGCCCCACCTCTCCTATCAGATCGAGCCGGTAGCGCTGAGCGGGGCGGATTCGGTGACCTTGCAGATCGACGGCCAGACGCTGCGCTATGACGGCAAGGTGGCCGTGCCGACCAGCTTTGACTGGCCCGGCGGCGGCGGCGCCTCGGCCAGTTTCGCCACGCCCGGCGGCGCCCCGGCCCAGCGGACCTGGAATGGCCCGTGGGCGGCCTTTCGCCTGTTCAAGGTGGCCGCGATCAAGGCCGGTGCCTCGCCCGCCATTGGCGAGGGCAGTCTGGCCCAAGGCGGCGCCCGCTTCGATTTCCGCGTCCGCACGATGAATGGCAGCAACCCCTTCGTACTCGACCCCTTCGTCAAGGTCCGCTGTCCCACCACCGCCACCGGCCCTGCCCAACCGGGCCTGCCGGGCTGATCGCGGGCGGCGCGCGCCCACACCACCAACCAAAACGGAGCGGGTGATAAGCGGCAGGAAAGACGTGAATGACTGGGCCTGCTACGACATCGTCCGGTCCGTCTGGCCGGCGATGTCACGCAATTGCAGGCCATCGCCATGTCCACCCCGCTCGAACCGGCCGCCCGGCTATGGCAAGGATGGCTATCGCCATGGGCAGGCCGCCGACCTCAATCGCATCGCACCGCGCGGGCACCATCGTCTGGTCAAGGTCTTTACCATTGTGCGCCATATCGACGGGATGGAGCCTGCCGCGCAATGTCCGGTGGGCGGCGCCCATCTGCAAGGGACGCTGGTCAAGCCGAGGGATTTCATCTGCGGCGCCTTTGTGGATGGCGCCTGTCTGGCCCCCCCTCTTTCACGGTGTCGATCGCGCCGGGCGCACCGCAAGCCAATTTCTTCCGGCTGGAGCGCTATCTCGAACAATTATGAAATGGGCAAGGTGGCGGAGCGGGAGTCCGCCTTTTAAATAAATATTCCAAATATCTATCAAATACTTAAGAAGAAAACCAAGCCAACCTTCTACCACAGTTTATACCACAAAATCGCGAGCGACGTCAGTTTTGCGGTTTCTAACGCAGCTTACTGTGCCAATTTGCGCTATGCAATACTATTCTGTGCCGCACCTCAATCAGGTCATCGCCAGCGCGAAAATTGGTCATAAACTGACCTCCACCATATACCCGTCGACGAGAGGTCTGTAGGGAGCGCGCCCCCTCGGTGTCGCCACCATGAATGACAACCTCTCGATCCCGGATTCCTGTTTCCAATGCCACCTTCCAAGGCCGCAACACGCGGCAAACGTGCCGTACAGAAGCCTGCCGCAGTCACATCGACCAATCGCCCCGGACCAAAGGCCGCGCCTGTAGTCGAGTTCCCCGAGCCACTGTTCAGCGACTGGATCGATCCCGGCACCTTTCATGATGCGCTTGCCCTGCACATGCAGCGCCATGGCGACAGTTGCTGGCAATTGTGGCGCGGCATCATCCGGCCCGGAGACACATTGAACCGGCACACGATCCAGAACTGGGTCGCTGGCTCCCGCATCCCGCGCACACTCTCCAGCCTGCAAATGCTGGGCCGAATCGAGCATCGCTATCGCCTGCCAGAAGGGTATTTCCGCGCCATGCTGCCCCACCAGACCCGCGCACCGGGTGGACTCAAACTGAAAGGTGTTGCCGCCTCGGAACAGCGCCGACTTGCCTGGCACCTGCCCGACGATTTCAACCAGCGCCCCTTGAAGGAGCGCAACGAGATCCTTTCCTGGGTACGCGAACACGTCCTGTCGGGCGCCACGGACTACCGCCGTTTTCAGGCGGCAGCGATGAAACAGCGCTACGCCATCCGCTTCCCGGCCCTGACTGGCCGCAGACCGACGGGAAATATCGTCCCCGATGGTGTCGATCCGGACTTGCTGGCCGCAGCGAGAGATGCCCCGCCCGGGCTGGCCAAGGAAATGGCTGACCTGGTGCGTTTCAAGACCGCCACGCTCACTGCGATCGGCTTTCGCCGCAGCGGAGTGTGGAACGAGGAAACCTCGGCCCAGAAGATCGAGCATTTCGGGCTGATGTTCGGCGCGCTGGCTGCGGCGCCCAAAGGCGAAGTAGCGGGCTTCGGTGTGCCGCTTGGCGATCTCAGCTTCGGACTGCTGATCTTCCCAACGGTTTGGGACTGGTATGTCCAATGGCGTGAGCGGCGTCGCGGCTTCTACACTGGCTGGGAAGCGGACATGCTGCGTCTGATCGGCTCGCTGACGCGGCCCGAGACAGGCTGGATCCGCCAGACGCCGCGATTGGCGGAAAGGCTGTGCCCGATCCCCCATCTGATTTCGGCAGAGGAGATCGAGGCCGCGCGGCAGGATTGGAACGCCGCCTGCGACACCATCCATACCCATGTGCTTGCCCGTGCCCGCGAAATTGAGCGCGTGGCCCAGGTCCACCGTGATCCCTTCGAACCGATCCTGCCCATTCTTGAAGCTGAAAGCCCGGTCGGGGAATATCGCAAGATCACTGAGGAAATCCTGCGCACCTTGCCCGATGAGCGCCGCTATCCAAGGCAGACCGCCGAGGCGATCCGGTCCTTCCTGATGCTGCGTCTCGGGCTACACCTCGGCCTGCGGCAGAAGAACCTGCGGCAGTTGATGGTCTGCCTGCCCGGCAGGCCGCCCCGGACAGAACGACAATTGGAAAGTTTGAAGCGTGGCGAAATCCGCTGGAGCGAGCGCGTCGGTGGCTGGGAGGTCCTCATCCCTGCTGTTGCCTTCAAGAACGCGGATTCCTCGTTCTTTTCTGGGCGCCCATTTCGGCTCGTCCTGCCCGATCTGGGCGATCTCTATCGGCATCTGGCCAATTATCTCGAGCGTCATCGCGCTGCCCTACTAGCGGAGGCGGAAGACCCCGGCACGCTTTTCGTCAAAACCGTGAAGGCAACAAGCCGCGATGCCGCCTACGACCAGAACACCTTCTACGAAGCCTGGCGCTTGGCCATCCAGCGCTATGGTATTTGGAACCCATATACTGGCCGGGGCGTGATCAAGGGACTGCTGCCCCACGGCCCCCACAACATCCGCGACGTGCTGGCCACCCACATCCTGAAACAGACCGGCTCCTATGAGCAGGCCAGCTATGCCATTCAGGACACGCCGGAAATGGTTGCCAAGCACTATGGACGGTTCTTCCCTCAGGACAAGGCCGCACTGGCCGCGACCATCCTGAACCAGGTCTGGTTGGCCGCTTGAATTACGCCGCTTGAAAGGATGGCGTTACGGCGCCCACGAAAGGCCATGGCGCCCATGGTGGAACAACCTCTGCTGCGCGCGTCACGATGTCATGCTGCAGCAAACTGCCGCAATTTGGACAATGCCGCGCCGCCTTGCGAACGGTGTGAAAGGTGGCAGATTCGCCAAATCGATGAATGAGATCTGCCGGAGCGAAGGTCGCCGACCAACACCGCTTCCGGCATCGCACCGCGAGGAACACACCCGCCTCTACACCCTCAGTCAGGGTGAGATTGCGCAAGCGCACCTGCTGGCGACGGGCGACCTCGTGGGTGGGCAAACGCTGTGCTTGTTCGGGCCACTGGTTGCACAGGCGCGCGCCACCACGCAGTAGGCGTTGCGCCCAAACCGTTTCCGCCTGCAACGCCACAGCTCGCGTCTGATGCACCTCCAGCACGCAGAAGATCGGCATCTGGCCTGCTGCGATGATCTCCGCCATACGCGCATAAACGCTGGCTGCTGGATTACCCGGTGCCAAGGCCTGCCGGATATGGCTAGCGATCCGCTTGGCAATATGCGCCGTCTGGCCAACATAGATCGGCGCGCCGGGTAAGATGCCGTCGGGATCAGCCTCGCGGGGATCGAGGATCATGTAGTTCACATAGGCAGCACCAGGCACCAGTTCGGCAGCATGGGCAGCCATCGCCCTCGCGCGCGCGTTCAAATCCTCAAACATCGCCAAATCCTTTCCGAGCCTATCCAATCTCGAAAAGCATCCGCCTTCTCCCCTCTCCCTGAAATGCTTGGCGCCACGAAGGCATACCTGCAAGCGAGGAGCCCTGCCGATATTAGTCAAAGCTCAACAGCTTGCGCCGAGCCGACAACTGACCCAAAACGCCCTGATGGCAGGCGAAAGCAATCTTCGACGTAGATGGACAGAAGAGGAGACGATCCTCGCGCTCTATCTCTATTTTCAGCTGCCCTTTGGCAAATTGCACTCCGGCAATCCCGAAATCCGGCAACTTGCCGAAGCGCTCGACCGCCCTAGCAATTCGATCGCGATGAAACTGTGCAACTTCGCCAGCCTCGATCCCAAGATCACTGAAAGCGGGCGCAAGGGGCTGGCTGGCGCGTCCAAGCAGGACAGGGAACTTTACGCCGAGTTTGGCCAGAATTGGTCTGCGCTTGTCGCGCGGGCCGAGGCACTTTGGGCGTTGCGCGTCAACCCTTCGCAAGAGCAGGCGAACGACCCCATGCCCAAGGAGAGGGTGAAGGAATTTTCTTTCGAGCCCTATCAAGGGGCGTCCACCACGCAGGCTTTGGTCAACCAGCGGGTGGGGCAGGACTTTTTCCGGCGTGCCGTTCTGGCCAATTACGAGGATAGCTGCTGCATCACCGGCATTGCCGAGCCGCGCCTGCTGGTGGCCAGTCACATAAAGCCCTGGGGCAAGGACACCGAAAACCGCCACAATCCGGCCAATGGCCTACTGCTGTCAGCCACGCTCGACCGGGCGTTCGATCGCGGCCTGATTACCGTCGCGAAAAACCAGAAGGTCTTGGTATCGCGCCACCTGCGGGAAAGCCAAAGCCAGCCCACCCGCGACTATTTCCGGCAGTTTGAGGGCGCGACTTTGCGTCCAGCCCTCCGCTTCGATCCAGAGCCGCAATTTCTCGAATGGCACAATGAAAACTGCTTTA
Organism: Novosphingobium sp. KACC 22771; assembly: GCF_028736195.1. Taxonomy (GTDB): domain Bacteria; phylum Pseudomonadota; class Alphaproteobacteria; order Sphingomonadales; family Sphingomonadaceae; genus Novosphingobium. The sequence continues at coordinate 708,981 of NZ_CP117881.1, read as the reverse complement.
TCGACGCCTTGGCTGGGTAACAGTCAGCCCCGATAGGCCGTTGCGTCGTTGGTCTGATCGTCGCTGGCTGTATCCGTCACATCCGGCACGCCTTCTTGCCCAGCGTGCGCCCGAACTTCGCTAGCCCGCTCTCCGATCTCCTTGGCGAAAATATCCAGCATCGCCGCACCGGCAGGCATGGCCGCGACCTCTTCCACCGCAGCAGGCAATTCGCGCAGCAATCGCGCGGTAACATGTTCAACCCGCTGGATCGTCCCCCGTGCGGCAAGGCCAGCCGCCTCAGCCATACGGCGCCAATGGCGACCATAAATATGACGCCCACGCCGCTGCCCTCCGATGGCCTGGGCATGGTTCTGCGTGATGTTGACCCAGGCGAGGCCCGTCATGAGATCATAGAGCGGCGCCAGTTCCGGAGCACCAGCGCCGAGCAGGATCGAGTAGTTCTTGGCATGCGAATCCACATTGCCGATGGCGATGTTGAAAATCACCGCATCCAGCAGCCGGGTGATGTCACGCGCCGTCATATGCTGGCGCACAAGGGCAAACATATCGGCAATCGAGGGGCCACGCGTTCCGGTGCCGTTGAACTCATACTTGGCGGCAGGCGCCCGGCCCAGCGCCTGACAGAAATCCTCCTGATGCATGCGGCGAACGGCCCCGCCGATCCCCGCCCGGTCATAACGCTCGACCAGCAGATAGCTGCGCCCGCCCGCAACTCCGGTTGTCACAGGCGCGACGTTCAGGCCAATGCGGCGGGCCAGCACCATGCACAAGGCCTCGTTCTGCACGCTACCGGACAGGCGCGGATTGTCGGGCTTGAGGATGTGGGTCGACGGCGCACCATTGGTCGGCACGGCGATCTGCCCGTCGATAACGGCAACGGGCAGCTTCTCCTGAGCCCCGGCAAGGCTCATCGAAACGCCGTCCTCGCCCACCAGAAAGGGCCGCGCTGGCAACTCGTTGAGGATCCGCTCCAGCGCATCGGCATCGGGGATCGCGCGATAGGCCGGCTCGCCGCGCGTCGGCTGCGGGGCCATGCTCAGCGCCCCGGCCAGATCGCTGCCGGTCTGCGCGATGAGGCCGAGCGCGTCTTCCGGCGCGGCACCGAGCGCGCGCGTCATCGCACGCAGCGGCTCGCCCTCGGGCAGGAGGTTCATCAGCCAGGGGAGGACCAGCGACTCGTCATAGGGCTCTGGCCGGATCGGCATGGCCAGCGAGACGGGAAACCGATCCTCGGACGCCAGCCAGCTATCGTCATAGGCAAGACGGGTCGCCTGCCCATCCGCACTGATCGTGGCGACCCGGCGGCCCTCGTAGTGGATGGGAACGTCCACCATCAGCTCTGCGGACCGTTGGCGGTCAGCCGCAAGCCAACCGCCTTGGCCGCCGCCAGCGCCTTGCCGAGTTGTGCGGTGGGCTTGCCCGCCTCCAGGTCGACGATGAAGCGTTCACCGCTGTTGATCGCGAGCGCCAGCTCCCGCTGCGTGAGGCCAAGGGCCTTGCGGGCTGAGGCGATGGCTGCGCCAAATTGGGTTGCGTTGTCGATCATCATTTTCTTACCGAACGGGAAGATTGCATAGGTGCGTCAGAGTTTCAAGTGGCATTCTTACCGAACGGGAAGAATGGGGCTACCAGTATAGCTCATGACCCGAATTCTTACCGATCGGTAAGCCGGAAAGCCCATCACATACTCAATTCCAGACTCTTCTCCGGCTGATGGGCGCGCTGGAAGGGATAGCCTTCGACCTTGAAGTCCGGCCCCATGCCGCCGGGAACGCGCACGGCATTGTGCCAAAGCCGCTCCTCCTCGCGCTGAACCTGCTCAGCAGTTCGTACCTCCCGCCCCGCAACAGGCTCGTGCACGCCCTCGGGCAGATCCTCCCTGCCCGCCTTGCCCAACACCTCCAGCGCTGAGAGCTTCTCGGCGGAATTGCGTAAGGCGGCACGTTCCAGCCTCGGCGCGCTGTCGATCACCAGCCTTGGCTGATCGGCAATGCGGGTCAGTGCAACGGCCATGGTGCGGGATGAGGCGAGCCGCGTCTCGGTGCTGTCGATGACGACGATCCCGTGCCGCGTCGTCACACCCTGCGCGGCATAGGCATTGAGCGCATAGGCCAGATCGAGTTTGCGCAACGCCGGATCATCCAGCGCCAGTGTCAGCTTGCGATCCCCCGCCAGCGCGATGGTGATCGAGTGTTGATCCAGCGCCTCGACCTGTCCGGCTTGAGCGTTCAGCACTCCCAGCTTGTGGTTGTTGGCGCTGAACCGCACGCGGTCGCCTTGATGCAACGCGATGGTCCGCTCGTCATACACGCTGACGGCATCCTCCTTCAGATTATGCGCCAACCTGTTGGGCGTGAAAGCAACGCGCCCCTGCGCCGTGTCCAGCAGCACCTTGTCTCCCTTGTGGCCCACGACCCGCCCCATCGTGCCTTTGGTAAATCCTTGGCGCGGCATGGCGTTGCGGAACTCGACGATCCGCCCGCGTTCATAAGGCTCCAAATGCCGCACCTGTTCGCGAGTCAGGTTCACACGATCCAGGATCGGGATGGCCACGCCCTGCTTGCCGATCTCGCCACGCGCTTTCAGCACCGCTTGCGCCTGCGTATTCGCCTCGGCGCGCAAGGCCCGCCCTGCGGTGAGGAGCAAGGTCTGCTCGCGCTCCTCACGCGGCAGGCTGGCCCAGATGGCGACCGCGTAGGAGGCCAGATCGCCCGATGGCACCTCATGCATATAGGGATTGAGCAGCCCCATCGCCTTGTGCAACTGCCCCTGATCGAGCAGCGGCGCGATGGTCTTCATGATGCCCGATTGCGCGCGAACATTGTCGGTCAGCTCGGCGGTGGCGAGGCCCTGAGCCTGCAAATCGGCAAAGGGCTTGCCCGCCTCGACCGCACCATATTGCCGCGTATCCCCCACCAGCGCGAGGCGGGCAACATCAGCGCGATGGGCAAGCCGCATCAGATCGGCGGCCTGACGGCTGCTGAGCGTCGAGGCCTCGTCAACGATGATGACGGCGCCTTTGAGTTCCGCGAGCGACTTGTCCTGCAACGCCGCCGGCGCATCCGTATTGAGCAAAGCGCGATGCCGCCCAAGAAACGCCGCGACCGAACTGGACGGCACACCCAGATCCTCGCCCAGCTTGCGCGCAATCTCGGCCCCCACCGCGAGCGCCATCACGGGCCTTCCCTGTTCGCCCGCAATCCGCGTTACAGGCTGAAGCATGGTCGACTTACCCGCGCCCGCCACACCCTGCACACCGATGACGCGATCCTTGGCCTCAAGGATCAGGCTGGCGGCAGCCTCCTGCTTGGACGAAAGGCGGCGCAAGCCCATCTCGCGCGCCACCTGCTGCACTTGCGGCGCGGCCAATCCATCAACCAACTGCCCCGCCTGATCCTTCCCCTGCGCCCAGAACGCAATCACCTCCTGCTCCAACGCTACCGCGCCGCGAGTTGTCATCATCGCCCCATCGGGATCGGTCAGCAGGATGCGGCGTTTGGCCAGACTATCGATCCGCGCCTCGATGTCCGCCACCTGCATCGGCCCGCCAAAGGACAGACTGGCGCGGATCAGGTCAAAGCGGCTGAAGCCCGCCTCGTTCTGGCTGAGATGCCGCACACCCGACGCCACCGCCTGCGCGGCGGCATAATCCTGCGGCGAAAGCCTGCCCGGCCCTTCCGGTACCAGTGGGTCCTTCTCACGCGGGGCAAGGCCCATGGCGGCAACGATAGCCTGCCCCTTGGCGGCGACACCCTTGATGCCATCGGCCACCTTATCCCAGATCGTCCCGCCGCGTGCCATTTGCGCCAAAGCGGCCTCGCGCAAAGGCGCAGGATCAAAGCCAATGCTGGCAGCGCGCTGAGCCCAAGCCGCCCGATCCTCCTGGCGCGAGATGCCGGGATCCTTGGCCGCACGGGTCGAGAGTGAGGCCAGTTCCCGCTCAGCCGCAGTCCCGCCCCGCCCACTGGCCTCCAGCGCGGCGGCGATCTCCTCGCGGCGGGTAGAAAAGGCCATGATGTGTTCGCGCGAGATGCCTGCAATCTCGAACTGGCCATAGGCGGGGTTCTGCGCGGGCGCAGTGTGATAGCCCAAGGCCTCGATCCGCGCGCGCAGATCGGCATTGTGGACGGCGGCGATGGTGGCCTGCTGAGCATACAGCGGATCATTGCGCAAAGCGCGCCACGCCCCATCGGGCCGCTGGGTGGCGTTGGCGATCACGGCATGGATATGCAGCTGCGGATCACGGTTGCGCGAAAGATCATGGGTGAACAGGCCCGCGACCATATTGCCCGTCTTCACTGGCTGCTGCGTGCGGCTCTTCTCGTCAAAGCGCCGCGCCTCGATCAGATTGCGCTCGACCCAGCCCAGGGTTGCCTTCACGCTGGCCTCAAAGGCGGCGAGCAACCGCTGATCCCCGCCAACCAGCGCCATCAGCGACACCGACTTGGGCGCGGAGAAGGCCATGTCGAGGCCGGGGCGATGGTCCTGCCCCGAAGGTGTGGTGATGCTGGCGCCATTGGGCAGGCGCCCTTCCAGCACGGCCTCGAAAGCGGCGGTGGCGACGGATCCAGCCAGCCCCAAAGCCTCGGCGCCGCGCCCGTGCCATTGGCTGTGGTCGGCCCCTTCGCCCTCGGTGTAGTAATTGTCATGGGCATAATAGCCCGCCGCCCCGCTGGCGGAACTGACCGCGCCGATCGAGATCATGGGTGTTTGCTCCGGTGTTTGGTGGGCGTGGGGGTGGGTTCCGGGCGAAGGTCGATGATCTCGGCCGGGGTGGGCTTGACCGGCACGACAATTTGCCAAGGGTAGCGGTGCAACAGCCCCCAGAAGAGCATCAGCGCCAGCAATGCGCCGGCCAAGATCGCCACGAACTGCGCCGCGAGGCTGTTGGGATCGACCAGCGGCGGCGGAGGCGGGAGTTTGGCGAGGGTTTGAACACTCTGTTCCAGGCGGGCGAGGATGTCCTGCATCGCCACCTCGCTGGGCAGGCGGGCGAGTTGCTTGGTCACGCGATGTTCGAAGCCCCCCAGACTAACGTCCACCCGCTCAGCAATCACGCCAGCAAGCTGCGCCTCGGCCCCGGCATCCAGTGCGGCGCGCGCGGCCAGCGCCTTGCCGAGCCGCAGCTCGCGTCGGTCCATGTCGCGCAGCACGCGGTCGAGGTCCAGGGCCATGCGTTCCAAGCTGTCCAGGAATTGCGGTGTGGTGACCAGCAGCGGTTCCGGCGCGACGGGCGCCGCGATCACCGCAACGCCAACCTTCCCCGCCGCGCCGATCGCCTCGCGCACCAGCGCGCGGAGCAGCTCGGGACGGTTGATGCCGCGCTCCGCCGCCAACCTGTCGACCTCGGCCAGCAGCGCATCGTCAAAACTGACGTTGAGTTGCGCCATCAGCGGCCTCCTAGGTGGCGAGGCGCGAAAGTGGCGGAATTGCGCGGTTCTAGGGCCAATCTAGACCTATAGGCAGGCAGCATTCGCGAAATGCAGCGCACGGTATGAAGTCGCCACCACCTAGATAGGGCGGCATAGAAAACGACAAACCTCTGATTTACGGCAATTTCATCACCTAGAACCGATGCTACCCGGTAGCGTGGTGTGTGCCTGATTTGCCTTACACCACCGCTCTCAACAAAGGGATGTTTGGAGGACAGGCGGCAGAATCCGGCCCCTGTGGGGGAACCATCCCGGTCGATAGGCCGATGAACAAGCCCAGCCATCAATCCGCCCTCCGCAGATCAGACTGGACGCTCGGGCGGCTGTACACCTCAACTTCGAACGTGACCCAGCGCAGACCGGGCCGAACAAGCCCACCGGCCTTGCGCAGGCGAACGGTGGCATGGGTTTCCAGCCAATCGCGCACGCTTTGGTTCGGGCAGATCACCTTCAGGCCGGGATCGGCAAAAAGGTAGGCCGATGGGGCAAAGAACCGCTCCCACATGCGCGACGGCAGCTCGCGCTGCAAAGCCTCACGCAATTGGCCCGAATGCGCGTCCTCGCGCTCCTGGGCCAGAACGGGCGATGGCAGAGGCAGCGTTACTGCAACAGGCGCTGCTGGCACCGCGAACAGCCCGCCCGCCCGTGCTGAGCGCATGACCTGCTCATGCACCTTTTGCACATGGGCGGCCCAAGTGGCGTTCCAATCGGCCTGACGCAGACCGCGCCCCAAAGCCTCCTGCTGGAAAGCCTCGCCCTGCGCGGCATAGGCATCGCCGGGCCACTCGCTGGCCATCTTGCGTGCCCACGCGGGCAAATCCTCGACCGATGGCACCTGCCAGTCGCTGGGCATCGCGCGGCGCGGCCTGCCCGGCGAGGGGGGCTTCAAGGGGGAGTCTGTCTTTCCAGAATCTTTGTTTGAATCAGGGGTGACAGTTTGGCCCCTCCCTCCCGCGTCATTCTGACACCCGGTCGGTGACAGACTGTCACCCAGCCCCAGTCTCGCCTGATAGCCGACGAGCACGAAGCCGTTGGCCCGTTGTGCGCCATTTGCATGATGGCGCGAGACGCGCCGGATCAGGCCCAGCCCGCCTTGCGAGACGGGTGCCTCCAACCGATCCAGCGCACGCTGGACGGTGCGCTCCGAGGAACCGACGCTTTCGGCGATGTCACGCACGCTGCGGAATTTGCAGAAGCCATCCGCCCCGGCCCAACTGGCAATGTGGAGGAAGACCTGGCGCAAGGCGATGCCTTTGACCTTGCGCTCGACGGCCCAATCAATGACCTCTCTGGCCATGGCGCTGGTCCTTGCCCTGAGCGGCGCATCAATAGACGCGCTGGGGCAGACCGCCCAACCATGCCTCGATATCCTGAGCTCGCCAGCGGATCTGACTGCCGCCGATGCTGACCGGCGCGGGGCATCGGTTCTGACGGATCAGGCGATAGAGCGAGGAGCGGCTTTTATAGCCGCTGAGCCGCAGCACATCATTGGCCGTGAGCAGCATGGGGGCAGGCAGGGTGTTGGTCATGGCGGTGCATCCCGTGTGATGGCGATGCAGCAACGGTCATCACAGGCCGGGAGGGCTGTCGAACGCTTCCGGATTTCTTCCGGATGGAAGAAGAGATTTTTGAATAAAATATAGTAAAAACAGATTAATGTGTGTTGGGGTTTGGCTAGGAATTCGAGATATTTTCCGACATCCGACACCGGCCGCCTTCAACCATGAGGTTCCCGCAGGTCACAAAAAGTCTGTAGGAGGGCTACGTTAAGATGTAAGCGCCGTTCCGGCCCCACCTTGCGCGGATTTATGGCTGTTGCAGATGGGCGTGCATGGATGACACGAGGTTTGCGAGCGCACTGGACACCGACACTGAAGCGGCTCTGAGGCCGGCTCGGCGGGTTGAAGTTCTGACCGAGATGGCCGGACGGCGGCGCATCTGGACGCTGGAAGAGAAGTTGGCGCTGGTGGCCGAGATGGAGCGCTGCGGTAATATCGCGGCGCTGTCTCGGGAGCGCGGCGTCAGCACATCCTTGCTCTACACGTGGCGGCGTGAATTGCGTTATGCGGCTGAGGCCAGCCAACTGCCTCCACGCCAGGAGCCCATGTTTGTGCCGGTGGTGGCCAAGGCCTCGCCATCTGTGCCCGGCGATGGGATGGTGGAGGTGGAGATCGGCGGGACCTTGGTACGGATCGGACCATCGGTGCGGATCGATCTTGCGGCGGCCATCCTTCAGGTGCTGCGTGCTGCACCATGATCGGCATCGGCCAGAGCACGCGGGTCATGGTAGCCACGCGCCCGGTGGACTTCCGCAAGGGACCAGATTCCTTGGCTGCGCTGGTGGGTGCCGATTACGGCGGCGATCCCTATTCCGGCGTGATTTATGTATTCCGGGCCAAGCGGGTGGACCGAATTAAACTGGTGTGGTGGGACGGCACTGGCCTTTGCCTGATGGCCAAAAGGCTGGAGAGCGGTGGCTTCAAATGGCCGGGCATTCAGGATGGTGTCATGCGCCTGACATCGGCACAATTGGGCGCCTTGTTGGAGGGGCTCGACTGGCGCCGCGTGCATGGCGGGCGCAAGCCCATTGCCCCGCAAATTGCCGGTTGACGGGGCCTTCAGACGCTGATTCAATCCGTTCATGCTGATGGAAGCGGACCTGCCTGATGACGTTGAAGCGCTGCGTGCGCTCGTCCTCGAGCAGGCTCGCGAGCTCGAAGCGCTCCAGCATTTCAGGGCCCGGGCAGAACGCCTGCAGGCAATCATCGACGCCCTCCAGCGCCACCGCTTTGGCCGCCGATCCGAACAACTCGATCCTGACCAGTTCGAACTGGCCCTTGAAGACATCGAGACCGCGCTGGCCGAGGCCGAACAGGCCCGCGACAAGGCAAGCCGCACATCGCCGCCACGCCCGCGCAAGACCAATCGCGGATCCTTGCCTGCTCATCTCGAGCGGATCGAGCAAACCGTCGATGTCGAGCATAAGGCCTGCCCCTGCTGTGGCGGCGGGTTGCACCAGATCGGCGAGGATGTCTCCGAGCGCCTCGATGTGGTGCCCACAACCTTCCGTGTGCTGGTCACGCGCAGACCGCGTTACGGCTGCCGCTCGTGCGAGAGCGCCGTTGTGCAGGCCCCGGCACCAGGGCGTATCGTCGAGGGTGGCATCCCCACCGAAGCACTGATCGCGCAGGTGCTGGTGGCAAAATACGCTGATCACTTGCCGCTGTACCGGCAGGCGCAGATCTACGCCCGCCAAGGCATCCAGCTTGATCGCTCGACGCTGGCCGATTGGGTCGGGCGGGCAGCATGGTATTTGCGTCCCCTGCGTGACCATATTCTCGAACGGTTGCGTCAATCCGAGCGCCTGTTTGCGGATGAGACAACCGCACCAGTCCTTGAGCCGGGGCGCGGGCGAACCAAAACCGGCCAGATCTGGGCCTATGCGCGCGATGATCGTCCATGGGGCAGGATGGATCCGCCGATGGTGGCCTATGTCTATGCGCCAGATCGTAAGGCAGAGCGGCCAGAAGCCCATCTGGGCGGTTTTGCGGGCATTCTGCAGGTCGATGGCTATGGGGCTTATGCTGCGCTGGCCAAGCGACGCCAGCAGTTGCGGCTTGCCTTCTGCTGGGCGCATGTGCGCCGCAAATTCTACGAGTTGAAGGACAAGTCGCCGGTTGCCCTCGAAGTGCTGCGCCGCATTACCTTGCTCTATGTCATCGAAGCGGACATTCGCGGCCTGTCTGCCGAGCAGCGCAGGGCAGCACGCCAGGAACACAGCCGCATCCATGTCGATGACCTTCACCAATATCTCGACGCGCGGCAGCGGCAAGTCAGCGCCAAGTCCAAGATCGGCGAGGCTATCAATTATGCGCTCACCCGCTGGGACGGCCTCAGCCGTTTCCTCGACGATGGCCGCATCGACCTCGACAGCAACACCGTCGAACGCAGCATCCGGCCCTTGGCCCTTAATCGCAAAAATGCGCTCTTTGCTGGTTCCGACGAAGGCGGGGACAACTGGGCGGTGATCGCCACCCTCATCGAAAATTGCAAACTGTGCGGCATCAACCCGCACACCTGGTTGACCGAAACCCTCGCCAAGCTAGCCAACGGCCATCACGCCACACGCATCGGTGAGCTCATGCCCTGGGGCAATGTGGGCTGAAAACAGCGCTTACGTTAAGATTCAAGTTAAGCGATAATTTGCGGACTGGATGGGCGGCAAGTGGAACATTGCTGCCGTTTCAATTTAGGCGGCGAAAGGCAGATTTTGCCAAATGTGGCCATTCGTTCGTGAAGATATGGATGGTTGCTATTGGGCACGCCCCAGATAGTGCCTTTTGGGTTCCAATGTCGGTAACGGATGACGTTCAACAGTGTGCACGCCACACACATTCACCGCGCGACGAACGGCGGTTATCCTGGCGTATCGGCAATCGAGTTCTGCTGAAGCTAGTTTTCTTGCCATTCAGGCCGACTGCAAACTTACCCGCGGAACACGGTCACCAAGTAGTTCCTCCAACCAATCGATGCGCCCACCGCGGGCTTCGCAGCAAGTAAAGAACGCGCGTTGGGCGGCCCGGGTGAACGCGACAAAAAACGCGTTCAGTTCCTCATCGGCATCGGGTTGCAGGCTGCCCCAACTTCGGCTGTCGAGACCGAAGAAGATCATCGTGTGAAATTCGAGACCCTTGCTTTTGTGGATCGTCATGAGCGCAACCTGATTAAGGCCTTCGAAGCGATCCAAAGCCTCGCTCCAGCTATGGGATGCATCGATAGATTCTTCCAAAAGTACCACGAAACCGTCGACCACGCGCGCGAAGTCCGCATCACGGTAGTAGGCGGGAGTGGCGCTGCGTAGCGCATTTTCGCCGATAGCCTCGATCAAACTCAAGACCAGGCCTCGCACTTCGCCTGCGTCCAGGGACAAGGTCTGCAAGGTTTTACGCACGTGCCGGGCAATGGTGGAGAGTTGGTCTGCCAACTGACGCTGACCGGCAGGATCATCTTCCATGACCGCCAAGACTCGGCCCATTTCATCATGGGCACATGTCCAGGCCGCAGCGTTGCGGCGGCTAACACCGAGGCGTAAAAATGCAATGAGCAAGGTGGTCAGGTCTTCTGCCAGAAGGTCCTGAAGAGCGATCGCACCCACGTTGCGAGCAAGGTTACGCAGCGTGACCCCGACCGCAGCGAGCGCGGGCTCAAGCTCGCTCTCGACCCGATCGACCCGCTTTCGGGCAAGAACGGCAATATTGTGGGGCGCGACGCGGCCCGATCCGATCTCCCGAGCGATCCAGCCAGCAAGTGCGGTAATCTCCTCATCCCGATTTTTGAATTCCCAGATCGCGGCGATGTCTCCATCGACGAGCCGGTCCTGTTTGGCCTCCGGCAGCTCGACTTCTGGATCGATCCGGCGGGCGATCTGGTGCTGAATTTCGACGAGGTCGGCGTGCGAACGCCAATTGCAGAGGAGGTCGATCGAGCGTGCATGCGTCAATGCGTTGAACTCAGCAAAGGCATTCTTCATAGCGCCCGCCCAGCCCATGATTTTCTGCTTGTCGTCGCCGACCGCCGTGAGGGCAGTCGATCCGGCGCCGAACGCGGTCTTCACGAGGTCGAATTGCGGATAAGTCGTGTCTTGGAATTCGTCTAAAAACACGAAGGCATAAGTCGATCGCAACGCCTGAAGGATTTTGGGATTGGTCCGCAGCATCAGTTCGACCAGCCGGTTGATCATCGGGAATGTGAGAAGACACGCGTGATAGCGCTCGTACATCTCATGCCAGAAGCCCTGCAGAATCTCCCGTGTCCGCGGCTTGATGTCGGCGTCCTCGAGCGGCAACGGCACGCGCGCGATCGCTTTCGTCAAGGCATCGGCAGCGACGTTCGGTGCGCCAGCGCGACGGAGGAAGGCACGGACCTGATCGTCAGTGACAAAGGTGATCTCGTAATCGCTCGGCGGACGGTAGGCTTCGGGGATCGCGTCGCGAAACTGGTCGAGCAGATGCTTGGTAAAGGCATCAAAGGTCATTGAGGAAAAGCGCCTTGCCTGCTCGGGTGGGCACCGAGCGGCAACACGCTCAGCAAGGTTGCGCGCCGCGTCGCGTTTGAAACTGATAGCAAGGATCCGCCTCGGGCGCGGACAGATCCCGGTCTGCAGCAAGTACGTGGCCTTCTGTGCCAGGAATTCCGTCTTGCCGGCGCCCGCTCCTGCCGTGACACAGACATTGAGCGTAGTTTCGTGCAGAGCCTCCCAAGCGCGCGGCTCCAGGTCAGCAACGCCTTGCGGTCGCCAGTCGGCCGGGCGGATCAGGGCCATTTAGCTAACAGCCCTACGCACGCGGTTGATCAGAAGCTTGAGTTCCTTGGGCGCCTTTGCGGCAAGGTCGGCCGGCGTGATTTCCGACAAGGCGCGAAGATGGGCCTCTGGCTTACTCTCACCGAGAAACAGGTAGGGATACCAGGTGAACTCGAGGTCGTAACCGCTGCCATACAACGCTGGATTTCCGCCGGTCTTCAGTACGCTAGCCTTCTTCGATGCGACAGCCTGTGCTCCGGTCTGCGGCCCTTGTCCGCCACTGCGAACTTGCTGGTAGGCAGCAGGGAATAACATCAGCATCGCAAAATCGATGTCGATCGGGGAGGAAAAGTAGACGCCTTCGCGCCGCAGGGCTCGCAGCCAAGCGTGATCCTGATCTTGGTCCAAGAGTTCAGCATCTGCAACCTCGTCGGTTAGGTTGAGGTCGATGTCACCGTCGGCAACGTATTTGTTTGCCGACAGGTCGTTGCCTATCGCCGCGAGCTCCTCAATAACGCTGGCAATAGCCTTGGCACCGCCGTGTTTCCGACCCAGATCGAGATCGATCAGCGTGGCGTAAGGGATTTTGAGATCAGTTAGCATCCGCCAAAAGTGGGCGACAAAGCGTCCACCTAGCGGTACGATGGGCACGAATGACCGGTCGAGCGCGAAACCCATGGCGTTGGCGATGCTCGGCAGAACAATCGCTTCGGAATCACCCTCGGCAAGGACTACATAGCGGGCGAAGTAGAGCTCGGGATAGGCGCGAACCGCCAGACGGACGAATTTGCGCGCCTCGGTCCCCGACGCCGGTAGCGTCAACGGTCGAACGCTTGATCGACGTGCTTTCTCATCCAAGCGGACATACCGCACTTCCTCCGGCTCAACCCTGCTGAGGATGCTCGCACTATGGCTCGAGATCATCACCTGGGCTTCCTTCATCGCGCCTATCTCACGGCCCTGTTCCATGATGCGTGTAAGGAAGAAGGGGGAAAGGCTGTTCTCTGGCTCTTCGATCGCTAGGATGGTCAAGGCCGTGCGCTTGAGGCGCTCCTGATCGAAGTGGCTCTCACCAGCACCGGTGGCCAAAGCATCCTTCTCAATTTCCAGAACCGCGGCAGTAAGTGCGATATGGAAAAGCGATCGCTGCCCGTCGCTCAGCTCTTCAAGGCGGCGAACACTAGCGCCATTGGTCGCAGAAAATATGAACTCTGTCCGCTGGAGCAACTCTTCTAGGCGACTTTCTATCAGTCGCAACGACGGGGCGGCGTCAGTGTCGCCCTGATGAACTTGGGCCCAGCGTTTACTTAGCCGCTCGATAATAAACTCGGTTGGCTCCTCCGTGTCGAATTCTTCCTGAAGCGATGCACTGGCCGCTTCGGCGGTCTCGTGAAGCGCTTGTGACCACTGCGCAGCTTGCCAGAGCCGGCCCTTTAGCAAGCCGGTTACCTGGTCGAAGGCATTGCGCATAGCCGGCACGTAGATGAGTTGGATCAATGAACGATCGATGGCCGCGACCTTCGCACAGCTATCCCAGTCGAAGGTGTCATTAAGCGATTGGATCCACCTGACCTCTTCCGTGATTGAGCCCTCTGGCGTGAGGTCTTCATCCCAGGTGGCCTGCAGACGAAGGCGCAGCTTCAGCGGTTCTCCTTCCGCAGATGCCGCCATGTGGTAGAAGACGTCCGGCACACTGGGGTCATCTTCGTCAGCGGCGAGTTCGGGGAAGCTTAAGATACAATCTAGGCTGAGCATCGTGCCGGAAGCGAGATCATCGTTCTCAGCAGGGATATGAAAGTCGGATTTCACAATACGGCGCTGCGAAGCGCTTATGCCGAAAAGGCGCAGAAGACCTAGGAATACAGCGGTTTTTCCCGAACCATTGTTCCCCACCAGCGCCGTAAGATCTGGCTGCCACGTAATCGTTGCCGCATCGGGACCGAAGCAACGGAAATTTGTAAGAGTTAGGCTTTCCAATTTCATGGCGAGATTCATTCTCTTGGCATCCAGGGTTGCACTGTCATTGCTCGGCAAGGCCAATGTGGCAACCTATGGGTGTTGCAAATTCGGAGATTCTTCAGATTTTGGGATACCCGCGTTTCACGTCGAGCCCAAGGTGAGCGCTGCCGGACAGATGAGGGTTTAATATGAGGACGCATGATGCCGGAATTTGACGACGAGGATTGGCACGAGCTGCTCGCTGAACTGCGCCTGATCGTTATCGGGGCGGGCTTTGCCGATTGGGACTCTAACATGGTCAGGGCGCTCCAAGAGGAAAGCGAACAAGAGGATCGGCTAGTCATGGGCTGGGACGCGGCGCGTGGGGCTTTTTTTGATTATGCCAAAGGCTTTCGCAGCTTTCTGAGCGTGCGCTCCGCGCGCAATCTTGCCCGGCTGCGTAGGGACTTTAGCGATCTGGTCGCTGGCGATCATGGCGGCGGCGTGCTTCTCGCCGATCCGTCGGGCGAGCTCAGCGTATCGCTGTTGGAGGGGCAATCGAGCGATGCGCTCATAGCAGAGATCGATGCTTTCGTTCACGCTCTGCTCGAGGATGACGGCTATTTCGATGGCCCGGAGTTCTCGGTATGACCGGTAGCAAGCGCAAGCTCACCCCGCGATTCGCGCTGAATCGGCTGCGCCGCGCTTTCCAGCGCGAGCTCGGTCTTGGCGCGACCAGCGCGCGTGCCCTGCTGAGCAGCGCGACATTGTACGACAAGGCCTATGAGCTTTCCTGCCTGACTGAGACGATGAAGGAATTGCGCCACCATCTGGCGGGCGCGACCTTTACCTTGAAGGGGGGGGGCGGCGCTCACCTTTCGCACCAAGGGTGGTCCGATAGCACGCGGGGCCTGGGCCTATATCGAGCTTGCCATAGCGGGCGCCGTCCAAGCTGAGCTCTGGGTAGACATCGAATGCACCGCGCTCAGCGCCTGGCGACAGGGCAAGGCGGTGCGGTCGCCCACCTATGGTCTTGCGCACGAACTGGATATCGTGCTGGTCAAAGCTGGAACCTCCGGCCGCCCTACACCGGAGGTGCTGTATATTATCGTCGAGGCCAAGCATCGTACCTTCAACAAGGCGCTGCTTAAGGAGCTTCTCGGCGTGCGACGCGAGACCGCCTTCAAGGGGCATAAGGCAAGCCCGTTCGCCTGGTGGTCGCCGCATCGCCCGATCGCCGCCAACCCACCCTGCGGGCTCGTCCTGTTCTGCTCCAGCCCAAGCGTGACCCGCTATACCGACCCGGCTGACTATTGGGGAATCGAGATGATTTATTTCCCCTATTGACGGCGGGGCAGGCTGACCGCCCGCGTGTGGGCGAATTGACCTCACCGGCCCGATTTCGATCGGTCGCCGACGTCTGGCGGGTTTCGCCGGTCAGCCCAATGACGGATTTTGGCGCAAGCCGACGTTTGCCGAGATGCACTGGAAAGACGTAACTTGGTCGCTCACTGCCATCGCTACTCGACAGTTCTGCTGACTGAAACACCAGTGGACCGCGCTTGGTCATAAGCGGCCAGCGAATAACTGGTGCTCCGCCCGCCACCTTCATCCTTGACCAGGATGCCGCGCTGGACCAGGTCGTTGATGTCGCGCAGCGCCGTGTCTGACGATGTCTTGGCCAGCGCCGCCCATTTCCGGTTGGTCAGCTTGCCCTCGAAACCATCCAGCAGCCGGTTAATCACCTTGCGCTGACGCTCGTTCAAGGGCTGATCCGCCAGCCGCTCCCACACCCGCGCCTTGCGCATGACATCGCCAAGGATGGTCTCTGCACCATCAAAGGCACGGTCCAGGCAGGCAATGAACCACAAGAGCCAAGCCGTGATGTCCAGCCCGCCCTTCTGCGTCGCCTCCAGCATGGCATAATAATCCTGCCGCTCGGCCCGAATTTGCGCAGACATGCTGTAGAAGCGCTGCGCCGTGCCCTCGGCCCGCGCCAAGGCCTGATCGGCAATCGCGCGCGCGATTCGTCCGTTGCCGTCGTCAAACGGGTGAATGGTAACGAACCATAAGTGCGCAACGCCAGCCTTCAGCACCGGGTCAGGCGCAGCCGTCGCGAACCATTCTAGAAACCGGTTCATTTCGGCGTCCAATCGCTCCGCCGCTGGTGCCTCATAATGCACCCGCTCACGCCCGATCGGTCCGGATACAACCTGCATCGGCCCACTCGCTGCCGTGCGCCAGGCGCCAACCGTGATGCGGCTCATTCCGCTGCGCCCGGTGGGAAACAATGCGGCATGCCAGTCAAACAGCCGCCCGGCTGTCAGAGGCCGCGCATAATTCTGCGTAGCGTCGAGCATCATCTCGACAATGCCTTCGACATGGCGGTCGGCATCGACCAGCCCGCCGACATCCATCCCCAAGCGCCGCGCGATGGAAGACCGCACCTGCTCCCGGTCCAGCACTTCCCCCTCGATCTCACTCGACTTGACGACATCCTCAGTAAGAGTGCGCAGCACAGCCTCTTCCCGCAAAGGAAAGCCGAAAGCCTCCATTCGGCCAATCAACCGCCCCTGACGATGGCGCACGGCAGCCAACGGCTCGGCAAGCCGCTCATTACTCCAGTGCAGATGGGGCCAATCGGCCAGCTCGTGGATATAGGCCATAATCACCGCGCCATTTGCGGTGATTGCTACCATCATTCACCGCAAACGACAATCACTTCCACTGCATGATGAGCGGCGAATGTTATTGTCGCTTGCGCTCTATGATCCGCATTCGATGCATGATGCCACCTGGCGCTGAATTTCAAGCATCAACTTACCGCTGACCGGCGATGAGCAGGCATGTCAGCTATAACAATCTGCTGCGACTGTTCATCCCAAGCATAATAAATGCGGAGGCAATTTTCAGGTGCCCTTGAATTGCCTCCCGTCTTAACATGCCAATTTGCCGACAATTTTTGCGATTGCCAGTCGAATGTAAATTCGTCGCTGCCGCATAGGGAATTTTTGATACCCTGCTCCACCGTTGCATCTCGGAGTGGGCCACCGCCCTCTAAAAATCGCTGGCGACATTCATCAGCGAGCCAGAGCAGGCACCGAGCTACTTGGCCAGCATCTCCGTAAAGTGCCTTTTTGCAACCCCGACGAGCAGCGCCAGTGAGCACAACCCGCCCAACCAAAGCAATGTCACACCAATCTTCAAAATCTTCCCATGTTTCTGGATGAGGAGGAAGCCCCGCACCTGCATCTCCGCTATCCGCCAATATTTGAAGAAGATGCTGAACTCTCGCCGTTGCATTACGCTCGCGCAATTCTGCTTCTTCTGCACGGCGTTGAGCACTTCGCTCTTCATCAAGCGCGTATTTCTCCATCTCCTTGGCCTCTGCCAATTCTTTGGATAATGCAGCAATACTATTATTGGCAGCGAGAAGCTTTTCAGTGTCGTTTGCCCCACTAATGGTCAAACGATCTTGTTCCGTCTTGCGTGCATAGCTACGTAATTGCGCAAATGGCAGGATGTCTTCACCCAACCGAACCATACGCGTACTAAATTGCGCCACTCGGTTCCGAATTTGATGGTCAGCCAGGGCCGCATCAGCATCGGTTTGGAGCCTTGCCCCCAACCAAAGCGGATGGCCAAACTGGTCGGAACCATCGTCAAGGCCAGGCATGTAAATGCGAATGCCACGGTCGAACACAGACAGCTTTTTACCAAATTTTTTGGTCAGAGCCCAAGAGGTTTCCGGCAAAATTGCGGCGACATACGCCAAGCCACAGACGGCTGCTGCCAAATCTTCGATATTAAGCGCTAGGTCCGGATTTTCTCGATCCCGTGCCGATACGACAATGACTGGCAAACGTCGTGAGGGGTCTTCAAGCAAATCAAGAAGATCGTCTTGATCCTGCTCGCTCGCAATATACCAAGGCTGTGTGGAAAGCGCATAGCGTCCACTTGTCAGGCCCACGTTTTCGATCAGTTGCCTGATATAGCCAGGAGCCGCCGGCGCGATGTTCAAGTCTGGCTCGGAGCTACCAACTATCAATCTTGCAGCAAATCGAGGCCCGCCCTCTTCTGTTTGCCAGATGATGGCCTCCGATGTCCAGATTCGGCCCGGCACTGTTTTATCCGGGTCCTCCTGCCGCAAAGCCCATGCGCGAATCTCTGGCAGGTCAACTTCAACTGCGCTGCTGCTCCGCCCCGCTGCCAACAGTTCAAATGCACGCCCGGCCATGGCATCAACCGGAAGTTTTCCGCCACTACGCCGTTGAGCCCACCTCAAAATTTCTCGCTGTGCGCTTTGGATTGCGTCGTCAGTGGAGGGCAATTCACATGCGATGTGGAGGACGTGATGCTCACGTGCCATGCGGGCAGATAGCGGAGCCAACGCATCTCGAAAACTGTTCATCTCACTTCCCTCTGCTGCGTAGTGACACGCCCTGCGTTTCCCGATATCGCCCGCCCGACATCGTCATCCGAACACCTCTGCCGACAGACTGGCGGCCATGGCTTCAGCCTTCTTGGCGACGTGGTCAAGGGCGCGGGCGGTGGCTTCGAGGCGCTGGGCTTGTTCGGCGAATACGGTTTGAAGCGGTAAGTCCGGGAGGGGTATCTCCAAAGTGGACAGGCGCCCTTTGGAGATACCCGGCATGGAAGATGCCGAGCCGCTGGCGAGTTGCCTAATCACCGGTCGGAAGGCAGGCAGGTTGATGAGGGTGCTGAGATAGCGCGGCCCGAAACGGGCGGGGTCACTTGGCACCAATCGAAAGATCGTGTCGGGCAGCATCCTTTTGCGGCCACTGCCGTCGGCTACGGCGGCAGTACCGACGAGATCAATTGTGTTCTTGCGCGAGAAAAGCAAATCACCCTCGTGAACTTCGAGGTCTTCGCGAGGTAGGATCGTGTCCGGCAGTAGCTTTGCCTCCGAACCGATAAAACCCAGAAATTTGATCGCGCTAAGTTTCAGTACGCCCCATTGATCGGGATCTGGTGCGCCGTCACCACAAACCGGGCTCCAGCCGCTATCAATTCGACCGAGAAGGCTCCCCAACTTAACCACCGGCCACCCTTTAGGATTCGTGGTGGGGTCGCCGAACATGTCAAGGAAGAGGGCGGGAATGATGGCGCGGGCCTTAGCTCGGGCGGCATCGGCGCGACGCCTGATCTCCGCCGCGCGGTCCAGCAGGCCCACAATCCGCCGTTGCTCATCAAGCGGCGGGAGTGGAACTTTTGCAGCCTTAATTAGGGAAAGAGGTAAAGACGGCAGACTTGTAACCTGCGCTTGGGAGCGGGGATCATAC
This sequence comes from Novosphingobium sp. KACC 22771, assembly GCF_028736195.1. GTDB lineage: Bacteria > Pseudomonadota > Alphaproteobacteria > Sphingomonadales > Sphingomonadaceae > Novosphingobium. The sequence continues at coordinate 690,004 of NZ_CP117881.1, read as the reverse complement.
CGCTGCGACCAATGAAACAGGTAGGACGGCAACACCCTTCGCTGATTGGGTATGATCGTGGCGAGGTGCGACACGACATAAGCATCCTGGCCTAGCATCGCACGGTGATTGAGGTTTACCGAGGCGCCACTTTTCGGGATCAGCAGTGTCCCTGCTGGGTAAAGGCGCAGTTTACATTCGCGGACGGCCCGTGATGAAACCCGATCCGTTGTTTCAACTAAGGCCGGATCAATATGATAGCGCCCGACATCCTGCATCCGGACAAACGGATGGCCATCGGTACAAAAATAATCTGCTCCCTGCGGAGCAGGATTACCCGCAGAAATATCTGAAATATCGTTGAGATCGACTTCCGGCCAGGAATTCACGCTGGCTCCCCCCGCAATTCCGCCGCGAGCATTTGAATGTCGCCGAGGATTGTTTCCAAGTCCTCTTGCAATTCTTCAAGAAGCTCACGCGGGTTACGGTGGATGGCCGCCTCGCGGCTTTCAGGGCGATAACGCGAAGCGGACAGGTTCCAGTTCTCGCGCTCGATCGTGGCGGCATCGGCGAACCACCAATTTTCGGTCCATGGCTGCGCGAGATCGCGCCCGCTCCAATCGGCCCACATGTCATCGCGACTATTATAGGCGGCGATCAGGCCAGGCAGGTCGTCCGCCTCGATCGGCTGTTCATGGTTGGCATCGAGCCTGAAACCATCGTTGCTAGCGTGAAGGAACATCACGCGCTCAGTCCGCCCGCCCTTGGCGAAGACAAGCACCGAGGTTTTTACCCCGGAATAGGGCTGAAACACCCCGCCGGGCAGCGACAGCACGGCCTCGACCCGATTGTTCTGCATCAGGATGCGGCGCAATTCCTTGTGCGCCCCGGTCGAGCCGAACAGCACGCCTTCGGGCACGACCACACCGCAACGCCCATCGGGCAGCAGATTGTCGATCATGTATTTGATGAACAACAGCTCGGTGGCCGTGCTGGTGCCAATCTTCACATCATCAACAATGCGATCACGGTCTAACCGCCCGGAAAACGGCGGATTGGCGAGTATGACGTTGTAGCCATCGAGCGGCAGGTTTTTCTCCGCCTTCATCTGACGGTCGAAACTGGTGGTCAGCACGTTGCGCTTCAAAATGCGCACATCGGGCAGGCCGCGCAGTGCCAGATTCATGCTCGCCAGGCTGACCATCTTGGGATCGACATCGTTGCCGTAAAAGGTCTCGGCGCGCAGCTTGCGCCATTGGGCATCGTTCAGGCGGTCACCATAGCCGCGCTCGAAGGTCTTGCCCTCCAGCTCCGACACTTCGCGCCCGTTGGCCGATGAATTGGCAAGCCGAACGTGCTCATAGGCCGCGACCAGAAAACCGGCGGTGCCTGCGGCGGGATCATAGATGGTTTCGCCAATCTGCGGATCGACCAGATCGACGATGGCGCGAATGATGTGGCGCGGAGTACGGAACTGGCCGAGTTCGCCCGCCTGCTTGATCTGCCGCAAGACGTGTTCAAACAAGTCACCCTTGGTGTCCGGGTCGGACTGTTCGAGGCGCAGTTCATTGACCAACGTGACGACCTGGGTGAGCACCGTCGGCTCGTCGATGGCGAGGCGCGCCTGCGCCATAAAGCTCATGCCGAAGGCGTCGCCGATGGTGGCGAAGAACGGAAACACTTCGTCGCGCACAAAGGTCACGAGCTGTTCGCCCGACAGCGCATTGGCCCAGGACGACCAGCGCATCCGCTCGCGCGGGATCACTGCCACGTCCTTAGCCGGGGCGTTCAGCGGATTGCGGATAGTCCAGTCGCCTGCAAACAGGGAGGCGTAATCCCGTTTGGTCGCTTTGGCCTGCCGCAAGTTCGCCGCGTCGATGCCCTCAATCATATAGAAGAAAAACAGAAAACTGAGCTGTTCGGCATTTGACAGCGGATCAGGATATCCGCCGCCATAGAGGTAATCGCGAATTTGATCGACCTTGCGGCGCATGTCGGGGGTAAAGGGCATTAACGGGCCTTCAATTGGTCGGTTTTTCGGTACGGGTGCTGCCATCATCGGCGCCGCCCGGGGTTTGGGGGCCGAATACGGCCTCATTCATGTCGGCCAGCACGCGGTCAAGCTCTACCTCGCTGCCGAAAACGGCACGGGCGCGTTCGAAGCCACCGTTCATGGACAGCGGCGGCATATCAAAGCGCCAGCTTTCAAAGTTGGCCATCTCTGCCGCATTGGCCTTGATCTGCTCCTTCACCAGATGAAGCAGGCGCAACTGATCAGAATGGAAAGGTTTCCCGTCCAGCCAGGTTTCGAACGCGGCGCCCAATTCCTCAGCGCGCGCCTCGTCAACATCCATGAAGGCATGGCCGGTTTCATCGACAGTGACCCATTCGCGGGTGGTCGGATCAATTTCGTCATGTACGTCGAGCGTGAGCATCCGGCGCGGCTGCCCGGTCGGTGGCTTCGCCGGGCGGACGACAACTACGCCGCCCTCGCCGGGAGCCTCATCATCGCCATGGCGCAAGGTTACGCCAGTAAAATCCCACATGGTGAAGCGATCTTTGCCCGGCGCCTGCCGAGTGCCGCGCCCGCGCATCTGCTGATAAAGGATCGACGAATGGGTGAAGCGCGCCATGATCAGGTTACGCACGTCGGGACAATCAAAGCCGGTGTCGAGCATGTTTACGCTGACAAGGATTTGCGGAAATTCCTCTTTCTTGAAGCGCTTGATTTTCGCCGCGCCATCAACCGTGTCCTCCGGCCCTTGGCCCGAAACCACGAAATCGGCATAGCGGGTGGTCGGTGACGGCTTTTTATCGGCAAACAGTTCATCAAACATGCGTGCCAGCGTTTCGGCATGGCGCTTGGTCACGGCGAAAACGATGGTCTTGCCCGGCTCAGGCGCGCGTCGCACGCCATTCGGGCCGACGTACCCATTTTCGAGGACATCGCGGAATTCCCGAACCATGGCGCGGTTGCGCTGCGGGATCGTGAATTTGCGCTCCAATGCCGTGGGGTCCACCCGAATTGGGTCTTGCTCGGCAAACAGGGTTTCGAGTTCGTCGCGCGTATGCGGATCAAGCGCATCCCAGTCGATTTCGCTGCGCGCTACGGGGAAGCCTTCTGTCGCAGCCGTCCTCGCGGTCATCGCCCGATAGATTTCATAGGGCACGAGATGCCCGTCAGCGATCGCCTCGCTCATCGAATAGCTATATGTCGGGCGATCAACTTCAAAGAAGCGCAAGGTATCGCGGATGGCGACGCGATCCTCCTCATCGACATCGGGATCATCGCGCATCACGCATGGCGTGGCAGTCAGGCCAATCTTCACCCCGTCAAAATGATCGAGCGCGCGGCGCCATTTACCGTAGATGCTGCGATGGCATTCATCGATGATGATCAGGTCGAAATAGCCTGCCGAATACTTTTCGTACTCGTTGACCAGGGTTTGCAGCGTCACGATGGTCACGCGCTTCTCATCCTGGAAGCGCCGCCCGGTGCGCGGCACGCGATAGCAGGGCAAATGCGGCAAATGCTCGGCAAAGGCATCTTCGGCCTGGATCGCCAAAGTGTTGCGATCGACAACAAACAGCGCGCGCGTGGCCCAGTTCGCTTCGAACAAGCGCTTGATCAGAGCCGCCGCCGTGCGCGTCTTGCCCGTGCCCGTGGCCATTTCGACCAGCAGTTTGCGGCGGCCAGCGGCAATTTCACGGCAAACAACGTCAATACAAGCGGTTTGGTGCATCCGCCCACCGGCACCGGCAACGCGGGTGTCGATCGGCACATCGAGCGGATTACGTCGGATTTCGGTTGCGGCCTTACGCCGTGCTAGATCATCTTGGCTGAAAACCGTTTGGACCTGCCGAAAATGGGCATCCTGCCCCTTGTCGCGAAACCAAATCTCTTCGCCATTGGACAGAAAAATGAAGGGCACGTCGAGCTGATCGGCATAGCGCAGCCCCTGTGCCTCCCCTGCACTGAGGTTCACGCTGGTGCTTTTGGCTTCAAGGACGGCCAACGCCCGCCCTTGGCGGTCGAACAAGGCATAGTCTGCCTTTCCACCGTCACCCAGGACATATTCAAAGCGCACGCTTTGCCCGTCACTCAACGCCCAATCGGCATCCTTGAGCAACTGATCGATCTTCACACGGGCAAAAGCTTCATTGGCCACGTTCGATTTTTCCTAATTTCCCCGGAGACTATCCGTTCAAGACTGCTTCAAGCAAGGCCAGCCTCTGTTTCCGCCCCCGCCCGCGAGCGCCACTCGTCGGCGAGGACCCAAGTCCCATCTGCCGCGCGAAGATACCAATCCCGCCAACCATTACGCTGTGTTCCCGTGACTGCGACCGATGCGGCTGAAAATGAAGTGAATGGCTGCTCGAAGCCATCGATATGAAGGGCCTGCTGCTTGATGACGCCGAAATGATCCTTCCCATTGTAAGTGAAGGAACAGGCAGTGCCCTCTTTTGGCATGCCACCGTTTGCACCTGGATGGCCAAACTCCGGGAATGCTTCCAGCCCCTGCTTCGGCGCGATCCAGACCGCCTTGGCCACATCGAATAGTGCGGCCCCACGCGTGGCTACACAGTCTTCGTCCCAGTGCTGAAAATCATTGAGTTCGCGATTGAGCTTGAGGCTCGAATGGGCGCGCAGCGCGGGCATTTTCTCAGAGAAAGGCCCGTTCGATACCGAGGAATTCAGCGGCGATGTAATGAGCGTAAGATTGCCCAGCTTGTTGATGCAGCCCTCGCGCCTGGTTTCGGCGGTTGCCTTGTCAAAATCATACTCGCCAGGTGAAACGTGTTCAAATCCGGGCACAGGCCAATGCGTTTGCCATTTCTGCGGCATGATGTGCTCGACCGAAGGGGTGAATTTGAACTCAATGTGTTCCGACAGCGCGACCCTTTTGGCGTGCTCAATCCGCTCAAAGATATAGCGCAGGCGGGGTTGGCGGTTGTTTTTGTATTGATCACGGCCCAGCCATCCGAGCCGCCACTCATCATCCTTGGGCCAACGATCCGTTTGCGAGCCGCGCGATGATAGCCAGGAATAAAGCGCTTCGACCTTTGAGCCCTCGGCTTGCCGAAGCCGGTCGATCGCCCCAACGAAGAATCTGTTATATGCGCCGGTCGGCAAGCCACAGATGTCGCGGCGCAGGATGTAGCTTTCCAGCATGGCGAGCGCCTCGGCCAATTGTTCTCCCAAGTCCGCTTCGGTGGCAAGATACACCACCAATGGGAAGACGGTCGAAACATCGAACGCCTCGGCGAAGCGCCCGAAGCGGCCAATTACATCGTCTTTGTCTTGCTCGAAAATTTTGCGTTCAACCGCAGCGGAAGCGGAAATCGCCTCAAGTTCCTGCTCGACCGTATCAAACGGCTGCGCGTCACTGATCCAGCGGCGGTAGCCGTCAAACAGGGCATCCTTAGAGACAATATCAGCCTTTTTCATCGACAAGTGGTCGATCAGCATCCAGTCGAGCCTTTGCGCACCAAGGCGGCCCCGATAGGATTGTTGCTGCCAGAAATGGCCGTCGAGAGGCTGCCAGTGCTTTTCATAAAGAGCATCGACATTCAGTTCAGCTTGGGACTGGCCCAGCCCCTTGGCGCGCTGGAAGATGAAATTCCGCATAAGGTCACCAGGCGTCAGATCAACGCCTCGGCTGTTCAACGTCTCGAAAATGGTCTGGGGATCGTCACCCCGCTCCAGTTCGATAGACACGACAGCGAGCCCATCCTTGAGCGTCTCGAAGAGCTTTTCCAGGACCTCTTCGTCATAGGTTTCGCCTTTTCCTACAAAGGCCTCGATCTGGGCGCGAAACCAGGCATGTGCAGCGACAGATTTACGGACATGCCCCTCTTCGTCAGATGCGGGCTTGCCGATCTGGTCAAGATCGGCAGAGGGATCGATAACACTCACGAAGGCGCGGCGGTCCAAAAGCGAGGGCCAGACCTTGTATCGTTCGCGTGCCGGTTCCTGCATAATCCCATCGTTGAGCAGGTATTTGCGGATTTCGTCGGCATAGCCTGACCCATTGGCGCTGGCCACGTCACGCAGAGCCGCAAGCAGCAACTGGAATGTCGATAGACGCTGCTGGCCATCGATCACTTCAAAAGCCCGGACTTCTCTACCGCTGGTATCGATTTGCGAAATCACCATCGCCCCCATGAAATGGGGTGAAAGCGAAGCCCTGCCTGCAATGAGCTTTTTGTAGGCCCGCATGATATCTTCCCAAAGCAATCGAAGTTGCGGCTCTACCTGCCAAGCATATTGGCGCTGATAGAGGGGAATAAGATAGCGGCGTTTGTCGTCAAACAGCTCGATGATCGATCGGGAATTGGGCTTCACGTTTGACTCTACTCTGAAGGTTATCCTTCGATGAGGTCAGGCAATTTCCACAGGCGGTCAAGCCCGAATCCCTTGGGCACCGCACACATTACCGCTTTTATCCATTCAGGCCGCCAACCAACGAGTCTGCAACGTCCGCGGCAAATCTGTATTCAGCCGACCTCCCAGCAATCAATTTCTGGATCCAGTCGGCCGGCTCGTCCGATGCCTTGCCCTCGTTGAGTTCGGTGGAGCGAAAACCTTGACCGCTACTCACCACCCGACGGTGAGTGCGGCGGGCGATTTCGGCATTGTTGAGTTTGCGGCCTCGCCATTCCGGGGCGTTCATCTCTTCCCAGACGGCGAGAAGGACGGCCTGCAAAAGGGACTGGCGATAGGAGCCTGCAGCGTAGCCCTTGCGCTTCAGGCATTCTTCGATCCATGCTGCCCTTGCTTGGTAGGGCACGCGCTGGAAGGGATGGCGCAAGTCCGGCGCAGTTTCTTGCTGGCGAGCCTCTAGCAGGGTTTCCACCTCCGCCACGCACACTTCAACGGTGATCTCAGCACCACGGTAGCCATATTCGCGGCAAGCCCCTCGACTGCGATCTTGGTCATCGGGTGACAGCAAAAGCGGCCAGAGACGGTCGGAAAATAAGCGGGGATCGAGTTCAACGCCGCCCGCAACGGCAATGATCTGACGCGCGGCGAAACCGGCAAAAATGTCCCCAGAATCGATGTGTGAAAGCTCGAACCGCCGTACCATGGCCCTCGCCAACCATGATGGCACCAGCCACGCCACCCCGTTCGGCGGGCGGCTAAAGCGGGCAAACGCCTCTACCGAAGCCCAGCACACGACAGCGACGAACAGCATCGCCAGCAGCGGCACCACCACCGCCGCCCACCAGATCCACGACCGCCCCAGTAAGGCTAGCACTGCCACTGCCAAAGCAGCCGCCACGGCAACCACCGCCAGCGCCGCAACCGACTTCCACCGATCCACGCGCAACCAACCCGCCCGCGCCTCGGCCAGCTTGGCATCAAACAGCGCCACGCCCGCCGCATAATCCCCTGCGCCCAACCGCTCCGTGACAAACACACGCCCCGGCTTGCTCTCACGCATCGCCAGCCTCCTGCGCCTTGTCGGCTTCACCAGACTGCTCCGCCTTCTCCACCCGCGCGATTCGCGTCAGCATCACCGGGCGGCCCATGCAGTAGTCGGCCCAGGTCGCCATCATCACCTTGCGCTTTTCCAGCAGCTTGCCGCGGCGATAGGCGGCCTCGACCTTGTTGCCGATGGTGTGGGCCAGCGCCATTTCGGCGATCTCGTTCTCGAAATCGGTCTCCTCGCTGACCCAGTCGCGGAAGGACGAGCGGAAGCCATGCGGCACCGCCTTCACCTTCATATCGCGGCAGATCTTGGTCAGCGTCATGTCGCTCAATTGCGAATCCCGGCGCGTGCCGGGGAAGACCAGCTCATCGGTCGCGCGGCGATAGACCGCCGCCTTTTCCAGCACTTTCAGCGCATCCTCGCTCAGCGGCACGACATGCTCCTCGCCCGCCTTCATGCGCTCGGCGGGGATGGTCCAGAGCTTTTCCTTGAGGTCGATCTCGCTCCACACCGCGCCGCGAATCTCGCCCGACCGCAGGGCCGTCAGCACCAGCATCTCGAACGCCAGCCGCCCCACGCTCTCCCGCGACCGTAGGCTTTTCATGAAAGCCGGCACCTGATCGTAGGGCAGCGCCGCCTGATGCTCGACCTTGCGCTTGGCCTTGGGCAGCGATTTGTTGAGCGCCGCCATCGCCAGCGCGTGTTCGCGATAGCCCTTGGCCACCGCCCAATCGATCACCATGGAGATGCGCTGCCGCACGCGCCGTGCCGTCTCCTGTTTGCTCAGCCAGATCGGCATCAGCGCATCGCGCACATGCTGCCCCTCGATCAGAGAAACCGACATGTCGCCAATATGCGGGAAGGCATAGGTAGTCAGCGTCGTCAGCCACTGGGCGGCGTGCTTCTTGTTCTTCCAACTGGCGTGATGCTCGGCATAGACCAGCGCCGCCGCCTCGCGGAAAGTCGGGATGCCCGCTTCCTTCACCCGCTCGCGCACCGGGTCCAGCCCCGCCTCGATCTGGCTGCGCACTTTGGCCGCCTCGACGCGGGCCTGCGCCAGCGTTACCTTCTTCGTGCTGCCCAGGCCAATGTCGCGCCGCCGCCCTCTTTTCTGCACTCGGCAGACCCAGGCCTTGCTGCCACCGGGCGCGACGACGAGGTAAAGTCCGCCCCCATCAGCATAGCGCCCCGGCGCCCGATCAGCCTTGACGAAAGTGGCGCTGAGACGGCCCATTTTTCATCCCACATTTTATACCACACGAGACGCGGGCTACCATGCCTTTTCGTGGGTCACGATGCAACAGGAAAATGGCAGAAAATCCCTGATATTCAGGGGTTTTTGGGTTAGTTTGGTTTTCGGTGAAATACCCAGGTGGCGGAGCGGGAGGGATTCGAACCCTCGATACGCTTTTGACGTATACTCACTTTCCAGGCGAGCGCCTTCGACCACTCGGCCACCGCTCCGCATTGCACTGGAAGGCAGGCCCCTAGCGATGAAACGCGGCTTGCGCAAGAGAGGGTGCGCAGGCAGATTACTTTGATGCGCAAAAAGATCGTCCTGCTCGCTGCCTTTGCCGTTTCCGCCGCGCCGATGGCCATGGCGGCCACGCCGGAAAAACCCACAGCGCAAAAACCCAGAACCCGCCCCAGCGCGGAGATCATCAAAGCCGCCCCGGCCAGCGACTGGCAGAAGATTGATCCGGCCGATCTGTTGGTGATGACGCTGGCGCCCGATGCGGCGGGCAAGGCGCGGCAGGTGATCATCCAGCTTTTGCCCCCACCTTTTTCGCAAGGCTGGATCGGCAATATGCGCAAGCTGGCCACAGCGCATTGGTGGGATGGCGGCGCGGTCTATCGGGTTCAGGACAATTGGGTCGCGCAATTTGGCGATCCCGATGAGGATACGCCGCAGGCCAAGCCTTTGCCTGCGGGCCTGAGCAAGGTGCCGGAAAGCGAGTATGAAGTGCCAATACCAGCCACTGGCCCGGGTCTGAAATTATTCACCCCCTCGATAGAAGCCAAACGTAAAGCCGTGCAAGCTCAGACGGCCCTGCTCGTAAAATACGGATCCATTGAAAAAATCCCCGCCGCCGAATTCGCGAAATCTCAAGAGGCCGTTGAAAGGGGCGATTCCTATGCGATGGGAACTGGTTTGTATCAGGGCTGGCCTGTTGCCTATGGATCAGAAAGCCTCTGGCCCGTCCATTGCTATGCCACCGTCGGGGTTGGTCGCAACAATTCGCCCGACACCGGCACCGGGGCCGAGCTTTACGCCGCAATCGGCACGCCCCCGCGCCAGCTTGACCGCAACATCGCGGTGGTGGGGCGAGTGATCGAGGGGATCGAGCATCTCTCATCGCTGCCCCGCGCGCCGGGCAACGGCATGTATAATGACAAGGCGAAAAACACCCCGATCCTCTCGATCCGGCTTGGCAGCGAATTGCCACCCGCGCAGCAGCCGCATTTCGAATATCTCTCCAGCGCCAGCGCCTCATTCCGCGATTACGTGAACGCGCGGGCCAACCGGCGCGACGATTTCATCATCTATTCGCCCGGCAACGCCGACATCTGCAACATCCCGATTCCCATCCGCCGCCAGGGATGAACCTTGCGCTCAGCGCCGGGGATGAGCTGCCCCGCGCCCTTGCGCGGGCCAAGGCGAAAACCTATTCATAGCGCAAATTCGTATTCAAACCCTAGGATTTCCGCGCCATTTCCGGGCGATGAACTGGCGCAAACCCCATCATGGCGCTAGATCATCCCGGCAACCGGGCCACCACCAAGGCGGCCTCAAAGAACCATGGCGCGGAAGGCCTCCAACCCAAGGAGAAAGCCGTGACAGTCGTGACACCCGAGGGGACTCCATCGATGAGCTTTACCGCCGACAAGCTGCTGCTGTTTGGCGCCACCGGCGACCTGTCGCAGCGCATGCTGCTGCCTTCGCTGTGCGCGCTTCATGCCGACGCGCTGGTGCCGGAAAAGCTGAATATCATCGGCACGGCGCGCTCGGACCTTGATGACGAGGGCTTTCGCAATTTTGCGGCTGATGCTCTGAACAAATTCCTGCCCGATTATCGCAAGGACGCCATCCCCGGCTTCCTTCAGCGGCTGACCTATCAGGCGCTGGACGCGAACCAGACCGAGCATTTTGCCGATCTGGCGGCCAAGGTCGGCCCGCGCGAGGATGGTCTGGCCATTTTCCTCTCCACCGCGCCCAGCCTGTTTGAACCCACCATTGCGGGCCTTCAGGCCAGCGGTTTGGCCGACGCCACCAGCCGGATCGGCCTTGAAAAGCCGCTGGGCACGGATCTGGACACCAGCCGCCATATCAATGACGCGGTGGCCTCGGCCTTTCCCGAAGACCGCATTTTCCGCATCGACCATTATCTGGGCAAGGAAACCGTCCAGAACCTTTTGGCGCTGCGCTTTGCCAATATTCTTTTCGAGCCGATCTGGAACTCGCACTATATCGAACACGTTCAGATCACCGTGGCGGAAACGGTTGGCCTTGAAGGGCGTGTGGGCTTTTACGACGGCGCGGGCGCGCTGCGCGATATGGTGCAGAACCATATGCTGCAATTGCTCGCCCTTGTCGCGATGGAGCCGCCCAGCCGTTTTGACCCCGCCGCCATCCGCGGCGAAAAGACCAAGGTCCTGCGCTCGCTTCGCAATGTTGCCGCGGGCGACACCGTGACGGGCCAGTATCGCGCGGGCGCCATCGACGGCGCCTCTGTCCCCGGCTATGCCGACGAATTGGGCAAGCCTTCGGCCACCGAGACTTTCGTGGCGATCAAGGCGCATATCGACAACTGGCGCTGGCGGGGCGTGCCTTTCTATCTGCGCACCGGCAAGCGTTTGCCCAAGCGCACGACCGAAATCGTCGTCCAGTTCCGCCCGGTGCCTCATTCGATGTTTGCCCAGCGCGGCGCGATCACCCAGCCCAACCGGCTGATCATCGGCATCCAGCCGGAGGAAAACATCACCTTTACCATGAATGCCAAGGTGCCGGGGCTGGATCGCGGGGGCGTGCGCCTGCGCGAGGTGCCGCTCGACATCCGCATGGAAGACGCCTTTGCCGGGCCGACCAAGCGCATTGCCTATGAACGCCTGCTGCTCGACCTGATCGAGGGCGACCAGACGCTGTTCGTCCGCCGCGACGAGGTGGAGGCGCAATGGGCCTGGATCGACGGCGTGCGCAAGGTGTGGACCGACAATGGCATCACGCCCAATCCCTATGGCGCGGGAAGCTGGGGGCCGACCGCCGCCATCGCCCTGGCCGCCAAGGATGGCGTCGCATGGCATGAATAACCGGGCATGAATAACCGGGCCGAACGACCGGGCACGATTAGCAAGTAGGATAAGAACCATGGCTGAACTGCACCCCACTATCGCCCGCGTAACGCAGCGCGTGATCGAGCGATCCAAGGCGACCCGCAGCGCCTATCTCGACCTGATGGCGCGCGAAAGCGACCGCCATGGGGACCGTTCGGCCTATGGCTGTTCCAACCTTGCCCATGCCTATGCGGGCGCGGTCGAGGACCAGAAGACGCTGGCCTTCACCCGCGCCCAGAACATCGGCATCGTCACGGCCTATAATGACATGCTCTCCGCGCATCAGCCCTATGCGCGTTTTCCCGATGCGATGAAGATCTATGCCCGCGAAGTGGGCGCCACGGCGCAAGTCGCGGGCGGCGTTCCGGCCATGTGCGACGGCGTGACGCAGGGCATGGACGGGATGGAGCTCTCGCTCTTTTCCCGCGACACGATTGCGCTTTCCACCGCCGTTTCACTGTCCCACGCGGTGTTTGACAGCACCGCGCTGCTGGGCATCTGCGACAAGATCGTGCCGGGTCTGGTGATCGGCGCGCTGCGCTTTGGCCATCTGCCCTCGATCTTCATCCCCAGTGGCCCCATGCCCAGCGGCATCGCCAACAAGGACAAGCAGAAGACCCGCCAGCTTTACGCCGAGGGCAAGGTGGGCCGCGAGGAATTGCTGAAAAGCGAGATGGGTTCGTACCACTCGCCCGGCACCTGCACCTTCTATGGCACGGCCAATTCCAATCAGATGATGATGGAAATGATGGGCCTGCAACTGCCCGGCTCCAGCTTTGTGCCGCCCAACACCCCGCTGCGGAGCCAGTTGACCCGCGCCGCCGTCCATCGCCTGACGCAGATCAGCCGCAAGGGCGCCGATCCGCGTCCGATGGGCGAAGTGGTCGATGAAAAGGCGATCCTCAACGCCTGCATCGGCCTGCTGGCCACCGGGGGCAGCACCAATCATGCGATCCACCTGCCCGCGATGGCGCGGGCGGCGGGCGTCATCATCGACTGGGCGGATCTGGATGAACTGTCGAGCGTCGTGCCGCTGATCGCGCGCGTCTATCCCAATGGTTCGGGCGACGTGAACCATTTCCACGCAGCGGGCGGCATGGGCTATGTCATCCGCGAACTGCTGGGCGCCGGGCTTTGCCATGGCGACATCCTGACCGTGGCCGAGGGCGGTTTTGCCGCCTATGCCACCGAGCCCTATCTCGACGGCGAGACTCTGGCCTTCCGCCCCGCGCCCGAGGTCAGCCATGATCCGGCCATGCTCTCGACCGTGGCCGAGCCGTTCCAACCCGATGGCGGCATGCGCCTGGTTCAGGGCAATCTGGGCCGCGCGACCTTCAAGTCCTCGGCGGTGGAAAAGGAGCGCTGGACCATCGAGGCCCCCGCGCTGGTGTTTGACAGCCAGGAAGCGGTGCAGGCCGCCTTCAAGGCGGGCGAGCTGGAGCGCGACTGCGTGGTGGTCGTGCGTTTCCAGGGGCCGCGCGCCAATGGCATGCCCGAACTGCACAAGCTGACCCCGCCGCTCGGCGTGCTTCAGGACAAGGGCTTCAAGGTGGCGCTGGTCACCGATGGCCGCATGTCGGGCGCATCGGGCAAGGTGCCCGCGGCGATCCACGTCACGCCCGAGGCGCTTGGCGGCGGCGCGCTGGCGCTGGTGCAGAACGGCGATATCATCCGCGTCTGCGCGCAAAGCGGCACGCTGGAGGTCAAGGCCGATCTGTCGGGCCGGACGCCTGCCAACGCGCCCACCGCCGCGATGGGCGTGGGTCGGGAATTGTTCGCGATGTTCCGCATGGGCGCCGACGGCGCCGAAAAGGGCGGGTCGGCCATGCTGGCGCTGGCAGGTCTTTGACGCTAAAGGCCTGACGATGGAGGGGATTCATGGAACTCGTTACGGTAGATATTGGCGGCACCCATGCGCGCTTCACCATCGCCACGCTGGGCGATGACGGCGAAATCGCGCTGGGCGAACCGGCCACGCTGAAAACCATCGAACATGCCAGCTTTGAAACGGCATGGGAGCATTTCGCCGAAATTTCGGGCCGCACCCTGCCGCGCGCGGTCGCGCTGGCCGTGGCCGGGCCGGTGGGCGGCGATCTGATCCGTTTTACCAACAACCCCTGGGTGATTCGCCCGGACCAGTTGCCCGAGCGGCTGGGCGTGGACAAGGTCACCATCGTCAATGACTTTGGCGCGGTGGGCCATGCCGTGGCCCGCGCGGGCGAGGAGCATTTCCAGCACCTGACCGGGCCGGATGCCCCCCTGCCCGCCAGTGGCACGATCACCATCGTCGGCCCCGGCACCGGGCTTGGCGTGGCGCATGTCTGGCGCGACGGCAAGGGGTTCTATCACGTTCAGGCGACCGAAGGCGGCCACCTCGATTTCGCGCCGCTCGATGCGGTGGAGGATGCGATTCTGGCCCGCCTGCGCCAGCGCCATCGCCGCGTTTCGGTGGAGCGCGTGGTGTCGGGTCCGGCCATCGTCGATATTTACGAAACGCTGGCCGCGCTCGAACAGCGTCCAGTGCTGCACACCGATGACCGCGCGATCTGGACCAAGGGCACAGCGGGCGAGGATACGCTGATGGCTGCGGCCATCGACCGTTTCTGCCTCTCGCTGGGTTCGGCCGCGGGCGATCTGGCGCTGGCGCAGGGCGGATCGGCCGTGGTCATCGCGGGCGGATTGGGCCTGCGGATCAAGGACACGATCCTCTCCTCCGGCTTTGCCGACCGTTTCCGCGCCAAGGGCCGCTTTGAAAGCCTGATGGCCAGCCTGCCGGTCAAGCTGATTACTCACCCGCAACCGGGCCTGCTTGGCGCGGCCGCCGCGTTTCAAAAGGAACATGCATGATGAGCGAAACCCCTACTCCCGCCTCCGCCCGGATCGACGCCATCATGCGCACGGCGCCGGTGATTCCGGTGCTGGTGATCGACGATCTGAACGATGCCCTGCCGCTGGCCGAGGCGCTGGTGGCCGGTGGCCTCAAGGTGCTGGAAGTCACGCTGCGCACCGAATGCGCATTGGACGCGATCAAGGTGATGAAGCAGGTGCCCGGCGCGATTGTCGGCGCGGGCACGGTGCTGAACCCCGATGATCTGGCGCGCGCGATTGACGTGGGGTCCGAATTCATCGTCTCGCCGGGCCTCACCCCGCGTCTGGGCGAAGCAGCGGTCAAGGCTGGCATCCCCTTCCTGCCCGGCACGGCCAATGCGGCTGACATCATGCTGGGCATGGATCTGGGCCTCAACCGCTTCAAGTTCTTCCCTGCCGAGGCCAGCGGCGGCGTCAGCGCCTTGAAGGCCATTGCCGGTCCCTTCGGCTCGGCGCGCTTCTGCCCCACCGGCGGCATCACGCTGGCCACGGCGCCCAATTATCTGGCCCTGCCCCAGGTCCTGTGCGTGGGCGGCAGCTGGATGGTGCCCAAGGGCGCCGACAGCGCCGCGATTACCGCAGCGGCCGGCGCGGCGGCGGCTCTTAAAGCCTGAACCTGAATATCCTGCCCGCGCAAGCCATCGGCGCGGGCAGACATTTCCCCCACCCATTTGCCTAACCAAATTCGTCTGCGGCTTTGCAGTCCCCCTTCCCCTGCCCGCCGATCATGGCCATAGTCAGGGGCAAGACCATAAGGGCAGGAGAGGCAAAGCAGGCCGCCAGCACATGGGCCACAGCGCCCGACGGGAGTGTCCATAAAGATGAGCCAGATTGCCGCCCTTTCGCAGCGTTTGCAGGATTTGCACGCGACGACCGAAGAAACCCCGCTGTTCAACCCGGTGTTTCAGCTTTCCCTCGAACTCTCGCGCCAGATTGAAAGCGGCGAGCTTGGCCTCGACAAGGTTGAGGCGATGGTGGCCGAGCTGGAATGCGAAGGGTTGCAGGCGCGCGCGCGGCGGCTGCATCGCCTGCTCGAACCGGTAGAGCCGGAGGCCAACATCACCCGCGTCAAGGGCCATGCCGAAACCGGCGATTTTGCCAGCTTTGCCACGCGCTGGGGCCGCCCGGCGGCGCATATCGTGTTCACCGCCCACCCCACTTTCCTGCTGAACAAGGCGCAGACCGCCACTGTGGCGCAGGCCGCCAGCGCGGGCGATTTCGGCCCCGCCACCTGCGCGGCCACAGCGGCCCGCGACACGATCACGCTGGACACCGAACACGATGCCGCGCTGGCCGCCATTGCGCGCGGGCACACGGCGCGCGCGCGGATTACCCAGACCCTGTTCAACACCGCCCGCGCCCGCTGGCCCCAGCAATGGCGCGCGCTGCGCCCGATGCCGATCCGCTTTGCCACATGGGTGGGCTATGACATGGACGGGCGCACGGATATCGGGTGGAACACCTGCATCCGCTATCGCCTGATGGAAAAGGCCCAGCGCCTGTCGGCCTATGCCGCCGATCTGGCCGAGGCCGCGCCCGATATTGCCACGCGCCTGCTGGCCGGTGCCGAGCGCGCCGAGGAAATGGCCGCGCTTTTTGCCCGCGACATGAAGGACCCGGCCACGCTTTCGGAGGCCGCCAACACGCTGACCGGCGACCATCCGGCCAAGATGACCAGCCTGTCGGGCATCATCGCCGAGTTGGAGGCTTTGGCCGCCACGGCGTCCGATGATGTGGCCGAGGTGCTGCTGACCACGGTGGCCGCGATGCAGGCCGATGGGCTGGGCATGGGCTGGGTGCATTTCCGCGTCAATTCCAGCCAGTTGCAGAACGCCATCCGCCGCCGCATCGATCCCGATGGCCGCCTCGATCTGGCCAGCCAGGCCGCGCTGGTCAAGATGCGCGAGTTGCTGGCCACGGCCAAGGTTCTGCGCACCAATTTCGCCGCGCTGGCCATTGAAAACAGCACCGCGATCCGCCTGTTCCTGACCATGGCGCAGATCCTGCACCATGTGGACGCCGACACGCCGATCCGCATGCTGGTGGCCGAATGCGAACAGCCCACCACGATGCTGGCCGCGCTCTATTTCGCCAAGCTGTTCGGGATCGAGGACAAGGTGGACGTCTCGCCTTTGTTCGAGACCGAGACGGCGCTGGAGCATGGCGGGCGCTTCCTCGACGCGCTGCTGGCCGAACCGGCCTATCGCGCCTATGCGCGCGGGCGCGGGCGTGTGTCGATCCAGACCGGCTTTTCCGATGCCGGGCGCTTTGTGGGGCAGATCCCCGCCGCGCTGGCCATCGAGCGGCTTCAGGGCCGTCTGGCCGAGGCGATGACCGCCAACCAGCTTTCGGACGTCTCCGCGCTGATCTTCAACACCCATGGCGAGAGCATGGGGCGCGGCGCGCATCCGGCCAGCCTGTCCGACCGTCTGGCATGGCCCTTGTCGCCATGGGCGCGGCGCCGTTTCGTGCGGGCGGGTATCCGCCTCGAACCGGAAGTCAGTTTTCAGGGCGGCGACGGCTATCTCTTCTTTGGCAGCGACGAACTGGCGCTGGCCACGCTCACGCGCTTTATCGAGCTGGCCCCTGCCGAAACCGATCCCTATGCGCCGACCGATCCGTTCTATCGCCGCACGGACCTCAGCCTCGACTTCTATCGCGCGATCCGCCGGGTACAGCAGCAACACCTGTCGAGCAGCACCTACAGCCGCGCGCTGACCGCCTTTGGCCTTGGCCTGCTGAACGACACCGGCAGCCGCAAGAGCCGCCGCCAGAGCGATGTGTCCTCCGACCGCAGCATGAGCCTGCGCCAGATCCGCGCCATCCCGCACAATGCCGTGCTGCAACAGCTTGGCTATCCGGTGAACATCATCGCAGGCGCAGGCAGCGCGGCGGAAGGCAATTATGAGGAACTGGCCGCGCTGCTCCGTTCCTCGGCACGC
The DNA here is from genome assembly GCF_028736195.1 of Novosphingobium sp. KACC 22771. Taxonomy (GTDB): domain Bacteria; phylum Pseudomonadota; class Alphaproteobacteria; order Sphingomonadales; family Sphingomonadaceae; genus Novosphingobium. The sequence continues at coordinate 672,450 of NZ_CP117881.1, read as the reverse complement.
GGGCGCCAGATTGTGCGTCTGATCCGCGCCGCCAATGCGCTGGCCAGCATCAAGACGATGACGGCCTTTGGCGAGCTGTTCAACAGCGCCTACTGGGCTAGCCGCCCCTATCGCGGGCATGAGGAGCATATCGAGGACGGCTGCCTTGCACTGGCCGAATATCTGACGGGCGATGACCGGGCGGGCGTGTTCCGCCGCCTCTCGACGCGCCTGCGGGTCGATGCCTTGAAGCTCCACCGTCTGCTGGCGCTGATCCCCGATGAAGCGCCCCTGCCCGACCGCGAGCATACGCGCCGGATGATCGGCGTGCTTCAGGCGCTGCGTCTGGCGCTGTTCCAGCATATGTTCCTGCGCGTGGTCATGGTGCCGCAATTCAGCCGCGCCAATGACATCGCGCGCGAGGACGTGCTGGAAATGGTGTTCACGCTGCGCATCGATGATGCGTTGGCCCAGCTTCGCCGTGCCTTCCCCACCAGCTTCCCCAGTCTAGACGATTTCCGGGTCGAGGAACCGGCCGATTATCCCGACGATGCCGCCCATGGCTATGGCGTCATCCGCCGCGATTATATCGAACCGATCGAGCGCGCCTATGGTCTGGCGCTGCGCATCGGCACGGCCATTGCCAATGAGTTTGGCGCGCACGGCTGATATGTCATCGGATGGGACAGGTTTCGACCTGTCCCATCCTGATACGGCCACAACAGGCCACTGGCGCACGCAGACGGTTTAACGCATCTTTAACCATAGCGTTTAACCCTGTCTGCGAGTCTGCCCCATCATGCCAATCGGCACCCATCCCGACCCTGCAACCGGCGATCCCTATCTGGCCGCGCGCGCACTGCTGGTCGTGGGCGGGCTGGGTCTGGCGGTGCTGGCGGGTCTTGCGCTGATCGAGGCGGACGAAAGGCGCGGCACGGCGCATCTGCCCCGCGATGTGGTGATTGCCGCGCGCCCGCAACTGGCGCATCAGATTGCCTCGGGCTTCGATCCCTATGCCGGGGCGCAAGGCGTCAGTTTTGACACACCCGCCACCACCATCGGCATGCGCAGCCCCGGCAAGGGCGGCGGCGTCATGCCCGCCTCCACCCCTTCGCCCACCGACCGCCGTTTTGTCATCCGCCGCATCCTGCCGATTTCCGGGCCGATCAAATATGGCCAATGGGCGTGGGACGAGGATGGCGTGCCCCCCGGCCCGCTGGTCATCACCGTCGATCTGGAGGCGCGGGTGCTATCGGTCTTCCGCAACGGCTTTGAAATCGGGGCCACGGCCGTCCTGTTGGGCACGCAGGAAAAGCCCACCCCCACCGGCATGTTTCCCATTACCCAGAAGGACAAGGATCACGTCTCGAACCTCTATGACGCGCCTATGCCTTATATGATGCGGCTGACCGACGACGGCATCACCATCCACGCCACCAATGTGCGCAACGGTTTTGCCAGCCACGGCTGCATCGGCGTGCCGCTAGACTTTGCCCGCAAGATGTTTGGCGAGGCGCATATCGGCGACAAGGTCTATATCACGCGGGGCAAGCAGGTGGGACTTGGGGATTCTCTGGTTGATTAAGCTCGGCGTTTCGGGGCTTTCATAAAACTCCACACGCCGGGGCCGGGCCGGGCCACCACATCGCCGATCGACACCGGTTGCCGCGCCAGCAACGCGTCAAAGGCGCGGGCCACCGCATTGCCTCGCGGTGCGTGGCCGTCGATCTCTTCCACAATCCGGGCGATGACGCGCATCGCGATCGCACGCGGCGCGGCGGGGCGGTAATTCACCCCCAGTCCTTCACGCACCACTCGCGCGCCATATTCCCGATCCGCCGCCCAATCGAGCGCGGCATCGGCATCGGCCAGGTTCTCCGCCGAGCGCGCCCAAGCGCCCGCATCCAACCAGTCCGCCCCCGCCAGCCCCTGACGCACGCGCACGCGGTCAAAGGCGGTGTTGCGGTTGGAGGGATCATCGGCGGCGTTCAACCCGGCCTCGGCCACCACCGCGGCCAATTCCGCCCGCCGCCAGCCCAGCACCGGGCGGATCAGCAGATGCTCGGAGTCAGGCACCCAGCCGCGTTCGCGCACCCCGGCAAGCCCCGCCACCCCGCTGGCGCGGTTCAGGCGCATCACCAGCGTCTCGGCCTGATCGTCGGCATGATGGGCCGTGGCCAGCGCCGCCACGCCCTCGCACGCCATCCACGCGGCCAGAGCGCCATAGCGCGCCGCGCGGGCCTCGGATTGCACATTGCCCGGTTCGACCTGCACCGTCAGCGTGGCATGCGCGACGCCCAGATCGCGGCAGACCGCCGCCACCTGCGCCGCCTCCGCCGCGCTTTCGGCGCGCAGGCCATGATCGACCGTGGCCGCGCAGACCGCGCCGGGCCGCGCTGCGGTGGCCAACAGCAGCAGCCCAAGCGAATCCGGCCCGCCGGACACCGCGATCCCCAGCTTCAAGCTCGGATCGCGCGCGCCTTCGGGCCAGACCTGCGCCAGACTTGCGGCAAATTTTTCGGCGATCAGTTGCACTTCACCTTGGCACGAATGCCGTCATAGGCCGACTTCAAACGCCCGGCGGCATCGGCCGGATAGCCATCGGCAAATTCGCCCAGAGCGATACAGGCGCGGTTGATATCCTTCAGTTCGATCATCGCCTCGGACAGATAGAGCAGGCTGTCGGACGCGCGGGCGCCCTTCTTGTCGGCCTGATAGTTCTGGAGGAACCACGGAGCGGCATCGCGCGGCTTGCCATCGTCCAGATAGGCGCGGCCCAACAGGTTGCGCGCATAGCTCACGCGCTTGTGCTTGGGATACTGGTCCAGATAAAGCTTCAACTGCTGCTGCGCCTCGGGGAAGAACTTGGCCTCCCACAGCTTGAAGCCATAGGTATAGTCATCCTCGGCCGGATCGCCGGTCGAAGGCTTGGTGATCGCCTTGACCGCTGTGACGCGGCTGGCGGGCGCGGGGGCGGGCTTAGCCGCCGGAGCCGGGGCGGGCTGCGGCGCGGGCTTGACCACCGGGCGCGGCGCGGCCGTATCATCCACTGCGGGCGGGGCCGGTTCCGGCGCGGCTGCGCCCTGTTCCACCGGCGGATTGGCCGCGGCGCGCGCCGCATCCAATTGGCGCACGTGGTTCGACAATTCCTCGACCTGCGCGGTCAGGCGGGCGTTCTGCGCCTCGACCGCGCTCAACCGCGCCAGAATGTCGGTCATGGCCGTGTTGGCCGGGGGCGTTGCGGCAACCTCGGCCGCCGGAGCGGCGGCGGCGGTGGGCGGGTTGACCGCCTGCTGGCCAAAGAGTTTGGGATCGCCGCCGGGGAACACCTGCCGTTGCAGGGCGCGCACTTCGGCCTCCAGTTTGCGGATGCGGATTTCTCCGGCCGTACCTTCCTGCGCCTGCGCCGGAATGGCGCTGCCCGTCCAGAGCAGCGCTGCCAGCGCCACGCCAGCCAGCCTGATCCGCTGCTTATACATCATCTTTCTTCAACTCCCACGGCGCGCCCGATCACGGGCGGCCCAGATCATCGGTTGTTCCATGCCCCAGATGCACAGTGCCGCAAGCAACCCCCTGCTGTCGAGTGCGGGTTAAGGCGTAACGGTGGATGGTGTGGCGGGGGCGGCGGGCGCGGCCCCGGCCGTATCATTGGGCGCGGCGCTGGGGCGCGGGCGCGGAAAACGGCGCGTCGGATAGGCGCGGGGCGCGGCGCCCGGAATGGGCGCGCCGACCGAGCTGGCCGGGGCAACAGGCGCCGCCGCAGAGGCCGCGGCCTGCGGCGCGGGCTTGTCCCGCTCCAGCAGCGCCTTGGCCGAGATGGGCACGTTCTTGACGATTTCCGGCACCTTGCTGATCGGCGGAACCTCTTGCCCGCCGACGGTGATCGCCAGCTTGTCCGGGCGCCCGGTCCACACCGTCGGTCCTTCGGCATCCTCGGGCACCGTGTAGGTTTCGCCCATGGCCAGCACTTTTTGCACCAACTGCTTGCCGCTGGCGTCGGAAACCTTGATCCACAGCTTGTCCATCTGCGCGGTCAGCACGACAGGGCCGGTGGGCGCGCTGGATGCTTCCTCGCTGGGCGCCTCGCTGGGCGCGCCGGATGGGGCGGCGGCGCTGGGCGTTTCGACCGGGATCAGCGAGGGCAGGCTGTCGGTCGAGGTAGAATTGTTCTGCCACCAGATAAAGCCGCCGATGGCCGCCACCAGCAGCACGAAACCGGCCATCCAGGCAAAGCGCGAGGAGGGCACGCGCGCCGGATCGCCGGGCGCAAAGGCGGGCGAGGCGGCCACTTCCGGTTCAGGCGCGCTGCGTGAATAATCGCGGCCCATGGCGTCCACCATCGCGGCCGGATCCAGCCCGACAGTCTTGGCAAAGGTGCGCGTAAAGCCGAAAACATAGGTGCGGCCGGGCAGAGACGCGAAATCGCCGGTTTCCAGCGCGCCAAGATGACGTTCTGAAATCTTGGTCCGGGCCGAGAGTTCCGCCAGCGTCAGCCCCGCCGCCTCACGCGCGGCGGCCAGCCTCTGGCCCGCGCTCGCGGACTGGCCGCTGGTTGGAGAAGCGAATTCTGACTCATCTGCGCTCATGGCGATCCCGAAATCCTTTGCGGCCCGCGCCGGACACAACGATGGAAGCTAGGGAAAGTCAACAGGCTTCACAGGTCCTTGCGCCGGTTAACAGGCATATTGCGCCCGATTACGCAAACTTATCAAGGCCCGTCGGGTAACAGCCCGTTAATTCGCCGCCTCAGTCCCCGATCAGCCCCCGCTGGGCCGCCCATGCCGTCATTTCCTCGCGCAGGCTGGCGGGCGGATGGGCCAGCCAGCCCTCCATGGCCGCGCTGATCTCGGCAAGGTTGACGCGGCGGACCAGATCCTTGATCGGCGCCACGCCCGCAGGCGTGATCGACAGGCGCCGGATGCCCACGCCCAGCAGGGCCAGCGCCTCCAGTTGACGCCCGCCCATTTCGCCGCACACCGTCATCGGCACATTATGCGCATGGCCGGCAATCGCGATGCGGCGGATAAAGCGCAGGATCGCCGGGGAAAGCCAGTCATAGCGCTCGGCCAGCTTGGGATTGGACCGGTCGGCGGCAAACAGGAACTGGGTCAGGTCATTCGTGCCGATCGAGAGGAAGGAAAGGCGCGGCAAAAGCAGGTCGAGCACTTCCGCCAGCGCGGGCACTTCGAGCATCGCGCCATATTTGACCGCCTCGGGCAGCGTCTTGCCCAGCTTGCGCAGATGGGCCAATTGCCCCTCGAACACCGCCTTGGCCGCGTCAAATTCCCACGGTTCGGAAATCATCGGGAACATCACCTGCAGCACCCGCCCCGCCGAAGCCTCCAGCAGCGCGCGGGCCTGAACCTTGAGCAGGCTGTCGCGTTCGAGCGCGAGGCGCAGCGCGCGCCAACCCATCGCCGGGTTCTCTTCCTCGCCATCCTCGTCATGGCGCAGATAGGGCAGGCTCTTGTCGCCGCCGATATCGACCGTGCGGAACACCACCGGCTTGCCCGCCGCCGATTCCAGCACTTCGCGATAGAGCCGGGTCTGGCGCTCGCGGTTGGGCAAGGTGGCCGAAACGAGGAACTGGAACTCGGTGCGATAGAGGCCCACGCCATCCGCGCCCGTCAATTGCAGGTTGGGCATATCCTCGCGCAGCCCTGCGTTGATATTGACCGCGATGCGTTCGCCATCCAGCGTGATCGGCACAACGTCGCGCAGCGCGGCATATTTGGCCTGCTTCTCGCGATTCTTGGCATAACGCTCGTCAAAGCCGATCATCATGTCGCGCGTGGGCCGGGCAAAGGCCAGCGCCTGATCAGCGTCGAGCAGGATCGGATCGCCCTCGCGCACCTTGCCGCGCAGGGATTTCACCCGGCCCAGCACGGGAATGCCCATCGCCCGCGCCACGATCACCACATGCGCGGTCAGCGAGCCTTCCTCAAGGATCACGCCCTTCAAGCGCCGCTTGTCATATTCGAGCAGTTCGGCCGGGCCAAGGTTGCGCGCGATCAGGATGGCGTCCTGGCGCAGGCCCGCGCTGGCCGCCGTGCCCAACTGGCCCGAAACGATGCGCAGCAGGCGGTTGGCCAGATCCTCCAGATCATGCATCCGGTCGGCCAGCAGCGGGTCGTCGATCTGGCGCATGCGCATGCGGGTGCGCTGCTGGACGCGCTCGATGGCGGCCTCGGCGGTCAGGCCGGAATCGATCGCCTCGTTGATGCGGCGGCTCCAGCCTTCGTCATAGGCGAACATGCGGTAGGTTTCCAAAACCTCCTCATGCTCGCCCCCGCTGCCGAATTCGGCCTGAGACGCCATGCGGTCGATCTGCTCGCGCATCTTGTCAAAGGCGAGGTAAACGCGCTGGCGCTCGGCCTCGGTGTCCTCGGCCACGATATGCTCGATGGTGATGCGCGGCTGGTGATAGACCGCCACCCCGCTGGCCAACCCCTTGACCAGCGTAAGGCCGCGCAATTGTTCCGGCCCGGTGTGGGCGGCGGCAATGCCTGCGGCCTCCTCTTCATCGACCAGATCGGCATTGGCGATCAGTTCGGACAGGACCATGGCGACGGTCTGCAGCGCCTCGATCTCGACCTCTTCATAGCGGCGCGGATCGACATGCTGAACACAGACCACCCCCACGCAGCGTTCGCGCCGCACGATGGGCACGCCCGCAAAGGAGTGGAACTTGTCCTCGCCCGTTTCGGGGCGATACGAGAAATCGGGATGCGCGGTCGCCTCGGCCAGATTGAGCGTTTCGGCGCGAGAGGCGATGGTGCCGACCAGCCCCTCGCCAATGGCCATGCGGGTAACGTGGACCGCCTCCTGCGCCAACCCTCGCGTGGCGAACAATTCAAGCATCCCTTCGCGCAGCAGATAGATCGAGCAGACCTCGCTATCCAGACTGGCGCCGATAACCTCGACCACGGTGTTCAATTTCGCCTGCGCATGGCTGCGCGAGGCCATGACCTCGTGCAGGCGCGTCAGGATCGTGCGCGCGGCCGCCACCGCGCTGGAATTCGAGGTCGGGCCGAGAGGTGCAGTGGTCATGAAAAGGGGGTTAGACCAAACATCCGCCTTTGCAAATGCGCCCCTCTCTATTTTTGCGCTAACCTTGCGTTTTACGGCCTCGTTTCAGGGAAAAACGGGGCTTTCAGGGAAAAACCGGGGCATCGGGCAAAGCAAAGGCCCGATCCGGCGCCATGGGCCGGATCGGGCCGGGTGATCTCGCAACGGTCGGGTTGATGGGCGTTCAGCGCGCGGAGCTTACCGCGCTATGCTGCACGCCATGCTGCATCAATGATGTGCGATCTGGTCGCGGATGCGCAGCTTGTGGCGCTTGAGCGCCTGAAGCGTGACTGGGTCGGGATGGGGACTCTTGAGTTCTTCGGCAATCCGGCGCTCAAGACCGGCGTGCTTGTTGTGCAGGGCGTTGATGTGGGATGCTTCCATTTGGACTCTCCTCCATAGGCCATAAAGCCAGTGAAAGTGACCTCCTCGCCAGCGCGGCCCCCAACCGGCCCAAAATGAAGGCCCGACCGGGAAAACCGTGTGGTGGGTTGCCACCGGCTACCCCCCTATTAGCGGACGGCTGCAGACGCCCGCCCGATCCGGGCATGACAGGACATGCCTCCTGCGGCCATGTCCGAATCGCGTCATTCCCGTCGATCAGGAGCAAAAGGAAACATACTTTGCCCCGCTTGCGAAGCCCCGAATATGACAATTTTAGGTAAGCCGTGCAGGGCCACGACAAAGCGCCCCTCAGCCTCGGTTACTTGTGCCCGACACTCAATTCATCGCGGCGCACGCGCGCCCTCTTGCCCCTTGGTCGCGGCGCGATTAGAGCAGATGCGAGACTTGCGACACACCCTTGGCGGGAGCATATTTTGGTGACCGAAGAGGAAATGCGCAAAAAGCTGGAAGCGCTGCGCGTCGAGCATCGCGATCTCGATGCCGCAATCGACGCGCTGACCCTTTCGGGCGCTGGCGACCAACTGCAACTGGCCCGGCTCAAAAAACGCAAGCTCAAGCTCAAGGATCAGATCTCGCTGATCGAGGATTACCTGATTCCCGACATCATCGCCTGAAGGCGGCCCGGCGCCGCATTTCCGTCCCCGCACCGACGCCCCATATCGGGCGCGCCGCCTGCGGCTGTGCCATCGCGGGGCATGGGATCGTCCCGAAAAGGGACCGATGCGGCCCCCATGCGGAAATGTCCCAAATCGGGATCCGGTTTAGCCCCTAATGACATTGCAGCATGTGCTAATATTTGATTAACCAATTTCATCATGAAGCACACAAGCAACATCAATCCCCGAATCGTCGAGGGTCTGTATTGCGAGGCACTGATCCTCTCGGACGAGGTGCGCGCAGCGTTTGACCTGTCCGGCCGTATCGAGGAAACCGGGACGCAGGAAGACGCCCCCCGCATCGCCCTGTCGTGCGAGGCCTTGCGCACGACCACCCGGATGATGCACGCGGTCGCCTGGCTGCTTAACCATCGCGCCTATTTCATGGGTGAATTGTCCGAGTTTCAATTGCGCCGCTATGGCCGTCTGGCCCCCGATTTTCCGGCCGCCGATCCCGAAAGGCTGCTGTTGCTCAGCCCGCAGATCCGCAAGCTGATCGCCGCGACCGAGGAGTTTTACGCCCGCCTGCTGCGCATCGACCGGGGCTGGCGCGAAGTGGCCCCCGGCGCACCGCGTGCGATTGACCAGTTGCGCGCGCGATTGGGCAGCGCCGTGGCCTGAAGCCCCCGCCCTCTCAAAGCCGTCCTCTCGACCCCACCCTCTCGACAGGGGGCGGGCAAAGCGGCATAGGCTGACCCCATGAACATGCCCCCGCGCCCATGGCCCACCGGCGAGACCGAGCGACTCGAACCGCTCGTCCGGCGCATGCTGGCCAACAACCCCAGCCCGTTTACCTTTACCGGCACCCAGACCTATCTGGTGGGGGATGCGCGCGGGCTGGCGGTGATCGATCCGGGGCCCGATGATGCCGACCATATTGACGCGCTGCTGGGCGCGATCGGCGACGCGCCGGTGCTGGCGATCATGTGCACCCATACGCACCGCGACCATTCGCCCGGCGCCGCCCCGCTGGCGGCCGCCACCGGGGCGCCGATCATCGGCTGCGCCCCGCTGACGCTGGAGGACGACGGGCCGCGCGCCGATGCCGCCTTTGACACGTCCTATGCGCCCGACACGGTGCTGGCCGATGGCGACCTCGTGCGCCTGCCCTCGGCCACGCTGATGACTGTGGCCACGCCCGGCCATACCAGCAACCACCTGTGCTTTGCCCTGATCGAAAGCGGGGCGCTGTTTACCGGCGATCATGTGATGGGTTGGTCCACCACGGTCGTTTCGCCCCCCGATGGCGACATGAGCGACTATATGGCCAGCCTCGACAAGCTCTATGAGCGCGCCGACCGGGTCTATTACCCCGCCCATGGGCCGCAGATCGACAAGCCCCAGCAGATGGTGCGCGGCATGATCGGCCACCGCCGGATGCGCGAAAAGCAGATCCAGCGCGCGCTGGAAACAGGGCCCTCGACCATCGAGATCATGGTGGGCCAAATGTATCCGGGCCTGGATGTACGCCTGCATCGCGCGGCGGGGCGTTCGGTGCTCGCGCATCTGATCGACCTGCAACAGCGCGGTCTGGTGACGCAAGCCGGCGAGGATCTTTGGGCGCGGGCGGACTAGGCCCGGCAATCCGGGCAATAATTGCAGATTTTCCTTGGGGTCTGGCGCAATGCTCCCTATCTGGGCGGCAAAGCCAATGAACCCCAAGGGGATGTGATTATGACTGCCCAGAGCGCCAGCCTCGCCGGTCTTGACCTGCGCGCCGAAATCGACCGCCTCCGCAAGGAGAAGAACGCGGTCATCCTCGCGCATTATTACCAGAAGCCCGAATTGCAGGATCTGGCCGATTTCGTGGGCGATTCGCTGGAGCTGTCGCGCAAGGCGGCCGAGACGGACGCTGATGTCATCGCCTTTTGCGGCGTGAAATTCATGGCCGAGGTGGCCAAGATCCTCTCGCCGGAAAAGACCGTGGTCCTGCCCGACCTCAACGCCGGATGCAGCCTTGAGGATGCCTGCCCGCCCGAAAAGTTCAAGGCTTTCCGCGAGGCGCATCCCGACCATATCGCCATCACCTATATCAACTGCTCGACCGAGGTGAAGGCGCTCTCCGACATCATCGTCACCTCCTCCTCGGCGGAAAAGATCCTCTCGCAGATCCCGCGCGACCAGAAGATCATCTTCGGCCCTGATCGCCACCTGGGCGGCTATCTCTCGCGCAAGTTCGACCGCGAGATGCTGCTGTGGCCCGGCGTGTGCATCGTGCATGAAGCCTTTTCCGAAACCGAATTGCTCAAGCTGATGGCCCAGCACCCCGGCGCGCCCATCGCGGCCCACCCCGAATGCCCGCCCACCATCGTCGACCATGCCGACTATGTAGGCTCGACCAGCGGCATCCTGAACTATGCCAAGGAAATGGCCGCCGACACGCTGATCGTCGCCACCGAACCGCACATCATCCACCAGATGCAACTGGCCATCCCGAACAAGACCTTCATCGGCGCGCCGGGGGCCGACGGCAACTGCAACTGCAACATCTGTCCCTATATGGCGCTGAATACGCTTGAAAAGCTGTACATCTCCCTGCGCGACATGACGCCGCAGATCGAGATCGAGGAAGGGCTGCGGCTGAAGGCCAAGGAAAGCCTCGACCGGATGCTGGGGATGGCTTCGGGCACTGTGGGTATGGGGGATCTGGGGGCGCGGTAAGGTTTTGCCTCCGGCGGAGGGTTTTGATGCCTCCGGCGGGCAAAGGGACTTGTCCCTTTGCAATCCCGTTACTGGGAGGTGCTTGATCGGCTAAGGCCGGTTTTGCGGAATGGTTTGAAAGCCTGCGGCGCGGAGAGGTTACGCCAAAAAAGCGCCGCAGGCTTTGTCATTTCTGACGTCGGGCCAATACGCGCGGGCCGATCCGGCACGCAACGCAGACAGTAACGGGAGCGCGAGGGACGAGTCCCTCGCATTTCCTCTTTTCTTCAAACACAAAAAAGGCGGAGGAAAATCCCCCGCCCCTTTTCGCATCATCATCAATTCGGCGAAACTTACTTCACCAGTTCGACATGCTCGAAGTCCAGCTCGACAGGCGTCGCGCGGCCAAAGATCGACACCGAAACCTTGACGCGGTTCTTGTCGAAATCCAGCTCTTCGACGATGCCGGTGAAGCTGTTGAAGGGGCCGTCGAGCACCTTGACCGAATCGCCGATTTCGAAATCGACCGAAACGTGCTTCTTGACCGTGGTGGCGACGATTTCGCGGTGGCCGAAATAGCGGGCCGCATCGCGCTCGGAAATCGCCTGCGGCTTGCCGTTGTGGCCAAGAAAGCCGGTGACCTTGGCGGTGTTCTTGACGAGGTGATACACATCGTCATTCATCGTCAGCTTGGCCAGCACATAGCCGGGCATGGTCTTGCGCTCGACCTGCACCTTCTTGCCGCGCTTGACCTCGGTCACCTGCTCGGCAGGCACTTCGATCTGCTCGACCAACTGCGAGAGGCCAAGGCGCTCGGCTTCGGCCTGAATGGCTTCTTTGACCTTGTTTTCAAAGCCGGAATAGGCGTGGATGATGTACCAGCGGGCCATATCTTACAGTTCCTATGCGTTTCTCAGGCGAGCGACAGCAGCGTGCGCACGATGTAGCCGAAGAGCGAATCGACGCCGAGGAAGAAGATCGCGAGGATCAGCATCAGGATGCCGACAAAGATGCCGGTCTGAATCGTTTCCTGGCGGCTCGGCCACACCACCTTGCGCGCTTCAACCTTGACCTGGTTGAAGAACTCTCCGGGAGAGACCTTGGACTTCTTATCTTCCATCGACGCAATCCTCGAATAAGCCCGATACCGTTTTGGCCATTGCCGCCGCGCCGCCCCGGATCAGGTCCGGGAGGGGCATTGCAAGGCTCCGATGTCGGGAGATGTCGGTGATCTAGTCCCAGTCGCCTTATTTTGCAAGAGGGGCCGGTTTAAGGCGCGCCAACAGGCTGCCCTCGCCCCGCCAGACGACCACGGCGCCCTCGGGCAGCGTGTCGGGCGCGCGCTCACCGACATACCACAGCCAGTCGGCCTGACGCGCAGGCGCGAAATTGGCCAGATCGACCTTTTGCGAGGCGTGCAGCAGCAGGCGCTGCGAGGGATCATCGAAATCGCGCCCGCCCTGCTTCAATTGCAGCATATGGACATGGGGCACCGCGAAATTGGCATTCACCAGCGCATGGCGGCGCACCACCGCATAGGCGCCGATATGTTCAAAGTGGTTGAGCGGCCATTGCTCGCGCGTCACCAGCACAGCGCTGGCCACGCGGGCGCCCTGGGGGACATGGTCGAGCGCGACCATGATCTTTTCCATTCGCGCCGAATCATCGTGCCAATCCTGCGTGGTGATCAAGAGGCGCGCCACATAGAGCATCACCACCGGCGTGATCGCCCATACCGGCGCGCGCGGCCAGCGAATCGACAGGCAGCAGATCATCAGCCCGGTCGTCACCAGCCGGTAATCGGCATAATCGCCGCCCGAAATATGGCGCGGCACGGCAATCGTCATGGCCAGCAGCATCACCGCCGCCCAGCCCAGCCGCCCATCGAGCCGCCGCATCGCCGCCGCCGCCAAAAACGCCAACGCGACCACCACCAGCGACAGGTAATCCAGCGCATAAACCGTATCGCGCATGGCTTTCAGCCAGATCGCCTGCTTATAGACCCACCAATAGGGCCCATAGGAAAAGGTGCCCGCCGTGCCCGGCACTAGCACCATCACCACCAGCGGCGCCAACAGCGGCCAAGGCGCGATAAACGCCCGCCACCCGCGCCCCATGCCCAGTTCATAGCCGAACAGCAGCACGCCCAGCACGCCCCAGGCCGACAGATGCGACAGCCACACCACCAGCCCGATCGGCACGAACAAGGCGCTGCGCAGCCACCACACCGCCCCCCTGCGGTCCAGCCAGACCCAGAGCGCGAAAGCCCAGAGCGCCAGCGCCTGACCCAGCGCGTAATTGAGCAGGCCGATCAGCATCATCGGCGACCACGCAAAAGGCATGGCCAGCAGCGAGGCGATGGTGACGCGCCCGTGCAATTGCCGGTCCACCGCGATCAGGCCCAGCGCGGTCAGCGGCGGGATGATCCCGGCAATGATCCGCCCGCCCGTCTCCAGCCCAAAAATCGCGGCAAAGGGACGGATCAGGATGTCCACCCCCAGATTGCCCGTCCAGGCCCAATGAAACGAATAGTATCGCGCCAGATCCGCGCTGCGCCCGCCGTCCAGCATCACCGCATAGCGCGCCAAATGAGCTGGATAATCGCTCATCTGGGGATAGCGCGCGACCAGCACAGGCAGGCACGAGGCCAGCGCCAGCAGCACCGCAAACCAGTAAAGCCGCCTCTCGCCCGCGCGCGCGGCCGAGGATGGATCAATCACACGCATGGTTTAGAAGAAGCCCCACAGCAATGCCCGAAACCGCATCCCTAGACGCCGCCGCACGATTGGCAAGCCGCCATTCGCGCGCGCCTAAGGACAGAGGCCAGAGTACAGGCCGGCGCCCCGAAGGGCATGATATTCGCGATGTCTGGGAAAACCCTGGCAGGAGCGGAGGGACTCGAACCCACGGCCCTCGGTTTTGGAGACCGATGCTCTACCAACTGAGCTACACTCCTGCGGGAGACGCGCCTCTAGGGGAGGCTTTACGCTTTGGCAAGCGGTCAATGCAGATTGGCGGCGATTTTTTCTTTTCGCTCAAACCAGAGGCCCTTCCCGCGCTTTCTCCCCCTTCACGCCCGGATGAACAGGGTGCTAGACAGGCGCGGTGAAAATGGAAAACTTTGACCTGATTGACCCTGCCCTCTTGCTGCTGGCCTATCGCGGCGGGGTGTTTCCGATGGCGGATTCGCGCGATGATCCCGAAATCTTCTGGGTCGAACCCAAGCGGCGGGGGATTTTGCCGCTCGATGGCTTTCGCGTCTCGCATTCGCTGGCGCGCAGTTTGCGGCGCGAAAAATTCACCGTCACCTGCAACGCTGCTTTCGACCTCGTGCTCGACGCCTGCGCCGCGCCGCGCCGCGCGGCCGAAGGCGAGGATGGCGGCGAGACATGGATCAGCGCGCGAATCGCGGCCTCCTATCGCGAATTGCACCGGCTGGGCCATGCCCATTCGATCGAATGCTGGATCGACGGCGCGCTGGTGGGCGGGCTTTACGGCGTTGGTTTCGAACGAGTTTTCTGCGGCGAAAGCATGTTCAGCCGCGTGCCCGATGCCTCAAAGGTAGCGCTGGCATGGCTGGTGGCGGCGATGCGCATCGGGGGCGCGCAATTGCTCGATTGCCAGTTCATCACCAGCCATCTGGCCTCGCTGGGCGCCATCGAGATTCCGCAAAAACGCTATCTGGCCATGCTGCGCGAGGCCATGAAACCCAGAGAGCCGGGCCTGCCGCCTCAGTCCGGGTTTTCCGGGGCCGCCGGGGCGGGCGCGGGGGCGATGGCCTCGGCGCTGGGCGTGGCGCTCGCGCTGCCCGATGCCTTTGGCGCGCTCTTGGAAACGGCGAAATCGGCCGGATTTTCTTCCTCGCCGGGGAAGTTCATCGCGCAATCCTTGACCCAGACGTCATAGACCGGGTGCTGAACCACGTTCAGCCCCGGCGAATTGCGGAACAGCCAGCCCGAAAACACCTTCTGCCAGCGCAGGGGGTCGGAAATCTGCGAACGCTGCTCGACAAAGACCTGAACGAAGGCGCCCGTTTCCTGCGGGCGCTCCCACGGCTGGGTCTTTTCACAGCTCGACAGCTTGACCACGACATTGCCGATGCGCCGCGCCTCGCCCACTTTCAGGACGATATCCTGCTGCTCATTGTTGCGCTTGTTAAGCAGGCCGAGCGTGGCCACGCGATCCTTAACCGGGGTGCCGAACTGATTCTCGACCGCTTGGGCGGCGGCATTGCCCGCCACCGCCTTGGGCACGTCGGTGGCCTGCGTCTCGGGCTCGGACGAACCGCCGCAAGCCGAAAGCGCCAAACACGCGCCAGCCACCATCAGAGTCCGGCGCATGGAATCAATCAGCCTTCGGGCGTCCAGGCTTCATAACCCGCAGCCTTGGCCTTGCCCGCACCGCGCAGTTCGGGGTGGGGCTGGTGCGCCTTGGCGGTGCCGGTGGCGTTGGGCGTATATTCGGCTTCCCAGATGCGCGGCGGGGGCAGATGGCTCTGCGGCACGGCGTCATAGGAATGGTGGAGCCAGCCATGCCATTCGGCCGGAACGCGGCTCGAATCATTGGCGCCGTTATAGATCACCCAGCGGCGCTCCATCCCCGCAAAGGGGCTGTTGGTGCCGGCCGGAACGACCTTCTTCGAGCGGTAATACTTGTTACCCTGAAAATCGGTGCCAACCTGTTCGCCGCCAAACTTGGTGTTGAGCCAGGTGCCGAAAGTGGAGCCGTTCCACCAGGTGAAGAGCATTGCGCAAGTTTCCCTAAATTTCAGGTCTGCTTGGCGGACAGAATCCGCGAAAGCCAGTGACCTTCAGCGCCTAGCCCAAGCCGGGGGGGCAACGCAAGGGCAAAGGGGGCAAGGGCAAAGGGGGGCTATTCCTCACGCGCCTCCTCGACCCAATCCTGCGCGGCCTGCGGGTCGGCGGCCTCCAGAATGGCGCGGGCCGCGCCCATCGCGTGGCCTGCGCGCAGCATGGCGGCAACCTCCTTTTCACGGCGGGAGCGGCGCTCGGCCGGATCATCGGGCATCGCGCGGCGCGAAAAAGGCCCCAGCCCCCGCCGCCGCGCATAGGCCAGCGCCGCCTCGCGCGCGGCCGCCTCGTCCGGCATGACATCGGCGCGAATGTCCTCGTCGATCCCCGCCTGCCCCAGCGCCTGCGCAATCCGCCGCTGCCCAAGGCCCCGGCGCAGCAGGCTGCCCGTCTTCATCCGGGCATAACTCTCGTCGTCAATATAGCCCAGCTCGACATGCCGCTCGACAATCGCGGCCACTTTGGCCTCGCCCGTTCCCTCGCCCGCCCATCCGCGCTCGCGCAATTTGCGGCGCAGATAGTCCTCCAGCCGCCCCGCACTGGTGGCAAAGCGGGCGACATAGGCCAGCGCCATTTCCTCAATCCGCGCCGAATCGAGGGGCTCTGGCGCCGATTTGCGGCGATTGGGGCTCGTATCATCATCCATCGGCCATATTCGTGCCACAGTCGCGCCCCAAAGGGGACCCCCCGCGTCAGCCGATTTGCGGGCCAGTTTTCGATGCCTGCCGTCTTTGCCTTCGCACGCAAGGGCAGCGGGCATAACCCAAGACGGATAAGACCATGACCGACGCCGCCGTGATCGAAGCGACCAGTGCCGCCCTGATCCCCACGCCCAACGCCTGCGACCTGCCGCGCCGCTTTGGCGATTTCGCCACCTTTGGCGAGGCGCTGGATTATGCGGCCAAAGGCACACGCGGGCTGAACTTTCACGATCCGCGCGGCAATCTGATCCGGCCCTATCCGTTCCGCGAATTGCGCCAGGACGCGATCGCCATGGCGCATCGCCTGATCGCGCGCGGCGTGAAAAAGGGCGACCGAATCGCCATGGTTGCCGAAACGGGCGCCGATTTTGCCGCGCTGTTCTGCGGCGTGATCTATGCTGGCGCATGGCCGGTGCCTCTGCCCTTGCCCACCAGCTTTGGCGGCAAGGACAATTATATCGACCAACTCGCCGTGCAATTGGGCAGCAGCGATCCCTCGTGGTTCTTCTATCCGCCCGAAATCGGCCATTTGGGCCTTGCCGCGGCGCAGGCGCACAATGCCAAGGGCGGCGCGTGCGAGGGGTTGGGCTGGGATGTGCTGGCCGCCGATCCGGTGGTGCCGGTCGAATTGCCGCAGGCATCGGGCGATGACATCTGCTATCTGCAATATTCCTCGGGCTCGACCCGTTTTCCCCATGGCGTGGCCGTCACCCACACCTCGCTGCTCAACAATCTGCGCGGCCACGGGCTGGCCATGCAAATGCGCAACGAGGACCGCTGCATCTCGTGGCTGCCGTGGTATCACGACATGGGTCTGGTCGGCTGCTTCCTCTCGATCATCGCCAACCAGGTGTCGACCGATTACCTCAAGACCGAGGATTTTGCCCGCCGCCCGCTGGCCTGGCTGGACATGATCACCCGCAATCCGGGCAACTCGATCTCCTATTCGCCCACTTTCGGCTATGACATCTGCGCCCGCCGCATTTCCAGCCAGAGCCATGTGGACGAACGTTTCGACCTTTCGCGCTGGCGCCTTGCGGGCAATGGCGCGGACATGATCCGCCCCGATGTGATGCAGAGCTTTGTCAACGCCTTTGCCCCCGCCGGGTTCAAGGCCAGCGCCTTCCTGCCCTCCTACGGCCTTGCCGAAGCCACGCTCTCGGTCACCATCATGCCGCCGGGCGAAGGCATCCGCGTCGAACTGGTCGAGGAAGAGCGCCTGTCGGGCCAGCCGCGCGATCTGTCGCGCCCGGCCCGCTATCGCGCCATCGTCAATTGCGGCAAGCCGGTGCTGGACATGGAAATCGAGGTCCGCGACGGCGCGGGCAAGGCGCTGGCCCATCACCAGATCGGCAAGGTATGGTGCAAGGGGCCTTCGGTCATGCACTCCTATTTCCGCGATCCCGAGGCCACGGCGGCTTGCCTTGTCGATGGCTGGCTGGACACCGGCGACATGGGCTATCAGAACGCCGAGGGCTATCTGTTCATCGTCGGCCGCGCCAAGGACATGATCATCATCAACGGCAAGAACCACTGGCCCCAGGACATCGAATGGGCGGTGGAACAGCTCCCCGGTTTCCACCAGGGCGACATTGCCGCCTTCAGCCTTGAGACCGAAACAGGCGAGGAAACCGCCGCCGTGCTGGTCCATTGCCGCGTTTCCGACCCGGCCGAGCGGTTGAAGCTGAAGAATGCCGTGGCCGAAAAGGTGCGCGCGATTCTGGGCCATCCGGCCATCGTCGAACTGGTGCCGCCGCGCACCCTGCCGCGCACGTCCTCGGGCAAGCTGAGCCGCGCCAAGGCCAAGAAGCTTTATCTCTCGGGCGAAATCGCGCCGTTTGAATTGGCCGCGTAAGGCCGATATCCGGGTTTTGTTGCGGGGGTTGGTTCCGGCCGACCCCCGCAATGGATTCTTGCACGCAAAAAAGAACTGCTTGCACTGGAAATTGCTGCGGTGCGCCACAACATGGCATGCCATGACCAACCCGCTGCTTTCCCCCATCGCCCTTGGCGATATCGCCGCCCCCAATCGCATCCTGATGGCACCGCTGACCCGCGCGCGATCAAACCGCGAAGGTCTCGCCAACCCGTTGATGGCGCAATATTACGCCCAGCGCGCCGGGGCGGGCCTGATCATTTCCGAGGCCACCGCGATCAGCGCAGAAGGGCGCGGCTGGCCCAATGCGCCGGGCATCTGGACCCGCGAACAGGCCGAAAGCTGGAAGCAGGTGACGCAGGCCGTGCATGACGCGGGCGGGCGGATCGTTCTTCAGCTCTGGCACATGGGCCGCGTATCGCACCCGCAGCTCCACGGTATCCAGCCCGTTTCGGCCAGCGCCACCACCGCCCCGGGCGAGGCGCACACGTTTGAAGGCAAGGCGCCCTATGTTGAAGCGCGCGCGCTGGAAACCCACGAGATTCCCCGCCTGATCGCCGATTATGAACATGCCGCCCGCCTTGCCAAGGAGGCCGGTTTCGACGGCGTCCAGCTTCACGGCGCGAATGGCTATCTGATCGACCAGTTCCTGCGCGACGGCACGAACCACCGCGCCGATGCCTACGGCGGTGCAATCGAAAACCGCACCCGCCTGCTGAAGGAAGTCACCGAGGCGCTGATCCGCGTCTGGGGCGCGGGGCGCGTCTCGGTTCGCCTCTCGCCCAATGACGGCATTCAGGGCGTTGAGGACAGCGACACCTATGCCCTGTTCGACCATGCGGTAAAGGTGCTGAACGACCTTGGGATCGGCTTTCTCGAAATTCGCGATCCGCTGCCCGAAGGCACCTTCGGTTCCGGGCTTGGCCCCCGCCGCTCGGCCCATCTCAAGACGATCTTTGCCGGGCCGGTCGTCGACAATGCCGATTATACGGCACAGTCGGCCGCACAAGCCCTTGAAAAGGGCGAGGCCGATGCCATCTCCTTTGGGCGGCCATTCATTACCAATCCCGATCTGGCCGACCGTATCGCCCATGGGCAAGCGTGGACCGAAGGAGGCGATCCTTCGGCATGGTACGGCAACAGCGCAGAAGGTTATACCAGCTTTCCGCCCTATTCGGCCTGATCGCTGGCCCCGGCTTCCCCCCTTGGCCGGGCCAGTCCAAGCGATGCTGACCAGCAGGATCTCACTCCGTCCCCTATGGTCAGCCTCTCGCCCAATGCCGCCCGGCCCGCCCATCTCCTGTGGCGGGCCGGGTTGGTCTTTTTATACGATGACGGATTATATGATGGCGGTTTATTCCGGGGCGCTGTCGGCCTGCTCGGCGGGGGCGGCTTCTTCGGTGGGCGCGCTGCTGGGCGCCACGGCGGCGGCGGCGCGCGGCGCCAAAGGCGCCCGCGAGGTCAGCGCATCATAGGCAATCATCGCATCGCTGGTCGAACCGTTCAGGATCTGACCCGAGGCGGTACGCTGGTCATCGGCCTTGCTGGCCTTCTTGCCCCAGCATCCGCCCAGAGCGAGCGAGAGGGCAAGGATCATAACCGCAGCGCGCTTCATGCCTGATGTCCTTCTGATGCCGCAGCAGGCGGGCATGGCTGCCCCAGCTTGGCCAAAAACTGATCGGCGCGCTTCAGCAGCGCCTCGTCCCATTGCTGCGCCGAAACGGTAAGTCCCAGCCGCGCCAGCGAGGTGACGCCCTTTTCCGCGATCCCGCAAGGCACAATGCCGGTGAAATGCGACAGGTCCGGGTTCAGATTGACCGAAAAACCATGCATCGTCACCCAGCGGCGGATCCGCACGCCGATGGCGCCGATCTTGGCCTCCGATCCGTCAATGTCGCGGGTCCAGATGCCCACGCCCGCCTCGCTGCGCCAGCTTTCCACGCCAAAATCGGCCAAAGTATCGATCACCCAGCCTTCGAGCGCATGGACAAAGCCGCGCACATCGCGCGCGCGCTGCTTCAGGTCGATCAGCACATAGCCGATCCGCTGGCCCGGCCCATGATAGGTATATTTGCCGCCGCGCCCCGCCTCGACCACTTCAAAGCGCGGGTCGAGCATGTCCGAGCCCTGCGCGCTGGTGCCGGCGGTATAGACCGGGGGATGTTCGAGCAGCCAGATGAGATCAGGCGCAACCCCTTCATAAATCGTACTATTGCGCGCGGTCTGAAACTCCAGAGCCTCGCGATACGACACAGGCTCATCATCCCGCCGCACGGCCACGCCGTTTTCGAGCAGAATCTCAGCCTTGATTGCATCTTGCATGACCATGATTCTTGCGTGGGGCAATCCGCTCCGCTTATCAAGGGGGCAGATGCGCCGCGGGCATATGGCCGGGCTTGGCGCGAAAGGAGTACCCCGATGCGTTTTGACAGCAATCTGGCCTGGCGGACGGCCCATTCGGCGATTCTGGCCAATCGCGATGTGCTGCTGGCTTTGGCGGGGGTGTTTTTCCTGTTGCCGCGCCTGGCCTTTGCGCTGCTGATGCCCGATCCGCCCGCCGCGCAAGGCCCCTCGCCCGCGCAATCGATGCAGGCGATGGAGCAATTCTACGCCAATGCATTGCCCTATGTGATCCCGATGATCCTGTTTCAGGCCGTGGGCGTGCTGGCGGTCCTGACGCTGTTTACCGACCGCAGCCGCCCGACCGTGGGACAGGCGCTGTCGCTGGGGGCCAAGGGGGTGCTGCCCTATGTTCTGGCCCAGATCATGCTGGCGGCGGCCATTGCGCTGGTCGCGGGCGGGGTGATCGGCGGGCTGACGCTGACCAGACAGCCGGTCATGGCGGCGGGCGGCATGATCGTGGTGATGATGGTGGCGATTGCCGCCTATATCCGCATGTCGCTGGTCGGGCCGGTGGTGGCGGTGGAGCGGGTCTATAATCCCGCGCGCGCGCTGATGCGGTCCTGGGCGATCACGCGGGGCAATGGCTGGCGCCTGCTGGGCTTTGCCATGCTGGTGGGCGTGGTGGTGATGGTGGCGATGCTGGCGGTCATTTCCATCGGCGGGTCGATCGGCACGCTGGCGGGCGGGCCGGATGCGGGGCGGATCGTTTCGGCGGTGGTGTCCTCGGTACTGGCCGCGTTGGTCACGCTCTATATCGCCGGGCTGATGGCCGCCATCCACCGCCAACTGGCCGGGCCCAGCGTGGATGATATTATGGCGACGTTTGAGTAAATTAGGTTTTAGGAAGGGATGAATGCGAGGGTTGAAACCCTCGCGCACCCGTTACTGTCTGCGTTGCGCGATGGGTTCGGCGTTGATTGTCGGACGCGGCGCTTGAAAATTGAAAGCCTGCGGCGCCAATCAGCCCGAGCTTTCCGCGCCGCAGGCTCTAAAAACGAAAAAAGCGCCCCGCCATGAACGAAGCGCCCCCCATTAAAGGGATTGCAAAGGGTCGAGACCCTTTGCCCGCCGGAGGCATAAACCAGCCTCCCGAAACCCCTTAATCCTCGTCCTTCCACCCCCAGAACAGGAAGCAGGGCGGGACGTTGATCCACTCCAGCCCCTTGTCGATACGCTTGAAGAACTGGGCCATGAAGTCACCTGCGCGCGGGGTGAACTGATAGACGAGGAAAGCCCCGCCCTTGCGCAGCACGCGATAGGTGGCCGCCGCGATGGCCGGGCCGACGCCGGGCGGCAGGGTGGAAAAGGGCAGGCCCGAGATGATGTAGTCGGCCTTTTCGTGGCCGTGGGCGCGGATGATTTCCTCAACGTCCGCCGCCGAACCGTGGACCGCGACAAAGCGGCTGTCGGTGATCGTATGCGAGAGATATTCGATGAAATCGGGGTTGGTGTCGATGACCAGCAGCGTACCGTCGCGGCGCAGGCGGTCAAGCACAGGCTGGCAGAAGGTGCCCACGCCCGGCCCGTATTCGACAAAGAGCTTGGTGTTGTCCCAATCGACGGCGGAGAGCACGCGATTGATGGTAAAGCGCGAGGAAGGCACGATCGAGCCGACCATCACCGGGTTTTTCAGGAAGCCTTCGAAAAAGACGCCCCAGGGCCCCAGCGCCCGTTTCAGCCGGCGTTTCACTTTGGCAAGCGGTGCCTCTCCGGCCAGTTCGGTTGTCATGCTCTTGTCAAATCCCTACCCTAGACTTGGCTGCTCTGCCCAAAGGTTTGCAAAACTGCAAGCCCGTTGGCAAGCGGCCAGACGCAACATTTGCCGCAAACCGTCCGGCATCGGAACACTAATCCACGATAACGGATATGGTTCTAAAGGATCTGTGCCACCACGTCCTGCGGGCGGCACAGACGCACCCCCTTTTCGGTTTCCACCAGGGGGCGCTCGATCAGCCTGGGATCGGCAACCATCGCGGCCAGCACGGTCGCATCATCGGCGTCGGGCAAACCGCGTTCGGCCGCATCCGTGCCGCGCAGGCGCAGCCCTGCCTGCGGCGTCATGCCCGCATCGCGATAAAGCTGGGCCAGCTTTTCGGCCGAGGGCGGCGTCTTGAGATATTCCACCACGGCGACCTCGACTCCGGGCGTTTCCTGCAAAATCGCCAAAGTTTTGCGCGATGTGCCGCAGGCTGGGTTGTGCCAGATGGTGGCCTTCATGGTATGCTCCTGTGATGCATGCCGCCGCCCGGCGCGGGGGCCGCGGCAATGGTTTCCAGCCCGCGCATCACCCGCCCGGCGCGCTGGATCGCGCGGACCAGCCGGGGATAGATGCCGCAGCGGCAAAGATTGGTGACGGCCTTGTTGATATCCTCGACGCCGGGGTCGGCATTGGCGGCCAGCAGCGCGGCCCCGGCCATGACGATGCCCGGTGTGCAGAAACCGCATTGGATCGCGCCTTCGGCCACCATCGCCTGCTGCAGCGCGTGCGAACGGTCCTGGCTCAGCCCCTCGATGGTGGTGATGCTGCGCCCCTGCGCCTGCGCCAAAGTCATCTGGCATGAGGGCAGCGCCTGTCCATCGACCATCACCATACAGGCGCCGCATTCGCCCGTGCCGCAGCCATATTTCGCGCCCGTCAGATTCGCGCCGCAGCGCAAGGCCCATAACAGGGGCGTCTGCGCATCCATGCGCAGATCGACAGGATGGCCATTGAGGGTCAGCGCGGGCATGGCGCCTTCCATGCCCGCATGATCCTCTTACTTCAAGCCAAAGCGGAAACCGGCCCAGACCGTGCGCGGCGCGCCAATATCCATGCTGCCCGCCTGATTGCGGGTGATGACCGTCACATCGGCCAGATTCTCGCCGCGCAGGATAAAGCTGACGCCATGACCCAAAGGTGCCTGAACAAAGGCGCCGATGGTGGTGGCCGAAGGCATCAGATAGGCTTGCAGATCATCCTCATACTGCGATCCGAAATGGCGCAGCACGACGGCCCCCTGCCAGCCATCGCGTGGCTTCCAAGTCACGGTGGCGCTCGCCGCGATCTTGGGGGTTTGCGCCGGGCGCATCCCGTTCAGCCCGATTTGCGCCCCGCTGGCCCGCACCACCGCATCGGTCAGCGCGAGGCTGCCATCAAGGCTCACCTTGCCCAGATCGAGCGCGGCGGCAAATTCAAACCCCCGCGCGCGGATGGCATCGACATTTTGCCGAACGCGGGTGATGGTGGTCGGGGTCTGGGCCGTGGTCACATTGGCGATGGCATGGGCCACGCGGTTATAAAAAGCCGTGGCCGACAGTTTCAGCGCCGGGACCGGCGTAAAATCCACCCCCGCCTCATAGCCCTCCATCATTTCATTGCCCAGGGCCGGATTGGCATTGGTCACGGTCGAAACGCCCGAGGCGACCAGCGTAAAGCTGCGATACAATTCGTTGATCGTGGGCTGGCGCAGGCCGGTATAGGCCGAACCGCGCAGTTCCAGCCCCGGCGCGACTTTGAGCAAAGCCCCGCCGCGCCCCGTCACCGCCCAGTCGCTGCGCGGGTCAAAGGTGTTGTTGATGGTGACCGCGCCCGTCGGCCCGGCCTGACGGAAATAGCCCGCATTCACGCTCCAGCGATCAGCGCGCACCCCGCCCGTCAGCGTCAGCGGCCCCAGTTTCCAGTCATCCTCGGCATAAAAGCCCAGATCATCATTGCGCCCGCCCGCCCAGCGATAGGCCGTCACGGCCCCGGTGGAGGCATTATAGGCAATCTCGTTCAGATCGCCCTTGGCGCTGCGCCAATCGCCGCCGATGCGCAGCAGATGATCCGGCCCCACCGGCGGGCGGATCTCGATCTTGGCGCCAAGGCCCGTGGCCGGGGTGCGGCGCTGGTCAAGGCTGGGGCGGAAGGTGGTGGCCGAGATCGTCACATTGGAAAAGCCGCGGTCCTGCACATAGGCCAGTGCGTCAAACTGCCACGGCCCGCGCCCGACAAGGCGCAGCGAGAAATCCTCGCCGCTCGAATGGCTGGTGGCCCCGGCAAAGCGCAGCACGCGGTGGTCGTCAAAAACCATCGCGCGGGCCTGAAGCTCGACATTGTTCGCAATCGGGGCGACACCGCGCGCGCTCACCGACCAACTGTCATAGCGCGATTTGACACTGGCGCCGACGCGCTGGCTTTCGGGCGTGGTCCAGAAACCGTCGCCCCGGTCCCAGCGGCCCGAGACCTCGGCAAAGCCCGCGCCCAATTTCGGCGCCACCGCGCCCGAGAGCGAGGTCTCGCCGCGATCATTGGCCAGCGCCTCGGCGGAAATCAGGCCCAGCGTGTCGCGCCCGGCGCTGTTCAATTCAATGGTCCCGGCCACCGCGCCCGACCCGAAAGCCCCCGAACCGCCCCCGCGCGTCACCCGCACCGAGCCCAATCGTTCGGGCGTGATCGCATTCCACGGCACCGAACCGAACATCGGATCGGCCATCGGCACGCCATCGAGCAGCACCTGTGTACGCGCCGCCGCATTGCCGCCCAGCGCGCGCAGCGTCGCGCCTTGGGCCGAGGGGTTGGTATAGCGGCTATCGGAACGACGAAACTGTTGAAAACCGGCCACATTGGCCAGCACATCCTCGATCCGGCCCGAAACCGACGAGGTCAGCGCCTCGCGGTCAATCTCGCGCGAGGAATAGGCAGGCACCGCAGGCGCGGCATTCAGCCCCACCCCCGTGACAATAATGGGCGAGGCCGCCTCTTCATCGGCCGCCTCGTTACCGGCTGCCTGGGCCGCCATCGGCATCAGGGCCATCCCGGAAAGCAGCAGCCCTCGCAGCCCTTGCGCGCCCAATTTCATCCTCAATCCCCTTGCCCATGCTTTTCCCGCGACCCTATTGCCCCGCCCCCATCCTGCCAAGTGGGCCGAAAGGACGAGGCGCATCAGGCCAATCGGCAAAAGCATGTCCTTGACCGATACAGGAAAAACAAGGGCCCCACGCGAACAACCGCATTTTTTGCGCGACCACCCCGCCCAGTGCGGCCCACTTGCAACAACCGCCCGGCGCAAATGCATTATGAACACCATGGGATCAATCGACAGCGCCGATTAACCCGTGTAAGGCTGCGTCATGGAAGCTGAACTGAAGACGCCGATCCTGGATCGAGTGAAGGTGCCTGCCGACATGCGCGGCCTGTCGATGGGCGAATTGCGCCAGTTGGCCGATGATGTGCGTCAGGAAATGATTCACACCGTCGGACAGACCGGGGGCCATCTGGGTTCCGGCCTTGGCGTGGTGGAATTGACCGTGGCGCTGCATTACGTGTTCGACACGCCGCGCGACAAGGTGATCTGGGACGTGGGCCATCAGGCCTATCCGCACAAGATCGTCACCGGACGGCGCGACCGCATCCGCACCCTGCGCCAGCCGGGCGGCCTGTCGGGCTTTACGAAACGCAGCGAATCGGAATACGATCCCTTCGGCGCGGCCCATTCCAGCACCTCGATTTCGGCGGCCATCGGCTTTGCCATGGCCAACAAGATGTCCGATCAGCCCGGCAAGGCGATTGCGGTCATCGGCGATGGCTCGATGAGCGCGGGCATGGCCTATGAGGCGATGAACAATGCGCAAGGCGCGGGCAACCGGCTGGTGGTCATCCTCAATGACAATGACATGTCGATTGCGCCGCCGGTCGGCGGGCTTTCGGCCTATCTTGCGCGGCTGGTGTCCTCGCGGCCCTTCCTCGAACTGCGCGAAATGGCCAAGAAGCTCTCGCGCCATCTGCCCGCTCCGCTGCATCGCGCGGCCAGCAAGACCGACGAGTTTGCACGCGGCATGGTGATGGGCGGCACTCTGTTCGAGGAGCTGGGCTTTTATTATGTCGGCCCGATCGACGGGCACAATCTGGAACAGTTGATCCCGGTGCTGGAGAACGTCCGTGATGCGGCGGCCGGCCCGTGCCTGATCCATGTCGTCACGCAAAAGGGCAAGGGCTATGCCCCGGCCGAGGCGGCGGCGGACAAGTATCACGGCGTCCAGAAATTCAACGTCATCACCGGCGAGCAGGTCAAGGCCCCGGCCAAGGCGCCTGCCTATCAGAACGTGTTCGGCGAAACACTGGCCAGGATTGCCGATAGCGATCCGCGCATCGTGGCGATCACCGCCGCCATGCCGTCGGGCACCGGCGTCGACAAATTCGCCAAGGCGCACCCGGACCGCAGCTTTGACGTGGGCATTGCCGAACAGCATGCCGTGACCTTTGCTGCGGGCCTTGCCGCGCAGGGGATGCGTCCGTTCTGCGCGATCTATTCCACCTTCCTGCAACGCGCCTATGATCAGGTGGTGCATGACGTGGCGATCCAGAACCTGCCGGTGCGTTTCGCGATTGACCGTGCGGGGCTTGTCGGCGCCGATGGTGCAACTCATGCGGGCACGTTTGACATCACCTATCTGGCCTCGCTGCCCAATTTCGTGGTGATGGCGGCGGCGGATGAGGCCGAATTGGTCCATATGACCTATACGGCGGCCCAACATGACAGCGGTCCGATCGCCTTCCGCTATCCTCGCGGCAATGGCACGGGCGTCGAGATGCCCGCCACGCCGCAAAAGCTGGAGATCGGCAAGGGGAGGATCGTGCGTGGGGGGGCCGGCAAGATCGCCATCCTTTCGCTGGGCACGCGTCTGGCCGAGGCGGTCAAGGCCGCCGAGGTGCTGGAGGCCAAGGGCCTGCCCACCACCGTTGCCGACCTGCGCTTTGCCAAGCCGCTGGACGAGGAACTGATCCGCCGTCTGGCCACCACGCATGAGGTGGTCGTCACCATCGAGGAGGGCGCGATCGGCGGCCTTGGCTCGCATGTGCTGACGCTGGCCAGCGACGAAGGGTTGACCGATGGCGGATTGAAGATCCGCACGATGCGTCTGCCCGACGTGTTCCAGGACCATGATGCGCCCGACAAGCAGTATGACACGGCGGGGCTGAACGCGCCGCATATTGTCGAAACGGTGCTCAAGGCGCTGCGCTGGAACGATGCCGAGGTGGTGAGTGCCGATATCGTGGGCGAGGCCCGCGCTTGAGCCTTGCCCTGATCGCGATTGCGCTGGCCGGTTCGGGGACTGACGCGGCGGCGGCGGGCGGTGGCGGGCCGGTGGGCGCGCCGCTGACGGTGGTCGTCGAGAATGTCCGCTCGAATGCGGGCCGGGTGCATGTTGCGCTTTGCCCGCAAAAGACCTTTTTGAAGGACGATTGCGTGCTGGAGGCCTCGGCCCCCTCGCAAAAGGGCGCGACCAGCGTGGTCTTTGCCAATGTGCCCCCCGGCGAATGGGCGGCGCAGGTGTTTCAGGACGAAAACGGCAACAAGAAGGTTGATCGCAACTTCATCGGCATCCCCAAGGAAGGCGTGGGCTTTTCACGCGATGCCAAAATCGTGCTGGGCCCGCCCAAATGGCGCGACGCGATGTTTGTCCATGAGGCAAAGTCGCAGGTGATCCGTCTGGCCCTGCGGTATTTCTGAAGCCTTTGACAATGAAAAAGCCCCGGTGCCAGCACCGGGGCTTTTTCTTTGCAAACCCACCACTTACTTCGGATTGGCGGCCAGTCGGTTAAGGTGGGCCACCAGCGCCCCGGCGCCGCCCTTGGCGATCACGCCGGCAAAATCGGAACGGCGCGTGGCGATCTGGCTGATCGCGTTGCGATAGAACACGTCGATGATCTTCCACTGCCCGCCGTTTTCGCGCAGGCGATAGTTGAGCGATTCATTGGTGCCCGCCCCGGTCAACTGCGTGCGCACCAGCTTGTCCGTGCCGCGGGTTTCCACCGTGCCCACAAGGCTCAGCTTCTCGCCCGAATAGCTGTCGAAATTGGCGGCATATTGCGCCACCGTCATGGCGCGAAAGGCGGCGACCACATTGGCCTGCTCCAGCGGCGAAAAGGTGGTCCAAGGCGGGCCCACCGAGAGGCGGGCCATGGCGGGAATGTCAAAGGTGCGATCCACCACCGGGCCGATCACGCGCGCGCGCGCGGCCTGGCCGCCTTGCGCCTTCATCGTGGCGATCAGGCCCGCATTGAGGCCCTCGATGGTCTGGGCCGCCGGATCGCCCGCCTGGGCCATGGCCACGCCCGGCACCGCCAAGGCCGCCACCGGCGCCAGCAGAGCCAGCGCCACAGCGCCGCGCAGCGATGCGAATCCCGATTGACTTGTCATGCTCACTCCAAACCAGAACATCGGACGATAAGGGCTCACCCGGAGGCGCGCCGTGCCGCAACCGGCCATTGCGCGTCCTTGAGCCAGAGCAATACGTAAAACAAGTGGTATGAGCGCGCAATGAAGCCGCGGTTCAGGCTGGCGCAATCTTTTCTCTGCCAACAGAAGCGGTTACAATGCCTGCCGCGCTTTTGCGCGCTTTGCCCTATTCCCCCCAAGGGCACAGGTTCAAAAGGGATAGACCGTTTGACACCGACAGAGAGTTCCCCCGCTCGGCTGCTCGCCGCCCCCCTGTCCATCAAGCTCGCCTCGCCGCGCGGGTTTTGCGCAGGCGTGGTCCGCGCGATCCGCATCGTGGAACGCGCGCTCGAAATCCATGGCGCGCCCGTTTATGTCCGCCATGAGATTGTTCATAACGCGCATGTCGTGAACAGGTTGCGTGCGATGGGCGCGATTTTTGTCGAAGAACTCGACGAAGTGCCCTCCGGCGCGGTCACGGTGTTTTCCGCGCATGGCGTGCCGCAAAGCGTCGAACAGGAAGCCGAGCAGCGCGGCCTGCCGGTTTATGACGCCACTTGCCCGCTGGTGACCAAGGTGCATCTGCACGGCGGCCGCTTTGCCCGCGAGGGGCGCGAA
The DNA here is from genome assembly GCF_028736195.1 of Novosphingobium sp. KACC 22771. Taxonomy (GTDB): domain Bacteria; phylum Pseudomonadota; class Alphaproteobacteria; order Sphingomonadales; family Sphingomonadaceae; genus Novosphingobium. The sequence goes on along the minus strand of NZ_CP117881.1, from coordinate 643,113 downwards.
GTCGTGCTGATCGGCCATGCGGGCCATCCCGAGGTGGTCGGCACGCTGGGCCAGATACCCGCGCCGGTGCATCTGGTGGCCACGCCCGATGATGTGGCCGCGCTGCCGCTGGGCACGGATAGCTCGATTGCCTATGTGACGCAGACGACGCTCTCGGTCGATGACACGCGCGGCGTGATTGCCGCGCTGCATGATCGCTTTGACGATGTGGCCGGGCCGGACGTGTCCGACATCTGCTATGCCACGCAAAACCGCCAGAACGCCGTGCGCGCGCTGGTGGAGGAATGCGACGCGCTGATCGTGGTGGGCGCGGCCAATTCCAGCAATTCGAACCGGCTGCGCGATGTGGCGCTCTCGCTGGGCAAACCGGCGTGGCTGGTGGGCGATGCGGGCGATCTGGATCCGCAATGGCTGGACGGGGTCGAACGCCTTGGCGTCACCGCCGGGGCCAGCGCGCCCGAGGAACTGGTCGAAGATGTGATTGCCGCCATCGCCCTTTCGCGAAAAATAACCGTCTCAGAGCTTGACGGCATCCGCGAAAACGTGTCGTTCAGCCTGCCTGCGGCCCTGCGCCGGGCGGGCGAATCCGCCCGTGCCCGCGCGTAATGCCCTGTTTGGAGTAAGCCCCCTTGTCCCTTCCCCTTGGCCCCGCCCTTCGCATTGCTGGTCATGCCATTTCCAGCCAGATCAAGGGCGGCAAATATCCGCTCGTGCTGATGCTCGAACCGCTGCTGCGCTGCAATCTGGCCTGCCCGGGCTGTGGCAAGATCGATTATCCCGACGCGATCCTCAACCGCCGCCTGTCGGTGGAAGAATGCATGGCCGCGATTGACGAATCGGGCGCGCCCGCCGTGTCGATCGCGGGCGGCGAACCGCTGCTGCATCGGGATATGCCCAAGATTGTCGAAGGCTATATCGCGCGCAAGAAGTTCGTGATCCTTTGCACCAACGCGCTGCTGCTGAAAAAGAAGATCAACGACTACAAGCCCTCATCCTATTTCACCTGGTCGATCCATCTCGATGGCGACAAGGCCATGCATGACAAGGCCGTGGATCAGGAAGGCACCTATGATGTCGCGCTCGAAGCGATCCATCTGGCCAAGTCGAAGGGCTTCCGCGTTCAGGTCAACTGCACCGTGTTCAACGATGCCAAGCCCGAGAGCATGGCCAAGTTCCTCGACCTGATGACCAGCCTCGATGTCGAGGTGACCATCAGCCCCGGCTATGCCTATGAACGCGCCGCCGATCAGGAGCATTTCCTGAACCGCGAAAAGACCAAGAACCTGTTCCGCGACCTGTTGAAGCGCGGCGCGGCCAAGAATGCCAAGCCGGGCGAAGGCGGCGGCAAGGCGTGGAAGTTCACCAATTCGCCGCTGTTCCTCGACTTCCTTGCGGGCAACCGTTCGTATGAATGCACGCCCTGGTCGATGCCGCTGCGCACGGTGTTTGGCTGGCAGAAGCCCTGCTATCTGGTGGGCGAAGGCTATGTCGAGACCTTCGCCGAGCTGATGGAAGGCACCGACTGGGACCAGTATGGCGTGGGCAAGTACGAGAAATGCTCGAACTGCATGGTCCATTGCGGGTTTGAAGGCACGGCGGCCAAGGAAGGCCTGACCCGCCCGTGGGAATTCATCAAGGTGGGCATGCAGGGCATCCGCACCGAAGGCCCGATGGCGCCTGACATCGACCTGTCCAACGCCCGCAAGGCCGTGGACGTTCACGCCACGCAGGTTGAGCAGGAATTGGAGAAGATCAAGATTGCCGATCCCGAAGGATACGCCCGCGCCACCCGCGCGGCATGATCGGCCCATCACCTGATACGAAAAAGGCGGGGGCCCAAACCCCCGCCTTTTTTGTTGCCCAAAGCAAGCCTCAGCGCAGATCGAAGCCCAGATAGGGGCCCGCCTGTTTCGAACCCTTGATCAGCGCGCGATAGGCCTTGGCAAATCCGACGATCGTCTTGGTCAGCGAGCCCAACTGGTCGGGTTGCTGGCGGATCGATTTGAAGATCGCGCCCAGCGCCAATTCGCCGTTGGGCCCCATCATCACATTGACGGCGGGCGGCAATTCCACCTCGGCAATATCGGAAACACAGCGCAGGATGCCAAAGGGCAGGTTCATATGCGCCGCCACCTCGGCCACGATATGGCTTTCCATATCGGCGGCAATGGCCGCGCTGGCCCATGCCCTTTCGGCCTTGTCGTGCGAATCGGTCAACAGATGGCCATCGGCATGCACTGTGCCCACCCGCGCCTGCGGCAAGAGCGAGTGCAGCGCCGCAACCCAGCGTTCATCGCATTTGGCATGAAACGCGCCGGTCAACCGCTTGCCGATGATCATCGTGCCCAGCTTGAGCGAGTAGTCAATCGCCCCGCACATGCCATAGCTGATCAGGCCCGCGGCATGGGGCGCCCGCGCCATCAATTCGGCGCGCAGATGATCGGGGTCATTGCCGCCGGCCATCACCTCGACACTATGATGGTCCAGCACGGCGGCTTCGCGCAATGTTCCGGTGACCACGATCACCGGCTTGGCATTCACATTCCCCACTGGGCTTGCTCCACATTGGCCTGCGTCCTATTGCGATACCGCGCCAGCGCCCAAAGCGGGAAATAGCGCGGATAGCCATGATAACGCAGGTAAAAGACTCGCGGGAAACCCCCGCCGGTATAATGCTCCTGCCCCCAGAGACCGTCTCCGGCCTGATGGGCGATCAGCCACGCGATCCCGCGCGCCACCGCCTCGCTCTTCGCCTCGCCCACCGCCATCAGGCCAAGGCAGGCCCATGCCGTCTGGCTGGCGTTGGAAACAAAGGTTTCATGCCCCTTGCGGTCCAGCGCATAGGAATCGCAGCTTTCTCCCCAGCCGCCATCCGCATTCTGCACCGCCTTCAACCAATCGACCGCGCGCGCCACCATCGGCTGTTCGCGCCCGATCCCCGCCCTGCCCAACGCGCAGAGCACCGACCATGTTCCGTAAACGTGGTTGACCCCCCAGCGGCCAAACCAGCTGCCCTCCTTCTCCTGCTCCTTTTCCAGCCAGCCCAGCGCGGCCTTCATGCGCGGGCTGTCGGCGGGCTCGCCCATCTGCGCCAGCATCGAGACCACGCGCGCCGACACATCGGCCGTGGGCGGATCGAGCAGCGCGCCATGGTCGGCAAAGGGCAGGTTGTTCAAATAGAGCTTGTCATTGTCGGCATCAAAGGCGGCAAATCCGCCATCCTTTGATTGCAGCCCCACGGTCCATTCCACCCCGCGCGCGATGGCGTCCTTGTCCTTGTCGCCGCGAAAGGCCGAGGCGCGGTCCATCGCCATCACCACCACGGCGGTATCGTCAAGGTCGGGATAGTATTCGTTATTATACTGAAACGCCCAGCCGCCGGGCCGCACATCGCGCTGTTCGGCCCAATCGCCCACCGTGTCGAGAATCTGGCGCGGCCCCAGCCAGTCGAGCGCGCGGCCCGCCCCGGCAATCGCCTCCTCGCTGCCCACCTCCAGCATGGCATGGGCGGCCAGCGCCGTGTCCCACACCGGCGAAACGCAGGGCTGGCAATAGGCCTCGTCGTCTTTGATCACCAGCAGGCGTTCGACCGATTCGCGCGCGATGGCGCGATGCGGATGGTCGGGCGCATAGCCCAGCACATCGAACATCATCACACTGTTGGCCATGGCCGGATAGATCGCGCCAAGGCCATCGACCCCGTTCAGTCGCTCGACCACCCATTCCTCGCACAGGCGGATTGCGCGCGCGCGCATCGCCTTGGGCCAGCGCCCCTCAAACCGCTTCAGCCCCCAGTCCAGCGCCTCAAACCCGTTCCTCCAGACCGGATGCACATGATCGGCCTGGCTGGTCAGCTTGCGCGGCACGCCGGTGTAAAGCTCGGGCACCAGAACCTGTTTGGGATTGCGCGCCACCGGCTTCAACGCACACAGCACCAGGAGCGGCACCACCACGGTCCGCGCCCAATAGCTCATTTTCAGCAGATGGACCGGGAACCAGCGCGGCGCGAGGATCAGTTCGGGCGGGATGGTCGGCACGGCGTCCCACGATCCTGCGCCAAACAGCGCCAGTTGAATGCGGGTAAAGACATTGACCGCCTCGGCCCCGCCTGCCTTCAGGATCGCGGCGCGGGCGCGGGCCATGTGGGGCGCATCCACATCATCGCCGATCATTTTCAGCGCATAATAGGCCTTCACCGTGGCCGAAATGTCGAACCCGCCCTCGTGATACAACGGCCAGCCATCATGGGCCTCCGACTGAATCCGGCGCAGATAGCGGCCGATCTTGCCTTCCAGCTCCTCATCCACCGACTCGCCAAGGAAATGGCGCAGCAGGACATATTCCGACGGAATGGTGGCGTCGGCCTCCAGTTCATAGACCCAGTGGCCATCCTCGCGCTGCTCAGCCAGCAGGGCGTCGGCGGCGCGGCCGATGGTGGCGTCCAACAGGGCCCGATCAGGGGCAACTTCGTTCATCGTCCTTTTCCATATTTCAAAGGCTGGCCCAGAACCAGCCGGGCCGCGCTGTCGCCGGAGCGGATCGCGCCCTCGATCGTGGCGGGCAAACCGTTTTGCACCCAATCCCCGGCCAGAAACAGATTGCGCCAGCGGGTTTCGGTGTGCGGGCGGCGCGCGTCCTGCTCGGGCGTGGCGGCAAAAGTGGCGCGCTTTTCCTTGACGATCTGCCACCGGGGCATGGGCGCGGTGATCCCCAGAGCCTGCGCCACCTCGGCCCAGATCAGCGTGGCCAGCGCCTCGCGGTCCTCGTCCATCAACCGATCCGCGCCGGAAATGGTCACGGAAATCCGGTCGGGGTGGGTAAAGATCCATTCGCTGGTAGCATGGGTCAGGCCCAGCATCTCGGGCGCGCCCGCCGGGGGCGCACAGGCGAAATGCGCGTTCAGGATCGAGCGGTGATCGTCCGGCACGGTCAGATCCGGCACCAGCGAAGCCGCCACCCATGCGGGCACGGCCAGCACCACCGCCTCATCCGCGCCAATCGCCTGCGCCCCATCGGCCCATTCCAGCGCCGACACGCTATCGCCCTCAAACCTTATGCCGCGCAGCCGCCGCCCGGTCTGCAAAGCCACACCCTGCGCCTCCAGCCAGTCCACCGCCGGATCAATAAAGGCCGCAGCCAGCGTCGGCACCGCCACACGCGGCGCGCTGGCCCGCCCGCCCTTGGCCAGCGTTTCGGCCAGCACATTGGCGCAGAGCGCGGCAGAAGACGCCGCCGGATCGGTATTCAAGGCCGCCAGCAGGACCGGATGCAGCATCCGTTCCCACACCGGCCCCTGCGGCTTTACCAGATCGCCGATGGTCTGATCCGCCCGCCCTTTCAGCAGACGCCCAAGCGGCAGATAATCGGCCAGACGCGACCCCGGCACCCGGCGCGACGGCACCAGCACCCACCACGGCACCGGCCCGTCATTGATCCGCAAGGTCCAGCGCTCGCCCGTGGCCAGATCGGCGAAGGCGAAATCGGCATGGGGCGGACCGGCCAAAGGAGCATCCGCCCCCACCATCGCGCGAAACCGCGAAACCGCCGGATTGCCCGCCAGCACCAGATGGTTGCCATTGTCGATGGTCAGGCCCAGCGAGGGGTCAAAATAGGAGCGGCAGCGCCCGCCCGCACGCGGCCCAGCCTCGGACAAAGCCACCGGCAGACCGGCTGCGGTCAATTCCACCGCCGCCGTCAGCCCGGCCATACCGGCGCCAATCACCTGTGCGCGGACGAAAGCCATTCAGCCCATCACCAGATGGCGGATCAGCGAGAAGAGCAGGCGCGGCTTGGACGTGCTGACCCGGCGGCGCGGCGCGTGCCAGCCCTGCGCCAGCATCCGGCGGAGGACCAGCGCATAGGCTTCCTCCATCAGGCGCGGGGCGATCAGGCGGCCCTTGGGGCGCGCGGCAAGGCAGGCTCCGGCGGCCTCGAAATGCGCCTCGGCCCGCGCGGCCAGCCAGCGCGCGGCGCTGTCCATGCCGGGATCGGCCATCAGCGCCATGGGCGTGGTGGGATGGATGCCCGCATGGGTCAGCGCCTCGATGGGCAAATAGACGCGCGCAATCTGCGCATCCTCGTCCAGATCGCGCAGAATATTGGTGAATTGCAGCGCCCGGCCAAGGTGATGTGCCAGATGGACGCCCTCACCCCGGTCCATGCCAAAGATATTGACCGAGAGGCGGCCCACGGCGCTCGCCACGCAATCGCAATAATGGTCGAGCAGGGCAAAACTCGGCCATTGGATGTCGCCATCGACATCCATCTGCATCCCCTCGATCACGGCGAGGAAATCGGCCTCCTCCAGCGCGAAATCGCGCACCGCCTGAGCCAGGAAAGCGGCCTGTCCGGTGTCCCCACCGCGATAGAGCGCGCCGATCCAGCGGCGCCAGTCGGCCAGCATCGCGCCGCGCTGGTCGCGGGGGGCCTGCTGGTCGTCGGCGATGTCGTCAACGATGCGGCAAAAGCCATAGATGGCAAACATCGCCTCGCGCTCTGCCTTGGGCAGGATGCGCATTCCGGCGTAAAAGCTGCTGCCCGCGACCTTGGCGCGAAGGGCTTCAGGCATCGAGGGGGGAATGGGCGATAGGGTGGTTGCGGTCATGATCTTTTGCCCGGCCAGATACGGCGGCCCGCCTGCCGCATTGCAGCACGAAGCGCAAGAGTGAGCGCGCGCGCCTTGGTATGATGGACCTTTTCGCTCAAAGGATCACGCGCCAGCAGCACAGCGCACAGATCCTGCGCCAGCCGCTGGATCACGGCCACTTCGGCGGCCAGCCGCCAGTCGCGGATCGCATCGGCAAAAGGCGCGCTGGTGCGCAGCAATTCCTGGGTGCGCAGCGTGAGATCGGTGATGACCCCGCGCAGCGCCGGATTGGCACGCCCCTCGCCCAGCGCCTCGACCCCGATGCCCGCAGCGCGCAGCGAATCGAGCGGGATATAGACCCGGTTGATCGCGCGATAATCCTTGGCGCAATCCTGCAGGTGGTTGATGATCTGGAGCGCGGCGCAAAGCGCATCGTTCATCGGCCACAGCGCCCGGTCCTCGCCATGGCAATCGAGCACGAAGCGCCCGACCGGCATGGCGGAATAGCGGCAATAGTCGATCAGCCCGGCCCAGTCCTGATAGCGATCCACCGTGCAGTCGCGCTCAAAGGCGGTGAGCAGGTCGTGGCCGTGGTCAAGGCTGATGCCCCGCGCGCGACAGACCGCGCCCAGCGCCTGCGCCAGCGGATCGCCGGCATGGGCGCCATCAAGCCCGGCCCGCATCAGGCCCAGCAGGCGCAGCTTTTCCGCCGCACTGGCGGTGGGGTGGTCGGCAATGTCATCGGCCGCGCGGGCAAAGCGGTAATAGGCCATGACCGGCGCGCGCGCATCGGGGCGCACCATGAAACTGGCCACGGGAAAATTCTCGCCCGTGTGATCCTTGCCGCTTTGCAGATCGGCGGTGGTTAGGATGGTGTCTGTCATGCCCCCGCAATTTCCGCCTGTGCGCGGCCTTTCCACATGCCGCCCTTGCCCCGGTAATAGGACAAAGCTGAATGGATTGTGCATGAAACATAGAACAGCGCGACCAGGGGCAAGGCCAGAGCGCGCATCGGGGCGCGGCCATAAAAGCCCAGGATCGGCTGATAGGAACCCAGCATCAGCCCCAGCGCGATCAGGCTCATCACCTGCGCCGCACCCTTTGCCCCCAGCGCCAGCCACACCGGCGCGCCAAACATCAAGCCCAGCCCCAGCACCGTGCCCACCAGCAGCAGGGGATTGTAGCGCAATTGGGCATAGGCGCTGCGGGCGATCATCATGCCGATCTCGCGCCAGTTGGCATAGGGCCGGATCGACACGCTGCGCCGGGTCAGGCCCAGCCAGATCGGCCCCTGTTTCTTGATAAGCGCGCCCAGCGTGCAGTCATCAATCAGCGCCCCGCGCATCGCGCCAATACCGCCCGCCGCCTCCAAGGCGTCACGCTCAACCAGAACGCAGCCGCCCGCAGCCCCCGCCACCGGCCCCCGACGATTGATCCAATTGAACGGATAAAGCATCATGAAGAACCAGATGAAGGCGGGCACCAGCCATTTTTCCGCCCATGTCCGACAGGACAGCAGCGCCATGAAGGACACGAGCCTGCGGTTTCCACCATGGGCAATGCCGACAAGGCGCGTCAGCGTATCGGGCGCATGCTCGATATCCGCATCGGTCAGCCACAGATAGCGCGGCGCCCCGGCCTCGATGATCCCCTGATGCACGGCCCAGAGCTTTCCGGTCCAGCCCGCCGCCAAGGGCGCGCCGCGCAGCACGGTCAGCCGATCAGACCCCAAGGCGCGGGCCAGATCGCCGGTGCCATCCTCGGAATTGTCATCGACCAGCACGACCCGGAAGGGCCCTGCATAATCCTGGCGCAACAGGCTGCCGATGGAGCTGGCGATCACATCGGCCTCATTGCGCGCGGGGACCACCGCGACCACCTCGGGCCAGACATCGGGGGCGGCAAAGGGGGCGTTGTCATCCGCCTCGCGGCAGGTCCAGAAGCCCGTGGCGACCAGCCCCAGCCAGATCGCCAGCACCAGCGCGGCAAGGAGGGTCATGGGATCATGCCCCCTCCCGCGCAGGCCGGAATCATGCCCTCCTGCGCGAACCAGCCGAGCGCATCGCGCACCGCCTCCTGCCAGGGCCGCGCAGTATAGCCGAGTTCCGCCTGCGCCCGCGCGCTGGAGAAATACATGTGATGCCGCGCCATTTTCAGCGCGTCCACGGTGACGAAAGGTTCAACCCCCGTCATCCGCCCCCACAATTCCGCGCCCACCGCCAGCGGAAACAAGGGCGCCACCGGCAATTTCACACGCGGAGGCTTGCGCCCCACCTGCCCGCAGATTTCCGCCAGCATCGCCCCAAGCGTCACATCCTGACCGCCCAGAATATAGCGCCGCCCGATCTGGCCCCGCTCCGCCGCCAGCAGATGGCCGCGCGCGACATCCTCGACATGGACAAGGTTGAGGCCAGTCTCGACATAGGCGGGCATGCGCCCATGCGCGCATTCGACAAGGATGCGGCCCGTGGGCGTGGGTTTGACATCACGCGGGCCGATGGGGGTCGATGGCTGGACAATGATCGCGGGCAGGCCATCACGCGCCACCATATCCTCGACCAGCCTTTCGGCCACGACCTTGGATTGTTTGTAAACGCCGACCGCTTCGGCCACGCTGGCGGGCCGCGTTTCATCGGCCGCGCCATTGTCCAGCGGTTTCAAGGTCGCCACGGACGAGGTGTAGACCACCCGCCCCACCCCTTCGGCCAGAGCGGCGCGCATGACCGCGCGGGTCATCGCTTCATTGTTGCGCAGGATCTCACCCGGATCGCGTGCCCAGAGGCGATAATCGGCGGCGACATGGAACAGTTCTGTCCCGCCGCGCATCGCCTCGCGCACGGCGGCCTCGTCGCGCAGGTCGGCCTCGACGATCTCGCCGGGGAAATCGGTCAGATTGACCCGCGAGGAGGAGCCGCGCACCACGCCGCGCACCTGTCGCCCCTGCGCCGCCAGCACCCGCGCCACCGCGCTGCCCAGAAAACCGGCGACGCCGGTAACGATCGTGATGGGTCCGCTCATGAGGCAAGCCCCTAAACCCTTTTGCTGCGGCTGCAAAGCGGTGTAGGGGCTTGCGCCATGGGATATGTGCTGTTGGCATATGGCGTGTTGGCGCTGGCAGGGGTTGGCCTGCTCTATCAACTCTTTGCCCTTGGCGCGGTGGAGCGTTTCTTTGCCGCGCCGCCCGCGCCCCATGCGCCTGCAAGGGCCGTTACAATTCTCAAACCGCTGCATGGCGCAGAACCGCGTCTGGCCGAAAATCTCGATGGATTTACGCATCAGGATTATGCCGGAGCGGTGCAGATCGTGCTGGGCACCAATGCGCCCGATGACGGGGCCGCCCCGGTGGCCCGCGCCATGGTCGCGGCGCATAATAACATCGCCTATTACCCCGGCCCGCGCGCGCCTGCGGCCAATGGCAAGGTCGGCTCACTGATCGCGATGATGCCTTTGGCCGCGCATGATGTGCTGGTTTTATCCGACAGCGATATGGTGGTGGAGCCCGATTATCTGGCCCGGATCAACGATGCGTTGAGCCAGCCGGGGGTGGGGGCGGTCTCGTGCCTCTATGTCGGGCGGGGCGATGCGGGATTGTGGAGCCGGGTGGGCGCGATGATGATCGCGGGCCAGACGCTGCCCAATATGGTGGTGGGCTTGGCCACCGGCATGGCGCAGCCCTGCATGGGTTCGACCATAGCCCTGCGCCGCGAAACGCTGGAGGCGATGGGCGGGTTTACGGCGCTGGCCGATGTTCTGGCCGACGATCATGCGATAGGCGCGGGCGTGGCCGCGCAGGGGCTGCGGGTGGATATTCCGCCGATGATTCTGGTCCATGCCGGGGCCGAATCTTCATTTCGCATGCTCTGGCGCCAGCATCTGCGCTGGGCCGTGACCGTACGCGATCTGGCGGGCGCGGGCCATTACGGCTCGATTGTCACGCATGGATTGCCGCTGGGGGTCTTGGCGGCGGCGGTTGCGCCCGGTATAGGCGGAGCGTTGCTGCTGGCAATAATCCTTGCCCGACTTGCGCTTGCAGCAAAGGTTCATAAATATGCGCCTATTGCCCTGCCCCTATGGCTGATTCCCATCGCCGACCTCATCAGCTTTTGCGTTTTTTGCGCCAGCCTGTTCGCAACTGCGATTGATTGGCGCGGCGCAAGCCTTACAATGACCTCCAAAGGCCGCATCAGGGGCCACCCCGCCACCGACCATGCCGCCCGCACCAAGAGAGACCGATGAAGCGCACCATTTTCCTCCAGGCCCCCTCCTTCCACGGTTTCGACGGGGGCGCCGGCGCCCGCTATCAGGCCAAGCGCGAGATCAAGAGTTTCTGGTATCCGACCTGGCTGGCCCAGCCCGCCGCGATGGTGCCGGGATCGAAGCTGATCGACGCGCCCGCCCATGATCTGAGCTGGGACGACATCGCCCATGAGTTCGACACGGCCGAACTGGTCATCCTCCACACCTCGACGCCCAGCTTTATGCAGGACATCAAGACGGCCGAGCTGATCAAGGCGCGCAATCCGAACTGCCTCGTCGGCTTTGTCGGCGCCAAGGTGATGATCGAGACGCAGCAGAGCCTTGAGGCCAGCACCGCGATCGATTTCGTGGCGCGTGAGGAATATGACTACACCTGCGTCGAACTGGCCGAGGGGCGTCCCTTTGCCGAGATCGACGGCATTTCCTATCGCGGGCCGGACGGCACGATCATCAACAACAAGAACCGCGCCATCATCGAGGATATGGACGCGCTGCCCATGGTTTCGCCCATGTACAAGCGCGACCTGAAGATCGACAATTACTTCATCGGCTATCTGAAGGCGCCCTATGTGTCCTTCTACACCGGGCGCGGATGCAAGAGCCGCTGCACCTTCTGCCTGTGGCCCCAGACCATTTCGGGCCACCGCTATCGCTCGCGCTCGGTGGGCAAGGTGATCGAGGAGATCCAGTATATCCTCAAGGAAATCCCCGAAACCAAGGAGATCTTCTTTGACGATGACACGCTGACCGATGACATCGACCGCGTCGAAAAGCTGGCCATCGCCTTGGGCGAACTGGGCTTTGGCAAGCCGGGCTTCCCGCTGACGTGGAGCTGCAACGCCAAGGCCAATGTGCCCCGCAAGACGCTGGAAATCATGAAGGCCAATGGCTGCCGCCTGCTGCTCGTCGGCTATGAAAGCGGCAATCAGCAGATCCTGCACAACATCAAGAAGGGCCTGCGCGTCGAAGTGGCGCGCGAGTTCACCAAGAACTGCCACGAGCTTGGCATCGCCATCCACGGCACCTTCATCCTCGGCCTGCCCGGCGAAACGCTGGAAACGATCGAGGAAACCATCCGCTATGCCCAGGAAATCAACCCCCACACCATTCAGGTGTCGCTGGCCGCGCCCTATCCCGGCACGTTCCTGTATAATCAGGCGGTGGAAAACGGCTGGTTCGCGGGCGGCAAGCCGATGACCGACGACGGCGGCCATCAGATCGCCCAGCTTTCCTATCCCCACCTGCCCGCCAGCGTGATCCACGCCAAGGTCGAGGAATTCTACAAGCGCTTCTATTTCCGCCCGCGCAAGATCGGCGCCATCGTCAATGAAATGGTGCGCGATTGGGACATGATGAAGCGCCGGTTGCGCGAAGGCGTGGAATTCTTCCAGTTCCTGCGTCAGCGCAAGGAAGCCGCATAAGCCGATGAGTGTTCGCCGCCTCGTGGTGACCGCCGATGATTTCGGCGCCGCGCTGGCGGTGAACGAAGCGGTCGAGCGCGCCCATACGCAAGGCATCCTGACCGCCGCCAGCCTGATGGTTTCGGGCGAGGCGGCGCAGGACGCGGTGGCGCGGGCGCGCCGCCTGCCCGGCCTTGGCGTGGGGCTGCATGTGGTGCTGGCCGATGGCCGCCCGGTGCTGCCGCCCGATCAGGTTCCGGCGCTGGTGGGGCCCGATGGGTGGTTTCATCCCTCGATGGTGCGCACCGCCTTTGCCATCGCCCTTTCGCCCGCCGCCCGCGCCCAGATGCGGGCCGAGGTCGCCGCGCAATTTGCCGCCTTTGCCGATACGGGCCTCGCGCTCGATCATGTCAACGCGCACAAGCATTTCCATCTTCACCCGATGATCGCCGCGGCGATTATCGCCGAAGGGCGCCGCCATGGCCTGCCCGCGATCCGCATGCCCGCGCAGGCCGGGACCGGGATGATGGAGCATTGGGCGCGGCTGCTGGGGCGGCAATGGCGCAAGGGGGGCGTGGCCACCAATGACAATGTGGCGGGCCTGATCCAGACCGGCGCCTTTACCGCCGATCGCATGGCCGCCGCGCTGGCCGCCCTGCCCGAGGGACTGACCGAGCTTTATACCCATCCGGCCACGGTGGACGCCTATCCCGGATCGGCGCCCGGCTATCGCTATCGCGCGGAACTCGCCGCGCTGACCGATCCCGGCGTGATCGCCGCGCTGCGGGCCAGCGGGGTGGAAACCGGCCCCTTTGCCCAATTCGCCGGGCGCGCCCGGTAATGGCGCTCCTGCTTGTCCTGCCGCTGGCGCTGACGCCGCTGGCCGCCGCCGTCAGCGCGCCAGCCCCGGCCCCCGATGATGCCGAAGCCGCAGCGCAAGTGGCCGCCATCGCCGCCGAGCAGCCCGAGGAAAACACCCCCATCATCGTGATCGGCATGGCCCAGGCCGCCGAGCGCGACGGCAAAACCTTCGAGGAGCCCGACGAAGGCCCCGACACCATCGCCAATCTGGCCAATCCCGATCCGCTCGAAGGCATGAACCGCGTGTTCTTTGCCATCACCCAGCCGATCGACCGCTTCATCCTGCGCCCGGTCGCCATCGTCTATCGCACCGTCCTGCCCGAACCGGTGCGCGACGGGGTGCATAATGCGCTGGCCAATATCTTCATGACCTCGACGCTGGCCAATGACATGATCCAGTTGAAACCGGCGCGCGCGTGGCAGACCGCCAAACGGTTCGTCATCAACTCCACACTGGGCGTGGGCGGGCTGGTCGATGTGGCCAAGCGCAAGCCCTTCAACACGCCTGCGCACAGCAACGGCTTCTCCAATACGCTGGGCGTGGCCGGGGCCGGGCCGGGAGTCTATCTCTATCTGCCCATCCTTGGCCCGACGACGATCCGCGACCTGATCGGCATGGGCGGCGATGCCTTTACGCAGCCGCTGCTGCTCGACCGCGTTTCGCGCCCGCAGGTTTCCGTGGCCCCCAACCGCCGCCCGCGCTCCTTCGTGACCGAGGCGGTCTCAGTCTCCACCCCCGGGGCCATCGCCCTTGTCACCAGCGGCATCGACACCCGCGCCCGCGCAGAGCCGGAATTAAAGGCGCTCAAGGCCCAGTCGGTCGATTTCTACGCCGCCCTGCGCTCGACCTATCTGCAACACCGCGCCGGGCAAATCGCCGCGCTCAAAGTGCCGCCGGGGCAGGCGCCCGAAGTGCCCGAATTCGACGATCCGCTGGAGGATCCGGGGGCGAAGCCGGTTAAGCCTTGATGGGCTGATAGGGTTGGGAAAGATGCCTCCGGCGGGCAAAGGGACTGGTCCCTTTGCAATCCCGATACTGTCTTTGTTGCGCCTCGACTCGGACGAGGTGAATAGGCGAAGCGTTCGGGTTTGAAGGCCTGCGGCGCCTTTCAGCGCTGGATCGCCGCGCCGCAGGCTTTCATAACCATGGCGTAAAACGCAAGATTGCAGACCTGGCGCCCCCCTTTAACGGGATTGCAAAGGGCCCCCGCCCTTTGCCCGCCGGAGGCACATTTCATCCCTCCACCGCATCCCCGCGCCGCCGCGCCCGATATTCCAGCACCGGCCACATCAGCAGCGACAGCCCGAAGGCCAGCTCGCGCAACCGCAGGATCAAACTCAACGCCAAAGCTTGCGGCGCGGCCACGCCCATCGCGGCCCCGGCCAGCACCGCGCCCGCTTCCTGCATCACCAGCCCGCCGGGAACGAAGAAGAGGATCATGCGGGCGGCGGTGGCCGCGCTTTCGATGGCAAAGGCGGCAAAGAGCGAGAGGTTGAGGCCGAACATATGCGCCGCGATCCAGACCTGCACCCCGGCCATGCTCCATGCAAAGAAGTGGAGGATGATGGCCAGCGGCAGGCCGGTGCGCTGGCGGGCGAGTTCGCGGCGCATCAGGTGGATTTCGGCGCGCAGGCGGCGTCCGGTGCGGGTTTGGATAAAGCGGCGGTGATGCGCGCTGCCCCGCCAGATCCGCCATCCGGCATAGGCCAGCGGCGGCACTGCCAGCAGCCCCCACCACGGCGACGCGCCCGAGGAGGCCGCGCCGGGCGCGGCCCCCTGCATCCCCGAATGATCCCCCCAATGGCCCCAATGATAGAGCACATAGGCAGCCAGCGCCATGAAGGGCAGTTCGGCAATCACCTCGGCAAGGATGTCGAGCGCGCGCAGCGCCACCGCCGCGCGCCCCCGCCCGCCCAGCAGCACCACCGCCCGCGCGCCCACCACATCGCCAAGGCCGGGGGGAAACAGCAGCAGGCTGTGCGCCGCATCGCGCACCAATCGCGCAATCAGGCTGGAGCGGAAGGGGATACCCACGTTGAGCGCCTGTTGCGCCGCCGTACACAGCAGGATCGCCACGAATTGCACCGGCAGGATCGCCAGCACCGCCAGCGGGTCGATGGTCGCCACGGCCTGGGCAAACATATGCCGCAGGCCGCTGTTGGCCGCCACCATGCCCAGCAGTCCGGCCAGCAACAGCACCGAGGGCGCAATGGCGCTCCACCGGCGCGGGGATTTGGATTGACTCATGGCCGCGCGCGATAGGCGGATGTGGCGCATTGGGCAAGGTTGTGCCTTGTTTGCGCCCCAGTTTTCGGTCAGAGCAGGCCGCGATGATCACCGCCCGCCTGACCCCCGCCATTGTGCGCGCAATCCGCGCGGCATCCCTTCGCCCTGCGGCCACGCTGATTCTGGCGCTGGCGCTGGTGGCGGGCGCGTTGGCCTATGTGGCCGGGCATTTTGCCATGACCACCGACACGGGCGAATTGATCAGTGCGAAAACGCCTTGGCGTCAGGATGGCGCGGCGATCGAGGCGGCCTTTCCGCAACTGAAGGATTCGATCCTGGTCGTGGTCGATGGGCAAACGCCCGAACTGGCCGAGGATGGCGCGATCCGCTTGAGCGAGGCGCTGGGCAAGCTGGGGCCCAAGGGGCCGGTGGTGGCGGTGCGGCGGCCCGATGGAGGCGCGTTCTTTGACCGCTCCGGCCTGCTCTTTGCCGATCTGCCCGAGGTGCAGCAGACCACCCAGCGCCTGATTGACGCGCAGCCCCTGCTGGGCGGCCTTGCGGGCGATCCCAGCCTGCATGGCATTGCCGCGACCATCGACACTGTGGCCGATGGCGCCGCGCGCGGGACACAGGATGCCTCGCGATTAGCTGAACCTCTGGCTAAGCTGTCATCCGCGATTGACGCGAAACTGGCGGGCCGGGTCCAGTATTTCTCGTGGCAGCGGCTGTTTTCCACCGACAAGGGCTCGCTGGCCCCGCCCACGCGCCGGTTGCTGATTGTTATGCCGCGCATGGATTATGGCGATCTGGAGCCGGGCGCGGCGGCGGTCGAGGCCATCCGGGCGCAGGCCGCCGCGCTGGGGCTGGACGCCGCGCATGGGATGCGTGTCGGTATCACCGGCGAAGTGCCGCTGGCCGACGAGGAATTCGCCTCGATCCGCGAGGGCATGGGGATGATCGGCCTTGGGATGCTGGCCGCGATGCTGGCCTGCCTGTGGCTGGCCACGCGCTCGGCCAAGATCGTGGGCGCGATCATGGTGACGATCATCGCAGGGCTGGCGATCACGCTGGCGCTGGGGCTGCTGGCGGTCGGGCGGCTCAATCTGATTTCGGTGGCGTTTATTCCGCTGTTTGTCGGGCTGGGCGTCGATTTCGGCATTCAGGTAGCAGTGCGCTTCAACCATGAGCGCCGCGCCGGGGCCGCGCCGATGGCCGCGCTCGAACGCATGGCCGCCGCGATTGGGGAGCCTTTGTCGCTGGCCGCAGCGGCGATTTTTCTGGCGCTGGGGGCGTTTCTGCCCACCGATTATGTCGGGATTGCCGAGCTTGGCGTGATCGCGGGCATGGGCATGATCGTCGCGTTCCTGCTCAATATCACGCTGCTGCCCGCACTGCTGATGGTCCTGCGCCCTGCGGTTCCGGCCGCCGATGTGGGCTGGGCCGGGGCCGCGCCGCTCGATGCGTTTCTGCACCGGCATCGGCGCGATGTGCTGATCGCCTTTGTGGGCGCGATGCTGCTCTCGGTGGTCACGCTGGTGTGGGTCAAATTCGACTTCAACCCGCTGCACCTGCGCGATCCGCACAGCCCGGCGATGCGCGAATTGTCGATCCTGATGAAGGACGCGGACCGCACGCCCAACACGATCACGATTCTGGCCCCCAATGTGGCGGCGGCCGATGATCTGGAGGCGCGTCTGGCCCGCCGCAAGGAAGTGGCCCGCGCGATCACCATCGACAGTTTCGTGCCCGAGGCGCAGGGGGTGAAGCTGGCGCTGATCTCGGATGCTTCGCTGCTGCTGGACGCGACGATCAACCCTTTCGATTTTCCGCCCGCCAGCGATGATGCCGCCACGGTTGCCGCGCTGAACAAGGCGGCCGCCTCGCTCAAGGCGCTGGCCGCGCGGCCTGGCGCGACCGCCGCGCCCGCCGCGCATCTGGCCGCCAGCTTTGCCGCTCTGGCCGCCGCCGGCCCGGCCCAGCGCGAGGCGGTGAGCGCGATGCTGGTGCCGCCGCTCAATCTGACGTTGGACAAGATCCGCGCCTCGCTGACCGCCAGCGAGGTGACGCGTGAAAACCTGCCCGAGGAGATTCGCCGCGACTGGCTGGCCAAGGACGGGCGCGCGCTGGTTCAGGTGACGCCGCGGGTGGATGGCGCCGGAAACGGCACCGACAATGCCACCATCGAACGCTTCACCGCCGCCGTGCGCGCCGAGGCTCCGCGCGCCACCGGCCTGCCCGTGGCCACACAGGAAGCGGCCAAGACCGTCAGCCACGCCTTTATCACGGCGGGCATTCTGGCGCTGGCGCTGGTGTCGCTCTTGCTCTGGCTGGTGCTGCGCTCGGTGCGCGAGGTGGCCTTTACGCTGGCGCCGGTGGTGCTGTCCGGCTTCCTGACGCTGGGCACCTGCGTGGCGATCGGGCAGCCGCTGAATTTTGCCAATATCATCGCCTTTCCGCTGCTGTTCGGGGTGGGCGTGGCGTTTCATATCTATTTCGTGATGGCGTGGCGGTCGGGTGTGGGCGATCTGCTCCAGACTTCCCTTGCCCGCGCGGTCTTGTGCAGCGCGCTGGCCACGGGGTCGGCGTTTGGCGCGCTGTGGTTCAGCGCCCATCCCGGCACGGCCAGCATGGGGCTGATCCTGATGCTCTCGCTGGTCTGGACGCTGATCTGCGCGCTGATTTTCGAACCTGCGCTGTTGGGGCCGATCCCCAAAAAGGGTAAGCCATGAGCCGGGAAAAGATCCTTTTGGCCTCGATCCACGATGTCGGGCCGCGCGCCGAGGCGCAGGTCGACCAACTGGCCGATCTGTTGTCCGAACTGCTGGGCGGCATGAATTTCGCGATGCTGGTCGTGCCCGATCATTGGAGCGAGGCGCCGCTGGCGGGCAATGCCGCCTATCAGGCCAAATTACGGCGGTGGGCGGAGATGGGCGTGGAAATGTTCGTCCATGGCTGGTTTCACAAAGATCTGGCCCAGCACAGCGGCGTGGCGGCGTTCAAAGCCAAACACATGACCGCCAGCGAGGGCGAATTCCTTGGCCTGAGCCAGACCGAGGCGGCGCGGCGGATGGCCGACGGGCGCAAGCTGATCGAGGACATTATCGGGCGCGAGACGGCGGGCTTTATCGCGCCCGCCTGGCTCTATGGGCCGGGCGCGCTGGCGGCGCTTGCCGAATCGGGCTTTCCCCTGGCCGAGGATCACATGCGCGTATGGCGGCCCGAAACCGGCGAAACACTGGCGCGCGGGCCGGTGGTGACATGGGCCAGCCGGACGAAGGGACGGCAATTGTCCTCGCGCTTCTTTGCCTCGCTCGCGCGCGTGGGTCTGCATGCGATGGATGTGGCGCGCATTGCGGTGCATCCGGGCGATACCACTGTTCCGGCACTGATTTCCTCGATCCGGGCAACCTATGGCAGCTTTGCCGCGCGCCGCCGTCCGGCGCGCTATGGCGAATTGCTGAAAAACTGAACGCCCGCCCCATGGTTCGTTCAGCCCCGGTTAGAACCCAAAGGCCCATAGCCGCCGCGCAAGTTGCCTACTGGCATTCACGGGCAAAGCCTGCCAAGGCGGCGCCATTATGAGCGACAAGACACCATCGGGCGCGGCCCCCACCGTGGCGGATCAGGAAGCACATCAGATGTTGACCCAAAGCCCCGCCCATGGCGAGGCCCCGAAATCGGCCGCAGAACCCGCCCCCGTGCGCGACATCGCGCTGGAGGAGGCCGACAAGAAGCGCCGTTCGCGCATCGCCGGTTTTGCCAGTTCGCTCATTTCGCTGGCCATTCTGGTGGTGGTGGCGGTGCGCCTGCTCGATCTCGACCCCAAGGGCCTGATCCAGATGGTGCCGCGTTCGGCGCCCTTCTGGATCGTGTTTGCCATCAATTACATGATGCCCCCGCTTTCCGAATGGGTCATCTATCGCCGACTGTGGCGCATTCCGGCCTCGGGCATCCCGGCGCTGCTGCGCAAACAGGTGTCGAACGAATTGCTGATGTCCTATTTGGGCGAGGTGCAGTTCTATGCCTGGGCGCGGGCGCGTCTGGGCATGGTGACGGCCCCGTTCGGCGCGATCAAGGACATGGCGATCCTTTCGGCGCTGACGGGCAATATCGCCACGCTGGTGATGTTGGGCGCGGCGTGGAAGATCATCCAGTCGGGCGTGATGGGCAAGGACACGACCACCGTGTTCACCTCGCTGGGCGTGGTGCTGATCACGTCTTTTGTCATCCTGCTGTTCCGGCAAAAGCTGTTTTCGCTGCCCCGGCGCGAATTGTGGATCATCACCGGCGTCCATTTCCTGCGCATCATCGGCTATGTGGGCCTGACCGCGCTGATGTGGCATCTGGTGTTGCCCGAGGTTGCCTATGGCGTCTGGCTGGTGCTGGCCACGCTGCGCATGCTGATTTCGCGCCTGCCGCTTGTCCCTTATAAAGACGCTGCTTTTTCGGGGCTTGCCATCTTCCTGATGGGGCATGATGATCAGATTTCATACCTGCTGGCGATGATGGCGGTCCTTTACCCGATTGCCCATATTATCGTGGGCACGGTGTTTGCCACTGTCGACCTTATCACCTCGCGCAAAGAAGGATAAAGCATGGCCTTGTTGTTGCCCCTGATCCTTGCCGCCGAGGCGCCGGCCAAGCCGTCGGTGCCGCTGGCATCCACGCCCGAATTGGGCAAGGCGGAAGCCAAATGCCGCGCCGGCGAAAGCGGTCCGGCCTTTCTGGTCGATGTGGTGGGGCTCAAGGATCGCACCGGCAAGCTCAAGCTTGAGGTCTATCCCAACAATGACACCGATTTTCTGATGGATGACAATGTGCTCGTCTATCAGGGCAAGGCATTCCGCCGGGTTGAGGAAGAAACGCCCGCCAGCGGCAATGTCCAGATCTGTGTGCGCGTTCCGGCGGCGGGCGCCTATTCGATCATGCTGCTGCATGACCGCGACAACAACCGCAAGTTCGGCTGGTGGGTCGATGGCATCGGCTTTGCCTCCAACCCGAAACTGGGTTGGCATAAGCCCAAGGCCGCCGCGACCAAGGCGGTGGCGGGCAATGGCCCCACGCGCGTTTCCATCACGCTGAACTATCGCAACGGTCTGGGCATGTCGCCGATCAATTGACGGGGGGCAGGCGGCGCTTCAGGTATCGGCCCGAAGCGCGCTCCACAAAACCTCGACACGGCCTCCACACTCGCCCTTGCACTTTGCCCCGTCAAAGGCCACATGCGGCGCGGATGCCGCCCGGCATCGGGCATCGGGCATCGGACATGCAGACCTGTCCGG